>NZ_WBKT01000083.1 GCF_008868175.1 Micromonospora sp. AMSO31t
GTACAAAGGACAGCGCCCGGGCGGGCCGGTAGGGGTGGACGTCGAGCGGCGCCGGCCGCTGCCCGCCACGCCGCTGGCCCGGCGCTGGTACGACCCGGACGAGGCGGCCTGGCTGGCCGCCCGGGCCGAGGCCGGCCGGGAGCTGGACTTCCTGCGCCTGTGGACGGCCAAGGAGGCGGTCGGCAAGGCGCTCGGCACGGGGCTGCGCGACGGCGGGTTGCGCCGCCGGATGCCCACGCCGGACGCCGGCGGCGAGTTGCTGCGCGCGGTCCCCGGCTGTCCCGGGGTGCGGGTCGGCCATCCGGCCGGCGGTCCGGGCCTGGTGCTCGCCGTCGCGGTCGCCGGGGCGGCCGGGCCGGTCGAGGTCGCCCTCGCGTAGCGGGCCGGTCATGACGCGGCGTCCCGCAGCGCCGTCGCGGAGCGGACCAGCTTGCCGGTGGTGGTGCGCGGCATCTGGTCGAGCAGGTGCAGGGTGCGGGGCCGCTTGTAGCCGGCCAGGCGCTCGGCGAGCAGCTTGTCCAGGGTGTCCTCGGAGAGCGAGCCGTCGGTCTGCACGTACGCGGTGATGCCGTCGTCCCAGACCACCACGGCGGCGGTCACCCCGGGCAGCTCGGCCACGGTGGCCTCCACCTCGGTGAGGTCGACCTTCATGCCGCCCACCGACACCTGCGAGTCGAGCCGGCCCCTGATGGTGACCAGCCCGGTGTCCGGGTCGACCACGCCGGCGTCGCGGGTGTGCAGCCAGCCGTCGGCCCAGCGGGTCGGGTCGGCGAGCCCGACGTACGGGTTGGCCGGGCAGCTCACCCACAGCTCGCCGCCGGACTCGCGAACCCGGATGCCGGGGGCGGGGGCGATGGCCGGGCGGTGCGCACCGTGCAGGTCGGTGCCGATGACGCCGACCTCGGTCATCCCGTACATGTTGCCCAGCGGGAC
The DNA here is from genome assembly GCF_008868175.1 of Micromonospora sp. AMSO31t. Classification (GTDB taxonomy): domain Bacteria; phylum Actinomycetota; class Actinomycetes; order Mycobacteriales; family Micromonosporaceae; genus Micromonospora. Next base: position 934 of record NZ_WBKT01000083.1, read on the forward strand.
GCCGTAGCGGTCGGTGAAGGCGCGGGCCACGGCGGCCGGCACCAGTTCGCCGCCGGTGGTCATCCGCCGGAGCTGCGGCAGGGGCCGGGACGGCACGGTGGAGGCGAGCAGGCCGATGTGGAACGGCACTCCGAGCACGGTGGCCGGGCTGTCCTGGGCGGCGACGGCGGCAAGGATCGCGTCGCCGCTGAGCCGCTCGGGCGGGCACAGCTCGACGCCGGCGTGCAGCCCGTAGAGCAGGCCGCCCACCAGACCGAGCACGTGCACCATGGAGGGCAGCAGGACGATCCGCTCGCCGGGCAGGGCCACCCCGTCGATGCGCGTGTAGCGGTGCACCTCGCCGACCAGGTCCTCGACGGTGCGCCCGATCACCTTGGACGGCCCGGTGGAGCCGGAGCTGAGCTGGATCACCGCGTGCGGGCTGCCGGCCGGGCCGTCGGCGTACGGCGTGACGCCGGCGGTGACGTCGACGAAGATCCGCAGGGCGCCGCCGCCGGTCCGCACGGGCGCGACCACCACCTGCGGGCCGAGCCGGCGCAGCGCCCTGTCGACCTCGTGGTCGGTGAGCCGGTGGTCGAGCAGGATCGCCTGGGCGCCGGCGCGCCAGGTGGCCAGCAGGTGCACCACGTACGCCAGCGACGGGGGCAGCCGCAGCGCGGCGGCGCCGCCGGGCCGCAGGCCGGCCCCGGCCAGCCGGGTCTGCGCCTCGCCCACGAGGCGGCGCAGGGTGGCCTTGTCGACCGGCTCGGGCAGGCGGAGACATATGTCGGTGGGACGCCCGGTGAACAGAATGTCGTCCACCCAACTCGCGTCTGTCGACACAGGATCTTCCGCCATAGGATGTGCTGTCACGACCGCCCACCGCCCAGCCTCGAAGTGGGCGAAATCCGCCCAACACGTGCGTTCTCCGGGGTGCTGACGGAACAGTACGACAGCCGTTGGATCCATTGCTACATGCAAATGGCTAGATCAATAAGGGCGGCTGGGCGGATTGCTCAGGCTCGATCGGACAGGCAGGATCGGTGCCACGCCGGCTCGGTAGCCCGCCGGCCGCCCGACGCTGTGCTCGGGCGGGGTGCGGCCCGGTCCAACGGGTGTCTACGCTCGCGGCATGTTCCGTGCGGCCCGGCCCGACGACTTCGCGCAGATCATCCGCCTCTACCGGCAACTGCAACCCGGCGATCCGCAGCTGACGGACGGATCCGACGCACGGGTCTTCGCGCAGATCCTGCAAACTCCGGGACTGCACCTCTTCGTGCTCGAACTGGACGGGGTCGTCGTCGCCAGCACGTACCTCAACGTGATCCCCAACATCAGCCGATCGGCATCGCCCTACGCCGTCATCGAGAACGTCGTGGTCGAGGAGTCGCGGCGCGGCACCGGTCTGGGCAAGCAGATCATGGCCGGCACGCTCCAGGCCGCCTGGGACGCGGGTTGCTACAAGGCGATGCTCATGACGGGATCGCGCAGACCCGCGACCCACGCCTTCTACCGGGCCTGCGGGTTCTCCGGCGACGTCAAGACGGCGTACCTGGCTCGCCCGTCGTGACGCGGCGCACCGGTCGCCCCGTCACCTCTCCTCCCCCGCCGGCGGGGGCGCGGCGCCGCGGAGGACCACCGCGCTGTTGAAGCCGTCGAAGCCGCGCGCCCCGACCAGGGCGATGCGGCTGCGCGGCGGGCGCGGCCGGCGCAGGAAGGTCAGCTCGCAGCCCGGCGCCGGCTGCTCCGGCCCGGCCGAGGCCGGCAACAGGCCGTGGTGGAAGGCGAGCAGCGCGGTGGCCGCGTCCAGCGCCGAACCGCCCTGGTGGGCCCGGCCGGTCAGCGGCTTCTGCGTGGTCACCGGCGGGGTCGTCGCGCCGAAGACCGCGTGCAGGGCGGCCGCCTCGGCCCGGTCGTACGCCGGCACGCCCAGCGCGTCCGGCCAGATCACGTCCACGTCGTGCGGGCGGACGGCGGCCCGGTCCAGGGCCAGGCGCAGCGCCCGGGCGTAGTGGGTCGGATCGGGGCCGGCCTCCGGATCGGTCGGTGCGGCGTCGTGGGTGGCCGCCCAGCCGGTGATCTCCCCGTAGATCCGGGCGCCCCGGGCCAGCGCGTGCCCCAGCTCCTCCACCACGAACACGGCGCCGCCCTCGGCCGGCACGTACCCGGCGGCGCCCGCGTCGAACGGCCGGTACGCCCGCTCCGGGTCGGCCACGTCGCTGAGCAGCCCCGAGCGGAGCTGGCAGGCCAGCGCGTACGGGCTGAGCGGGCACTCGGCCGCCCCGGCCACCACCAGCGGGGTGCCGCGGCGGATGGTCCGCACCGCGTGGGCGAGGCTGTCCAGCCCGCCGGCCGACTCGGAGACGGTCACCCCGCAGGGCCCCTTGAGCTGGTGCCGGATGGACAGCTGCCCGACGCTGGCCGCGTAGAACCAGGCGATCGACTGGTACGCCCCGACGGTCCGGGACGGCCCGCCCCAGAGCCGTTGCAGCTCCCGCTGCCCGAACAGGTTCCCGCCCGAGGAGCTGGCCAGGGTGACCGCCCACTGGTACGGGTCGGGGGCCTCCTCGGGCAGGCCCGCGTCGGCGAGGGCCAGCCGGGTGGCGGCGAAGCCGAGGTGCGTCCACCGGTCGGTCTGCACCCGCTGCCGGGTGTCGCTGAACCCGGCCGGGTCGAAGTCGGGCACCTCCCCGGCCACCCGCGTCGGGTAGCCGGCCGGGTCGAACAGGGTGATGGGCCCGGTGCGGCGGGTGCCGGCCAGCACCGAGTCCCAGTGCGCGTCGGCGCCGACGCCGGTCGGCGCGACCACCCCCAGCCCGGTCACCACGGCCCGGGCCGTCACGGCGTTGTCCTTGTTCGCGACTGCGGGGCTCGCAACACCGGCTCACTCCTCGCGCTCACGGGCGTTGTCCTTGTTCGCGACTGCGGGGCTCGCAACACCGGCTCACTCCTCGCGCTCACGGGCGTTGTCCTTGTTCGCGACTGCGGGGCTCGCAACACCGGCTCACTCCTCGCGCTCACGGGTGCACCGCCAACCGGCGGAAGATCATGGCGGACTGGAAGCCGCCGAAGCCGCTGCCCACCGACAGCGCCACGTCCACGGGCACCTCCCGGGCCTCGTTGGGCACGTAGTCCAGGTCGCACTCCGGGTCCCTGGTGGCCCAGTTGGCGGTGGGCGGCACCACGCCGTACTCGATGGCCAGCGCGCACGCGGCCATCTCGATGGAGCCGATGGCGCCCAGCGAGTGCCCGACCATCGACTTGATCGAGCTGATCGGCACCCGGTACGCGGTCGCGCCCAGCGCCCGCTTGAACGCGGCCGTCTCGTGCCGGTCGTTCTGCCGGGTGCCCGAGCCGTGCGCGCTCACGTACGACACGGCGGACGGGGCGAGCCGGGCCTGGCGCAGCGCGTCGGTGATCGCCACGGCCATCTCCGCCCCGTCGGGGCGCAGCCCGGTCATGTGGAACCCGTTGCTGCGGCTGGCGTAGCCGGCCACCTCGCAGTAGACGTGCGCGCCCCGGCGCCGGGCGTGCTCGGCCTCCTCCAGCACCAGCACGGCCGCGCCCTCGGCCAGGACGAAGCCGTGCCGGTCGGCGTCGAACGGCCGGGAGGCGTGCTCCGGGTCGTCGTTGTCCGGGCTGGTGGCGCCGATGGCGTCGAACGAGGCCACGGTGACCGGGGAGATCGGCGAGTCGGCGGCCCCGGCCAGCACGATGTCCGCCTCGCCGTCGGCGATAAGCTGGTGGGCGTACCCGATGGCGTCGATGCCGGACGTGCAGCCGGTGGAGACCACCTGCGCCGGGCCGTGCAGGCCGTGCCGGCAGGCCACGTCGGCGGCCAGGCTGCTCGGGATCAGCGCCTGGTACAGGTACGGCCCGCCGAGGGTGTGGTCGACGAGCCAGTGCCGGCCGGAGTCGCTGACCCGCACGTACTCCTTCTCCAGTGCCATGGTGCCGCCGACGGCGGTGCCGAGCACCACACCGGCGCGTTCCCGGTCGGCGTCGGACAGCGTCAGGCCGCTGTCGGCGAGCGCCTCCGCGGAGCAGGCCAGGGCGAACTGCACGTACCGGTCGGCGCGCTGCCGCTCGGCCAGGGTGATGCCGGCGGCGTCCGGGTCGAAGTCGCACTCGGCGGCGATCTGCGAGCGGAACGGCGACGGGTCGAAGAAGCTGATCCGCCGGGTGGCGGTGCGCCCCTCGGTGATGGTCTTCCAGAACCGGTCCCGGGTGGCGCCGCCGGGGGCGACGACGCCGACGCCGGTGACCACGGTCCGCCGGCCGGTCACGACGGCGTCCGGGGTGGTGGGGCGCCCTCGGTGTCGACGTGGCCGAGTTCCGGGCGGGGGGCGAGCGGCCCGAGGTGGAAGACCACCTCGGCCGGCTCGTCGCCGGTGTTGCGCAGCCGGTGCCGCACGTCCTTGGGCACGAACAGCCCCTCGCCGGCCGCGAGGAGCACCGGCCGGTCGTCCAGGTCGACGGTGATGGCGCCGCGGGCGACGTAGAGGAACTCCTCGCTGTAGGGGTGGTAGTGCTCGGCGATCCGCTCCCCCGGCGCGAGGGTGGCCACCCCCATGAAGCCGGAGGTGCTGCCGACGGTCTTCGGGCCGAGCAGCACCCGCAGCTCGCCGCCGCGCCGCCGGTCGGGGGTGACGTCGTGGACGGAGACCCGGGCCGTGGTCGTGTCGGTCATCGCGCGCCTCCCGCGTGCGCCCGCTCGATCCGCTCCTTGATGACGGCGAGCTGGACCTTGCTGTTGGTGTTGATCCGCTCGGTCATGCCGGCGTTGTCGACCGGCGCGGTGGGCTTCATGGCGAAGTCCTGCACCCACGTCATCCGGGTGCCGCCGTCGACCTCGTCGTAGCGCCAGTAGATGCGCATGTACTCGAACGGGCCGGTCTCCACCCGCCGGGCGCGCACCTCGCGGGTCGCCGGGTCGGCGGTGCGTTCGCTGACCCAGCTCCACGACGTGCCGTTCTCGTCCGGGTGCATGGTGAGCCGGAACCGGACCGTGTCGCCCTCGCGGTGCAGGATCTCGACCACGGCGTACTCGGTGAACAGCTCGGTCCACCGGGCCACGTCGTTGGTGATCTCCCAGACCAGCGGCAGCGGGGCGGCGATGTCGACGGCGTTCTCGGTGTGCCCCGGCGGGTCCGCCTTCCGGGCCACCAGGTCGGCGACGCCGGCGATGCTGAGCTGCCCGGCCTGCTCCGGGATCTTCACCCGCCACCGGTCGGCCACGACCGCGGAGAGTTCGAGCAGGGCCAGCGAGTCCATGCCCAGCTCCTCAAGGCTGGCGGCCGGGGTGCGGGCGGCCGCGTCGGCGTCCAGGCCGCAGTGGGTCACCAGGATGTCGGTGATCTCGTTGGTGAGCGGTCGGTCGGGAGCGACGGTCATGGGTTCCTCCAGGCGTTCGGGCCGGCGGCGGGCACGGCGGTGACGGGGGTACGGCCGGCCGGGTCGGCGTCGGCGCGGATGTCGGGCAGGGCCGGTGCGGCCCGGTCGGCGCCGTCGGGCGGCGGGGCGGCGGCCGGTACGGCGTCGGCGGCGGGCGGGTTGAGCAGGCGGTCGACCAGGGCGGTGGTGTGCCGTCCGGCGCGGAAGGCGGCGTCGCGCAGCACCCGCCGGGCGAACGGGATGGTGGTGCGCACCCCCGGGCCGGCCACCTCGAACTCGCCGAGCGCCCGGTCGAGCCGGTCCAGCGCGCCGTCCCGGTCCGGCGCCCAGACCGCCACCTTGGCCAGCAGCGAGTCGTAGTGCGGGCTGACCAGGTAGCCGACGTGGCCGTGGGTGTCCACCCGGGTGAACGGGCCGCCGGGCGGCCGGAACCGGTCCAGCCGGCCGGGGGCCGGGGCGAAGTCCCGGTCCGGGTCCTCCACGTTGACCCGGCACTCGACCGCCACCCCGCGCAGCCGGACGTCCTCCTGCCGCCAGCGCAGCGGCGTGCCGGCGGCCACGTGCAGCTGCTCGTGGACCAGGTCGATGCCGGTCACCAGCTCGGTCACCGGGTGCTCCACCTGGATCCGGCAGTTGATCTCCAGGAAGTGGCAGCGTTCCGCCTCGTCCACCAGGAACTCGACGGTGCCGGCGCCGGTGAACCCGACCGAGAGGGCGCCGCGCAGCGCGGTCTCCGCGAGGGTGTCCAGGGTGGCCGGTCGCAGCGCCGGGGCGGGCGCCTCCTCGATCAGCTTCTGGTGGCGGCGCTGCACCGAGCAGTCCCGGGTGCCCAGGTGGATCCCGTTGCCGTGGCCGTCGCAGAGCACCTGCACCTCGACGTGCCGGGCGTCGGCCAGGTACCGCTCGACGTAGACCCGGTCGTCGCCGAAGGCGACCTGGGCGGCGGCGCGGGTGCGGGCGTACGCGCGGGGCAGCTCGGCGGCCGAGCGGACCACGGTCATCCCGCGACCGCCCCCGCCGGCGGCTGCCTTCACGATCACCGGGTAGCCGACCTCGGCCGCCACGTCGAGCGCCTCGGCAGCGGTCGGCAGGGTCCGCACGCTGCCCGGCGGCAGCGGCAGGCCGGCGCGGCTCATCAGCGCCCGCGCCGTGGACTTGTCCGCGAGGGCGGCCATCACCTGCGGCGGCGGGCCCACGAAGGTGAGCCCGTTCTCCGCGCAGATCTCGGCGAAGTCGGCGTCCTCGGAGAGGAAGCCGTAGCCCGGGTGCACGGCCTGCGCGCCGGTCTGCCGGGCCGCCTCGACGATCGCGGCGGCGTTCAGGTAGCTCTGCCGGCTGGACGCCGGTCCGATCTGGACGGTCTCGTCGGCCAGCCGTACCGGCAGCGAGTCCGCGTCGGCGCTGGAGTGCACCACCACCGTGCGTACGCCCAGCTCCTGGCAGGCCCGCAGCACCCGCAGCGCGATCTCGCCCCGGTTGGCGATGAGCACCTTGTCGAACATCACGCGTCCCGTCCGGTGAGCGGTTCCAGGGCGATAAGCGGCTGGTCGTACTCGACGGGCTTGCCGTCCTCCACCAGCACCTCGACCACCCGTCCGGCCTGGCCGGCGGTCACCTCGTTCATGAGCTTCATGGCCTCGACGATGCCGACCACCTGGCCGGGCCGGACCACGTCGCCGACCACCACGAACGGGGCGGCGCCGGGCTCGGGGGCGCGGTAGAAGGTGCCGACCACGGGCGCCCGCACCGCCGGGCGGTCCGTCACGGGCGTGACGTCGGCCCGCGGTTCGGTGACCGGGTCGGCCTCGGCACGGGGCGCCGGGGCCGGCGGGACCGGGTGGTGCCACTCCACCTCCAGCACGGTCTCGCCGCTGCGCAGCCGAACCCGGCGCACCGGGCCGGCCAGCTCGGCGACCAGCTTGCGGGCGTGCCGACTCAACCCGTCCAGCACCTCGTCGGGCCCGCCGTCCGGGCTCATCGCGCCACCTCCGTTCGTGTCCGATCAGTCGCCTCGACCGGCGGGTTCGGGCCCGCCGAGCGGGCCGCGCCGAAGCGGCGGAACCGCTGCCGGCGGCGGCGGACCAGGGTGGCCGGCGGCACGGCGAGCAGCGGCGCGAGGTTCGCCGCCACGGCCCGGCCCAGCAGCTCGGCGGCACCTGCCGGATCGCCGTGCGCGGCGGGCCGCGGCTCGGGCACCACCTCGTCGATCACCCCGAGCCGGCACAGGTCGGCGGCGGTGAGCCGGAGCGCCCGGGCGGCCTGCGGGGCGGCCGAGCTGTCCGGCCAGAGGATCGCGGCGCAGCCCTCCGGGCTGATCACCGAGTAGACGGCGTGCTCCAGCATCAGCACCCGGTCGGCGACCGCGAGGGCGAGCGCGCCGCCGCTGCCGCCCTCGCCGGTGACCACCGCGACGACCGGCGTGGGCAGGACGCTCAGCGCGAGGATGTTCTCCGCGATCGCGCCCGCCTGGCCCTGCTGCTCGGCGTCCACCCCCGGGTCGGCGCCAGGGGTGTCCACGAGGGTCACCACCGGCAGGCGGAGCCGGGCCGCGAGGCGCATGAGGCGCAACGCCTTGCGGTGCCCGGCCGGGCTGGCCATGCCGAAGTTGCGGGCCACCAGCTCCGCGGTGGTGTGTCCCTTCTGGTGGCCGATCACCATCACCGGCCGGCCGTCCAGCCGGGCCACCCCGCCGACGATCGCGGGGCAGTCGGCCCCGAGCCGGTCGCCGTGCAGCTCCACGAAGCCGTCGAAGGCGGTCTCCAGGTAGTCCAGCGTGGTGGGCCGGCCCGGGTGCCGCGCCGTGCGTACCGTCTCCCAGGCGTCCCGGGCCGGCCCGGGCGCGCCGGCCGTGACGGCCGGTCGCGGCGCCGGCTCCTGCCGGGGTACGGGCACCCGCCGGCCGGCCTCGGCGGCGGCGAGCAGCGCCGTCAACCGGCCGCGCAGCGCGTGCCGGGGCACCACGAGGTCGATCTGGCCGTGCCGGAGCAGGAACTCGGCCGTCTGGAAGCCCTCCGGCAGGGTGGCGCCGGTGACCTGGCGGATCACCCGGGGGCCGGCGAAGCCCAGCCGGGCGCCGCTCTCGGCGAGCACCACGTCGGTGTTGGTGGCGAAGGAGGCGGCCACCCCGCCGTAGGTGGGGTCCGTGACGACGCTGACGGTGAGCAGGCCCGCCTCGCGCAAGCCGGCGACGGCCTGGCTCACCGTGGCCATCTGCATGAGCGACAGGGCGCCCTCCTGCATCCGCGCCCCGCCGGAGGCCGTGACGAGCACCAGCGGCGTGGCGTCGGCCAGCGCCCGCTCGGCGGTGCGGGTGATCAGCTCGCCGACCGCGCAGCCGAGGCTGCCGCCGAGGAAGCGGAAGTCCATCACCGCCAGGGCGACCGGGTGACCGCCGACCCGGGCGGTCCCGCAGAGCACGGCCTCGTCCAGGCCGGAGCCGGCGCGTGCCGCGCCGAGCCGGTGCGGATAGGGCAGCGCGTCCACGAACCCGATCGGGTCGACCCGCACCGCCCGGTCCGGCAGCGGGGTGAACGAGTCCGGGTCGACCAGCTGCGCCACCCGGTCGGGGGCGTCGAGCCTGGCGTGCGACCCGCACTCCGGGCAGACGTCGAGGTTGCGCCGCAGCCGCTTGCGGTAGAGCAGCGAGGCGCAGCCGTCGCAGCGGGACCAGAGCTGTTCGTCCCGGGGAGCGGTGGTGGTCACGGTCGCCGCCCTGGGGCGTCGTACCGGTAGAAACAGTGGGCCATGGCGTCGCGCGGCGAACGCCAGGTCGGCAGGTACGGCGAGATGTACGGGCGCAGCCGCTCGCTGACCCGGACGAACTCGGGATGGCCGCGCGCCTCCTCCACCGCCCCCTCGGTCGGCGCGTCCGTCTCCAGGAGATGGACGTAGAGGTCGTGCAGCCGGTAGAGGGAGCGGTGCCGGACGCCGACCAGGCCGGGCAGCTCGGTCGCGTCGGACGCGGCGAAGATCTCGGCGACCCGATCCTCGGCGGTCGGCACCACCTTGGCGACGATGAGCGAACGGTCCATCCGCGGCCTCCCCTGGATGCGTACCGGTGCATGGCGACCGGTCTCGGCGCACGACTGGCGACACGGTGCCGCCGGGACCGTCAACGCGGCGTCAACCGGCCACCATCGGCCCGGGAAGTCGGTGACGCTGCGTTGACGCAAACTGTGCGCTAGCTATGTGAAGATCAGGTTCGCTCACGGATAGCGACACTTCTTCGCAGTTCACAGGCCGTTCGTCTGGCCACTACAGACGGTCAGTAAACGGACCATCCGTTGACTCAGAGTAACAAGTGTTGATATTCTCCGTACCGGTCAGCCCGGCCAAAGCGGGCTTTCTCCGCCAGGGCGGAGCCGTTCCGACACCGGCGTCGTGGGCAGCCGAGCCGGGCAACAGAGGACGGTCGGGACGAGGGTTCCGCGTGCTGGGGGTGCGCCCGTGTCCGGTGGATCGAGAATGCCGACGGCGGGAGACTCCGCCCCACGGGTGTCGCTGCACCTGCTCGGCGGGTTCCGGCTGCTCCACGACGGCGTCCCCGTGGTGGTCCCCCGGGGCCTGCAACGGGTCATCGCCCTCATCGGCCTGCGCCCGGCCGCCACCCGCAGCCACCTCGCCGGGCTGCTCTGGCCGGAGACCTCGGAGGACCGGGCCCTCTCCTCGCTGCGCACCGCGCTGTGGCGGCTCCGGCAGGACCCCTGCTGCCCGCTACGCACCGACGGCGACACCGTCCGCCTCGACCCCACCGTCCACCTCGACGTCGACGAGCTGGTGGCGACCGCCGACCGGGTACGCGACGGCCAGGTTCCCCGCGGCGCCGCCGGCGCCGGCCGGCACGACCTCCTCCCCGGCTGGTACGACGACTGGGTGCTGCTGGAACGGGAACGGCTGCGGCAGCTCCGGCTGCACATGCTGGAGGAACTCGCCGGCAACCACCTCACCGCCGGGCGGCACGGCGAGGCCCTGGAGGCGGCGCTGGAGGCGATGGCCGCCGAGCCCCTCCGGGAGACCCCGCACCGCCTGGTCGTCCGCATCCACCTCGCCGAGGGCAACGCGTTCGAAGCGGTGCACGCCTTCTACGTCTACCGCGACCTGCTGCTGCGCGAGCTGCGCCTCGAACCGTCCCCGGCCATGTCCGCGCTGCTCGACGAGACCCTCGCCCCGATCCGGCGTGCCAGCCGGCGGGACGCGCCCCCCCGGCGCGCCGACCGGAACAACGCCCCCGGGCGCCCGACCGGCTCGGCACCGCGCGGCTCGACCGCACCCACCACACCACACCCCCGCTGACCGCAGCGTCACCACCGCCATCAATGTCACCGTCCGGGCCGTGACGGTCAGGTGACAGCGGGCCCGGCAGGGTGTGCCCACGGTGGCCGGCGCCCTGGACCGGAGTCGGCGCACCACCAGCGGCGAGAGGGGCCCCGATGAGTCGACTGTTGGTCGTCAGCCGGATCGTGCCGGGTGCGCAGGGCCGGGTGGCCCAGATCTTCGCCGAGTCCGACGCCACCGAACTGCCCCGCCTCACCGGGATCCGGCACCGCTCCCTGTACTACCTGCACGACCTGTGCGTGCACCTCATGGAGACGGTGGACGTCGACCCGGACCTGGCCGCCGAGGTCCGCGACAACCCGTTCTACCAGCAGGTCAACGAGCGGCTGTCGGCGCACACGTCGCCGTACCTGCCGACCTGGCGTTCCCCCCGCGACGCCGTGGCCGGCTGCTTCTACAGCTGGGACGCGGCCGACCTCCCGGTGCCCCGCCAGGCCTGCTGAGCGGTCCGGCGCGAAGACCGGGGCGTCCCGGACCCTCGAACGGCACCAGGGTCCGGGGCGCCCCTTCCGCGCACCCGCGTGGCACACGCTCGGTCATCCCGCGGCCACCGGCCGGCACTTCCCGTCCCACCAGCGGCGGCAGCCGCCGACCTCCCTGTCGCCCCGCGCGTACGTGTGCGAAGCTGCCCCGAGTTTTCTCGCGATTGTCGTTCACGTACATAGGAGGAGGTTGGCATGCCGTCGAGCTTCGGGCAGTGGCTGGTCCTGATCCTGGCCCTGCTGGTGGGCCTGGTCGTCGGGTGGGTGGTGAGCGGCCGCCGGAACGCGGCCGGCACCGGCACGCCCACGGTGGAGGGTGCCGCCGCCCCGGCGCCCGAGGTGACCGCCACGGTCGACCGGGAGCGGCCGGAGGCCGTGGTCGACGAGGTGCCGGCGCCCGCCGCGGTGACCGAGGCGCCGACCCCGGCCGAGGAGGACCCCGCCCCGGCCGCCGCCACGCTGGCCGCCGAGGCCACCCCCCTGCCGTCAGACGAGCCGGTGACGGTCACCGAGCCGGTGACGGTCACCGAGCCGGCCGCGTCCGACGTGGCCGTGGCCGGGGAGCCGGCCGCCGCGACCGAGCCGGCACCGGCCGCCGAGCCGGTGGCCGTGCCGGCCGAGCCGGTAGCCGACGAGCCGGTGGCCGACGAGCCGGTGGCCGGGACGGAGCCGGCCGCGCCGGTGACGGTGCCCGCGCCGCGCGCCTCGGTCGAGGACGCCGCTCCGGCCCAGGTGGACGCCGCCGACGACTTCCGGCGGATCCAGGGCATCGGGCCGAAGCTGGCCGCCGCCCTCCAGGCCGCCGGCATCCGCACCTACCAGCAGCTCAGCGAGCTGGACGAGGCGGCGCTGCGGGAGACCGTCAAGGCCGCCGGCCTGCGCGCCGCCCCCGGCCTGGCGACGTGGTCGCAGCAGGCGAAGGTGCTGGCCGGCGCCCGCGCCGAGGCCGACCGGGTGCTCCCCGCCGGCACCGGCCGGGACGCCTGAGCCGACCCACGGGCCGGTGGTGACCGAGGGTCACCACCGGCCCGCGCGCCCCGGACGGGCGCGAATGCGGGAAACCGGGCACGGGTCTGCGCGGGCGTCGCTACGGTCGGTGCAGGGCCGGACGGCCCGCCGCGCCGATCCCGCCACCGCAGGAGCAGCTCGTGCCCACCGCCACGCCGGAGCAGCCCGCCGAGCCGCGGCCCCCGGTACGCGATCCCGAGGCACCACGCCGGGTGACCCTGCTGGAGCTCTTCTTCGACCTGGTGTACGTGGTCGCGCTCTCCCTGATCTCCCGCGGCCTGATCCACGAACTCAACTGGGAGCGGGCCTTTCAGTCGCTGATCATGCTGATGGCGATGTGGTGGACCTGGGCGATCACCACCCTGGTCACCGACATGTACGACCCGCAACGTCCCGAGATCAAGCTCCTGATCATCGGGGTGATGTTCGGGGCGCTGCTGATGACCACCACCATCCCGGAGGCGTTCGCCGGCCGCGGACTGGTCTTCGCCGGCACGTACGTGGCGATCCATCTCGGACGCGGGCTGTTCCTCATGCCGGCGGTGCGGCGCCACCGGCAGACCCAGCGCCGGGCCGCCCGCATCTTCATCTGGTTCGCGATCTCCGCGATCCCCTGGCTCGCCGGCGCCACGGTGGTCGGCCACGCCCGCGAGATCCTCTGGGCGCTGGCGCTGGGCATCGACTACCTCGGCTTCCGGCTCGCGTACCCGGTGCCGGGGCTGGGCGTGGTGCCGGACGCCCAGCGCAACGTGACCGCCGAGCACCTCTCCGAGCGCTACCAGCAGTTCTTCATCATCGCGCTGGGCGACGCCATCCTGGTCACCGGCACGGTCTTCAGCCTGCACCACTCGGAGGCGGAGAACATCGGCGCCTTCGCCATCGCGTTCGCCACCACGCTGCTGCTCTGGCGGATCTACGTGCACAAGTCCGGGGAGCTGCTGCCGCACGCCATCGCCATGTCGAAGCAGCCGGCCAAGTTCTTGAACTCCGCCCCGTACACCCACCTGCTCATGGTGGCCGGCGTGGTGACCAGCGCGGCGGGGTTCGACCTGGTGCTGCTCGAACCGACCGGGACCACCCCGCCGGCCTGGCTGGCGGTCATCCTGGGTGGGCCGGCGCTGTTCCTGACCGGTCGGGCCGCCTTCGAGTACGAGGTGTTCAGCCGGGTGTCGCGGTCCCGCCCCGGCGGCGTCCTGGCGCTGCTCACCATCTCCCCCGGCCTGCTGTTCCTCGCGCCGGTCTACGCGGCGCTCGGGGCGATGCTGGTGCTGGCCGGGGTGGCCGTCGCCGACCACCTGCGCAGCCGGGGCCGGCCGCCGGAGATGCCGGCGCCGCCGCACTGACCCGGCCGGGCATGGTCGGAATCGGCCGTGCCGGAACCGCGGCGCCGTTTGACCGTTCCCCCGCCCTGGGTACATGACCTCCACCTCGAATCCACCACAACCCCAGTGGAGGCAACCCATGCGCGGCACCTCGATAGTCGGCGTCCTGGTCGTCATCTGGCTCGTCATCGGCGCCATCGCCGCCGGCCAGCGCGGTTACTACGGCAACGACGACACCAACTGCGCCGAGGCCGGCACCATCCTCGTCACCATCGTGGCCGGCCCGCTGAACTACATCGGCGCCAACCCCAAGGTGGACTGCAAGCTCCCCGAGCCGTCCAAGTAGGCCCCGCACCACCCCGGCCCGCGCCCGCTCCCCCGCGGCGCGGGCCTTTCCGTGCCCGGCGTACGCAGGGTCACCACCGCTCTGCCGTCCTAGGAGGCTGGGCTCCTCACTCGGGTGCGGGTTTGTCGGGGTGCGGGGCGGGAAGTGCAGCGGTCCAGCCGCGCGGGGGACGGGAGACCAGGGCGATGCAGATCGGCTACAAGCTGGCCTCGGAGGCCTTCGGCCCGCAGGACCTCATCCGGCAGGCGGTCCGGGCGGAACAGGCCGGCTTCGACTTCGTCGAGATGAGCGACCACTACCACCCCTGGCTGGAGGTGCAGGGGCACTCCTGTTTCACCTGGAGCGCGCTCGCCGCCGTCGCCGCGAAGACCAGCACGCTGGGGCTGGCCACCGGGGTCACCTGCCCCTCGGTGCGGTACCACCCGGCGATCATCGCCCAGGCCGCGGCCACCATGGCGCTGATCTCCGACGGGCGGTTCACCCTGGGAGTGGGCGCGGGCGAACGGCTCAACGAGCACGTGGTCGGGCAGGGCTTCCCGAGCGTCCGGGGGCGGCACGAACGGCTGCGCGAGGCCCTGGAGATCATCCGGCTGCTCTGGCAGGGCGGCTACCAGTCGTACGAGGGCCGGCATCTCCAGCTGGAGGACGCCCGGGTGTGGGACCTGCCGGAGACGCCCCCGGTGATCGCCGTGGCGGCCAGCGGACGGTCCTCCGCGGCGATGGCCGCCGAGCTGGGCGACGGGCTGTTCGCCACCGAGCCGAAGTCGTCGATCGTCGAGCACTACCAGGAGGCCGGTGGGCAGGGGCCCCGCTACGCGGAGGTGCCGATGGCCTGGGCCACCGACGAGGAGCAGGCGGTCCGCGCGGCGAAGGAGACCAGCCGCTGGGCGGTCACCGGGTGGAAGGTGATGAGCGAGCTGCCCAACCCGGTGAACTTCGACGCGGCGACGGTCTGGGTGGAGGACCAGCACATCCGGCAGCAGTTCTCGGTCGGGCCGGACCCCGAGCCGCACCTGGCGAAGGTGAAGCCGTACGTCGACGCCGGCTTCGACCACGTCGTGCTGCAGAACGCCGGCCCGGACCCGGACGGCTTCCTCGACTTCTGCGCGGGCGGCTTCCTCGACCGGGTGCGCGCACTCGCCTGATCCGCGCCCCGGTAGCCGGGCGCAGCCCGGTGCGGGTGGCGGTCGGCGTACCCCTGGGTCGCCAGCGGTGCTCAGCCGCCGACGTGGATGCCGGGCCGGCGGGCCGGGTCCGGCTCGGTCTTGCGGATGATCTCCCGGACCACCGGCGGGGTGTCGCCGCGGCCCAGGATCAGGTAGCGCAGCAGGTGCGCGATCGGGTTGCCCTCGGACCACTCGAAGTGGCAGTGCGGGCGGACACCGGTGGCGTCGCGGAGCGCCAGCAGGATGGCCGCGATGGCGTTGGGCGCGGCCGGGCTGTTCGCCCGCAGGATGCGGTAGCCGCCGACCTCGACCCCGTGCACCCGCAGCACCTCGCTGAACCGCGAGGGGTCGCTGATGTCGATCTCCAGGAAGAGGACGTCGGCGGCGCCGGGCACCGGGTTCATGCCGCGCTGCGCGCGCTCCTTGAGCCGGTACTCCTTCAGCGAGCCGCTCTGCCGCTTGTTGGCGATGAGGTGCAGCCGGCCGTCGTGGGCGATCGAGTCGGCGACGAACCGCCGCGCCGCGTCGTCGAACTCGATCCGCTCGGCGCGCAGTTCGGTGGTGCGGGACACCCGGGAGATCAGCGAGACGGCGACGATGCCGGCGATGAACAGGCCGGAGATGGTGATGCCGTCCGGCTTCTCGATGACGTTCTCGACCAGCGCGTAGAGCAGCACGAGCGTGAGCACCGTGAAGCCGATCCCGGCGAACGGGTGCCGCGACCGGTAGGCCGAGATGGTCACCGCGATCGCGCCGGAGACCATCATGGCCAGGATGCCGGTGGCGTACGCGCCGGCCTGGGCGTTGACGTCGGCGCGGAAGGCGACCGTGATGGCGACGCTGATCGCCGTGTAGACCAGCACCACCGGCCGGACCGCCCGCCCCCACTCGGGCGCCATGCCGTAGGAGGGCAGGTAGCGGGGCACGATGTTGATCAGCCCGGCCATCGCCGAGGCCCCGGCGAACCAGAGGATGAGGATGCTGCTGATGTCGTAGACCGTGCCGAACGCCTCGCCCAAGTGCTCGTGGGCCAGGAAGGCCAGGGCCCGCCCGCTGGCCGCCCCGCCGGGCGCGAACTCGTGCGGCGGGATGAGCACGGTGGTGACGAAGGTGGTGACGATGAGGTAGACCGACATGATCAGCGCGGCGGTGGTGAGCAGCTTGCGGGTGTTGCGGATCCGCGCCGTCAACCGGTGCTCGGCGTCGACGCCGTCGCTCTTGACCAGCGGCATCATGCTCACCCCGGTCTCGAAGCCGGAGAGGCCCAGCACCAGCAGCGGGAACGCGAGCACGCTGGTGGCGAGCACGTCGCCCGCGCCACCGACCCGGGTCAGCCGGTCGGTCCAGCCCCCGAACGTCCCCGGATCGGCGGCGACCTCGGCCAGGCCGGCGACGACGATCACCGCGTTCAGCCCCAGGAAGACCGCGACCAGGGGGATGGCGACCTGCACCGCCTCGCTGAACCCCAGCAGGAACACCCCGCCGAGGATGAGCAGCAGCACCACGGTCACCAGCACGGCGGCCGTGGCGCCGTGCGGGAACGACTCGGGCAGGATCGGGTTCTCCAGCAGGTGCACGGTGGCGTCGGCGGCGGAGAGCGTGATCGTGATGATCCACGAGGTGGCCACGAAGCCGAGCAGCACCAGCACGAAGATCTTGCCCCGCCAGAACGGCAGCAGCCGTTCCAGCATGGCCACCGAGCCCTGCCCGTGCGGGCTCTCCCGGGCCACCCGCCGGTACATCGGCAGCATCCCGAACAGGGTCAGCGCGACGATCAGCAGGGTCGCGAGCGGGCTCAGCGCGCCGGCCGCCACCGCGGCGATGCCGGGCAGGTAGGACAGGGTGGAGAAGTAGTCCACGCCGGTCAGGCACATCACCCGCCACCAGGGATGGCCCTTCGACTGGTGCTCGCGGGTCTCCGGGCCTTCCGGCTGCACCCGGTGCTGGAACAGCCAGCGGGCGAGCCGGCTGGTCGGTTGGGCCCGCCGGACCGGACTCTCCACGCGTTCGGGCAGCATCGCCGGGCCCCGCCGGGCGCGGTCGCCGCGCTCGGGGTCGCGGGCGTCGCGCAGCGTCCGGTCCGCGGGGGTCGACTGCGCGTGGTGGCGGCGCCCCCGCGTCCGCCGGGGCTGCCCCCCGTCCCGTGCCTCCGCCATGTGCACCCCTTCAGGCCCTGAACCGACCGTAGGTCGTGCGCGGGGCCCGGCCCGGCGGAACCGGGCAAGCGGCCGGAGATGATCAAGGCGGGGTGGCCAGGGCGTCGCGCAGCGCCTCCGGGTCACTCACCGTCACCGTGACGGCCGGGTGGCGCGGCCAGGGGCCGGGGACGAGCGCCGGCACCGGGGTGGCGAGGCGGATGCACACCCCGGCGGCCACGCCGGTGCCGAAGGTGACCCCGCCGTCGGCCAGGGACAGGTGCGGTCCGACGGCCCGCCACCAGCGGTACGGGCCGCCCAGCTCGACCCCGCTGACGTTGTCCCGGGCGGTGCGCAGCCGCCAGGGGCCGTACCGGACGGTCAGCTCGGCCGGGCCCAACTCGACGCGGGCGGTCTCCGGCCGGATCCCGAGCAGGGCCAGTGGCAGCCGGAACGCCGGGTCGAACCGGAAGGCGAAGCGGCGGACCGGATCGGTGTGCGGCATGACCAGCGGGTACCCGGTCGGCCCGGGCCGACACCCGGTCGCCGTCAGCCCGGGCCGGCCCAGCCGCTCGGGAGCGCCGCTTGCACCGGCCCGTGCTCGCACCACTGACGGCGTCCCCGCGCCCTACCGACGGCGGGACGCGGGGACCCCCCGTCCCGGCTACTGCAGGAACGCCCCGAGGGGCGACAGCAGCAGCCGGCCGAGCAGCGCGGCGTTGTCGTCCAACCGCATCCGCTCACACTCGCGGGCCTCCGGGTCGTGCCGGCAGCGCCAGATCTTCTGCGCGTTGCGCCAGGCCACGTTCCGGGTGTACTCGACCAGTTCGCCCTGGTACCAGTCGTCGATGTCGCCGTTCACCATGTCGATCATCAGCTGCCAGTGGTCCAGGTAGCCGCGGCGCAGCTCCGGGATCCGCTCGGCGAAGATCTTGTTGATCTCCAGGTAGTCGTGGTGCTGGTCGCTGGCGTCGACCGGCTCGGACTCCAGGCTGTCGAAGGTGGTCACCAGCGCGAACGGCAGGTCGTAGTTGATGTGGGCGTTCACCCCGGCGGCGGCCGACGGCAGCGGCCGGGCGTCCGGGCCGCGCATCCGCTGGAACAGGCACGACCAGGCCTTCGGGGTGCTCGGGTGGGAGTCCGTCCAGAACCGCAGCGCGTCGAAGTAGCGGGCGGCGAACTCCACGTCGAGCCGGGCCAGAAAGGCCGGGTCGGTGAAGCGGTCGTCGTACAGGCCGTCGAGGACCGTGGAGGTGATGACCAGGTAGAGCTTGTTGAAGTCGGCCAGCGGGCAGCTCTCCTCCAGCGGAGGCAGCCGGACCAGCAGATCCTGGAGCTTGGTGAGGTGGTCGACGACCGCCGGCACGTCGGCGGGGTGGTCGGCGAGCAGCCCGACGATGTCCTGGTGCACGGGACCCCAGACCGGTTCGGTCATCTCTCCTCCACAGTGGTCGGCGCCCCCACGACGCCACCCGGTGACGCTGGACAGCCTTCCAGCCGGCGTACGCCGGCCGGATCAGTAGAACGACGTATTGCCGACGTACGGCTACTCGGCCCGGTTGCGCAGGAAGATCGCACTGGCCTGCACCCGGGTGCGCACCTGGAGCTTGTCGAAGATGTGCGACACGTGCACGCCGATGGTCCGCTCGCTGATGAACAGCCGCTGGCCGATCTCCCGGTTGGTCAGCCCCTCGGCGACCGCCGCGAGCACCTCCCGCTCCCGGGCGGTGAGCACCACCAGCTCGTCCACCGTGGGCGCGGCCGGCTCCGCGGCCCGGGGCCGGGGCGCCGGACGGGCGGTCGTGCCCTCGTCCAGGGCCACCCGGGCCCGGCCCGCCAGGGTGCGGATCTCCTCGCTGAGCGGCACCGCGCCGAGCGACTGGGCCGTCCGGTGGGCCTGCCGCAGCAGCTTGCCGGCGGTGGCCACCCGGCTGCGCCGGGCCAGCAGCGCCTCGGCCTGCCGCAACCGGGAGTAGGCCGCCGGGTAGGGGTGGTTGCGCCGGTCCCACTCGGTGGCGGCGCGCGCCCACAGCTCGGGGTCGCCCCGGCCGTCGTCCAGCCGGCTCAGCTCGGCGGCGCAGAGGGCCAGGAACGCGTCGGCGACGTAGCGCACCGGGGCGCCCGCCTTCCCGCTCTTGGCGGCCACCCGGTCGACCACCTCGCGCAGCCGGCGGACCGCGTTCGGATCCACCTCGACGGTGCGGCTGGCCGACGCCTCCGCCTCCGCGCGCAGCCCGTGCCAGGCCAGCGTGGCCAGCACGATGACGTCGTCGGAGCGGCTCTCGGTGAGGCCCCGCTGGACCGCCTGCCGGGCCAGGTCGTGCCGGCCCTGCCACATGGCCAGCCCGGCCCGCAGGATGAGCATCGGCAGCACGTGCCGGGCCCCGCCGCCGGCCAGCACGGTGGCGACCGCCTCCAGGTCGCGGTCGGAGGCCTCGACGTCGCCGTAGCCGACGGACAGCCGGCACCGGGCGAGCAGCAGCTCGACCGCGTCCGCGCCGGACGGGCGGTGGCGCAGCGCGGCGGCGACGACCTTCTCGGCCTCGGCCCACTGCCCCACCCGGAACAGCCCGTTGGTGGCGATGGCCAGCAGCCGGGTCTCCCAGGTGCGGCCGAGCCCCAGCTCGGCGACCCGCTCGGCGCCCCGGCGGGCCACCACCACCCCCTCCTCGAGGATGTTCAGCGGCCCGGTGAGCAGCTCGGCCAGGTGCAGGTACGCACAGGCCACGTCCTCCGGCCGGCCGGAGCGCTCGGCGGTGTCCAGCGCCCTGCGCATGACGGCGAGCCCGGCGTCCGGGTCCTCCAGGTAGGCCTCGCTGAACCCGAGGGCGGCGCTGGCCAGCACCACCTCGGAGGCGGTGCCCTCGACCTCGGCGGCGAGCCGGAGCGCCTCCCGGGCCTGGTCGCCGGCCTCGGCGTAGCGGCCCAGGTGCAGCAGCAGCTCGGCCAGGTGGGCGGCGGCGGTGGCCCGCTCCCGGGGCGTGCAGTCGTCCGCGGCCAGCACCCGCCGGTATTCGGCCTCGGCGGGGGCGGACCGGCCCGCGGCGGCCAGGTAGCGGGCCCGCCGGATGTGCAGGGCGCAGGTGGGCGGGCCGGCCGGGTCGGCGGCCAGCTCCTCCAGCAGGGCCAGCGCGCGGGCGTGCTCCCCGCAGTGGTGCGCCGACTCGGCCGCGTGGGTCAGCAGCTCGGCGCGGTCGACCTCGACCGGCTCGGGCCGGCCGCCGTCGGGCAGCACGGCGGGCGGCGTGCTGGCCAGGCTCAGGGCGGCCGACCAGTGGCGGTGCGCCTCGGCGTAGCCGTGCAACCGCTCGGCCTCGCGGGCGGCGGCCATCGCGGCCGGCAGGGCCCGGGCCGGCTCGCCGGCCAGCCGCCAGTGGTGGGCCAGCCGGGCCTGGTGCAGCTCGGCGGTGGCCGAGGTCAGCGTCTCGGCGTAGCGGCGGTGCAGCGCGGCCCGCTCGGCGGGGAGCAGCTCGTGCGCCAGCACCTCGGCGACCAGGCGGTGCCGCAGCCGGTAGCCGTCGTCGGCGCCGACCAGCAGCCGGTGCGCCACCGCCTCCCGGACCGCCTCGATCAGCTGGTCCTCTGGCAGCCGGACGACCTGGGCCAGCAGCCAGTGCTCGACCGGCTCGACCCCGGCGGCGACCGCGTGCACCACGGCGTGCGCGGGCTGCGGCAGCGCGTCGACCCGGGCCAGGAAGACCTCGCGCAGCGTGTCGGAGAGGCCGTCGTGGCCGTCGCGCAGGTCGCGGGCCAGCTCCTCCACCACGAACGGGTTGCCGCCGCTGCGCCGCCACATCTGGTCGGCGGCCTCGGGGGCCAGCGGCGCGCCGACGACGGCGGCGGCCAGCTCGTCGGTGTCGGCCCGGTCCAGCGGCGCCAGGTCGACCACCCGGACCGAGCGCAGCCGGCGCAGCTCGGTGAGCACCCGGCGCAGCGGGTGCGCGCCCTGCAACGACTCGGCCCGGATCGCGGCGAGCACCGACAGCTGGAGGTCGCCGAGACCGGCGAGCAGGTAGAGCAGGAGCTGTCGGGTGCTGCGGTCGACCCACTGGAGGTCGTCGAGGACCAGCACCAGCGGCCGACCGCCGGCGACCAGGTGCAGGCCGCGCGACACCCGCTCCAGCAGCGCGCCCGCGCCGTCCGGCCCGGGGGTCTCCTCGTCGAAGACCTGGAGCAGGCCGCGGACCGCGGAGGACGTGCGCGCCTCGGTCAGGTCGGCATCGAGGCGGCGCAGCGCCTGGCGCAGCGGGTGCAGCGGCGAGGCGTCGCCGATGTCGAGGCAGACGCCCGTGAGGACCAGCGCACCCGCGTCCCGCAGGCGCTCCCCCACCTCGGTCAGCAGCCGGGTCTTGCCCACCCCGCTCTCGCCGGTGAGGAACACCGCCGCGGTCTGCCCGGGGGCGACGTCGTCGAGCAGGGCCGACCGCAGCGCCCCCACCGTGTCGGCACGGCCGACGAGCGGCGCAGTGTCCACATCGCTGGCCATGCACCGCAGCCTAGTCACAGGTTCCCGCACCGTTCTACGGGCTCAGCGCCCTTGTGGTACTCCTCGCGTCGACATTACGACTAATGGTTGCGGGTGGTCGACATACGTCGTCCTACCGATCCCCCGAGGATCCGGTGGTGAAAGTCTCCGGTGGTCGTCAGGCACCGGACCGGGGAAAGGGTGGGTGCGATGCTGATCACCACGCCCGTGGAGAGTCGGGAAGCGGTCACCGTGGCCCGCTGGCCCGTGCCGGAGGAACGGCGCACGGTCACCGTCCTCTTTGCCGACATCGTCGGGTCGACCGGCCTGGTCGAGCGGCTCGACCCGGAGGACGTCCGGGCGCTGCAGCAGGCCTACTTCGGCACGGTGGCCGCGGTGCTCCGCCGGTGGCACGGCGTGGTGGAGAAGTACGTCGGCGACGCGGTGATGGCGCTGTTCGGGGCGCACGGCTCCGACGGGTTCGACGCCTACCGGGCGGTGCGCGCCGGGCTGGAGATCCAGGGCGCACTGGACCGGCGGCTGCCGGCCGGCACCCGGCTGCGGGTCCGGGTCGGTGTGGCCACCGGCGAGGTGCTGGTCGACCTTGCCGCCACCCACGACGGCGGGCACGGCGCGGCCAGCGGCGCGGTGATCACCACGGCGGCCCGCCTCCAGGAGTACGCCCCGCCGGGCGGAGTGGTGCTCTGCGCGGCCACCCGGCGGGCCGTCGCCGGCATGGTCGAGCAGCGCCCGCTGTCCGCCCTGACGGTGACCGGCCGGGCGGTGCCGCTGGACGTCTGGCGGGTGACCGGGGTGGCCCGGCGCCGGCCCGCCGCGCACCACGGCCCGCTGGTCGGCCGCCGCCGCGAGCTGGCCACGGCCGGCGCCGAGATCGTGCGGGCCGTGCGGGAGCGGCGTCCACGCTGGATCTCGCTGGTCGGCCCGGCCGGCAGCGGGCGCAGCCGGCTGCTGCACGAGCTGGCCCGCGCGGTGTCGACCGTGGACGGCACCCCGGTGCGCTGGTGCGTCGCGCACTGCCCGCCGTTCCCCGACGGGGAGCTGGCGCCGCTGGCGGACCTGGTCCGCGGCCTCGCCGGGCTCCGCGCCGGACAGTCCCCGGAGACGGTACGCCGGCGGCTGGGCACCACCCTGGACGGGCTGTCGCCGGCGACCCGGCGCGGTGCGGCGGCGCACGCGCTGGCCGAGTTCCTGGCCACGCCGGGCGACCCGGGTGCCGCCGCGCGCGGCGCCGAGGCCTGCCGGGAGATCCTGCTGGACCTGGCCGCCGGCCAGCCGGTGGTGGTGGCGGTGGACGACCTGGACCGGGCCGCGCCGGCGCTGAACCGGTTCCTGCACCGGGTGTTCGCCGCGGCCACCGAGCGGGGTCTGCCGCTCGCGGTGGTGGCCACCCACGGCCCGCGCTGGGCGGACCTGCTGCCCGGGGCGGCCGGCCGGCGACGCCGGGTTCCGCTGCCCGCGCTGGGCGCCGTCGACACCGGACAGCTCCTGCGGCACCTGCTCGACCGGGCCGGCCGCTCCACCGCGCCGGCCGCGGAGCTGCTCCCGCTGGTCGGCGGCAACCCGGCCGCCGCGGCGGCCTACGTCGCCACGCTCGGCGCCGGCGGCGAGCCGGCCGGTGTGCCCGAGCCGGTGAGGCGCCTCGTCGACGCCCGGCTGGACCGGCTCGACGGGGAGCAGCGGGCGGTGCTGATGGCGGCGGCGGCCTGGGCTGTGGACGTCCCGGCCGGCACGGTGGCGCGGATGCTCGGCTGGCGGGCCGGGCGCGCCGAACGGGTGCTGCGTGCGCTGGTCGACGCGGGCCTGCTGCGCCGCGCCGCCACCGGCGGGTACGCGGTCGCCGAGCCGGCCGTGGCCCGGGTGGCCGCGCACCGGCTGCCCCGCGCGGTGCGGGCCGAGTTCGCCCGCCGGCTGCGGGACGCCGGGGCGGTCGGGGCGATCCGCCCCGCCGCCACGGGGCCGGCCGGCGGGGTCACCACCGGCCGGGCCGCGTGCCCGACCGGGGTGCGGCGCCGGTCGGGTGGAGGGGCCCGACCGGCGCCGGTCCCCGGTGCGGGCGGCCCGACTCGGGGTGTGAC
>NZ_WBKT01000084.1 GCF_008868175.1 Micromonospora sp. AMSO31t
GGGTCATGAGGGCGAGCTTCCGGCTTGGCCGGATCGCGGGGGTACCCGTCGGGGTCAACTGGAGCGTCCTGGTCATCTTCGTGCTGATCGCGTGGGCGCTGTCCGCCAGCCAGTTCCCCCGCGCGTACCCGGGGCACTCGGCCGTGGCCTACTGGGCCGCCGGGCTGGCCGCCGCGGTGGTCTTCTTCCTCGGCCTGCTCGCCCACGAGGTGGCGCACGCGGTGGTCGCCAAGCGCAACGGCATCGAGGTCGAGGGCATCACGCTCTGGCTCTTCGGCGGCGTCTCCGAGCTGAAGGGCGAGGCCCGGGACCCGGGTGCCGAGCTGCGCATCGCCGGGGTGGGGCCCCTGGTCAGCCTGATCATCGGGGTCTTCTTCGGCGTCATAGCGGTGGTGCTCGCCCTGGCCGGCTCGCACGGCCTGCTGCTCGGCGCGCTGTCCTGGCTGGCCGGCATCAACGTGCTGCTGGCGATCTTCAACGTGCTGCCGGCCGCGCCACTGGACGGCGGCCGGGTGCTGCGCGCGGCGGTGTGGAAGGCCACCGGCGACCGGACGAAGGCGGCCGTGGTGGCCGCCCGGGCTGGCTGGGTCCTCGGCGCGCTGCTGATCGGGCTGGGGCTCTGGCAGTTCCTGGCCGGCAGCGGGGCGGGCGGGCTCTGGCTGGCCCTCATCGGCTGGTTCCTGATCGGCGCCGCCACCATGGAGGAGCGCCAGGCCCGGATGGGCAGCGCGCTGCGCGGCATCCGGGTCGCCGAGGTGATGACCCCGCAGCCGCAGACGGCCTCCGGGGAGATGACGGTCGCGGACTTCGTCGATCACTACCTCTTCGCGTACCGGCACTCGGCGCTGCCGCTGACCGACGAGGGCCGGCCCGTCGGGCTGGTCACCGTCGACCGGGTGCGCGGCATCCCGGCCGACCGGCGGGCCTCGACCACCCTGGCCGAGGTCGCCTGCCGGGCCGACGAGCTGGTGCTCGCCACCCCGGAGGAACAGCTCAGCGACCTGCTCCCCCGGCTCAACGCGTGCGCCGACGGCCGGGCGCTCGTGGTGACCGACCAGCGGCTGGTCGGGATCGTCTCGCCCAGCGACATCAGCCGCGCCGTGCAGCGCGGCAGCATGCGCGAGCAGATGGCGGCCGGCCGCTCCTAGCCGTCGCCCAGCAGGCCGCGCAGGTGCGCCCGGGTCCAGGCCGCGATGGTGAACGAGTCGGTGAGCACCCCGTCCCGGATGAGCGCGCCGACCTCGGCCGGCGGGCAGCGCCGCAGGGCCCGGATGCCCTCGCGCGCGTCGGGCTCCCCCACCGCCGCCACCTCCGCGAGGAAGAGCCGGACCTCGTCGGTGGAGCTGCCGGTGTCCGGGTGCAGCACGCCCAGGTCGACCAGGCGGACGACCTCCGCGCCGATCTCCTCGCGCAACTCCCGGGCCGCCTGCTCCTCGGCCGGCACGCCGGGCTCCCCGAACCCGCGCGGCGCCTCCAGGTGCCACCGCCGGGTCGCGTGCCGGAAGTGCTCGATGAGCACCACCGCGCCGTCGAGCACCGGCAGGAGCACGACGCCGTACGTGCCGCCCATCGAGATCGCGCGGATGTAGGTGCCGAGCGCGCCACCGGGAAACCGAACCGGGTCCCGCAGCAGGGTGAGCCACTCGTCCTGGTACGCGACCCCGCTCCGGCCCCACTCCTCGGGCAGGCCCCGCGCGCGCAGCGCCTCGACCTTGGCCCGTTCCGCGGCGGCCACCTCGGCGGGGTCGACCAGGATCTCCACGGCGGCGCCGGGCGGGTTGACGAACAGTTCCGGCAGCCGGTCGCGCAGCTCCCGGTAGCGGAGGTCGTCCGGAGCCTCACTCATTCGCCCTCCCGGGGCCGGTCGATGTTGGGTTCGGAGTCGCGTTCGGCGTCGCCGTCGACCACCGGGAAGCCGCCCTCCCGCAGCCGGGCGACGAGTTCGCGCCAGTCCTCGCGGGCCCGCTCCAGCCGGACCCGCATCACGTCGATGCCGGTGGCCAGCTCGTTCTCGGCACGGCGCTGGTCGCGGCCCACGACGGCGAAGCGGAGCACCGCGTCGGTGCCCCGGGAGGCGACCTCGGTGGCGACGTCGCCGACGACCTCCAGCCGGGGGTCACCGTCGTAGATGAGCGAGGCGGAGGCGCCGAGGACCTCGATGGTGATCCGGACGACCGGCTGCCAGATCCGCATCCGGCTGCGTCGCCGCTCGCCGACGATCTCCGCGAGCCGGCCGGCGAGGGCCAGGTAGCGGTCGTACACCAGCTGGCCGCGGGCCACGAAGTCGGTCGGGTCGTCGAGCAGCGACTCCAGCGCGACCAGGTAGCGGCGCCACTCGTCGGTGCCCCGCGCCTGCCGCACGTGCGCCAGCTCCAGCCCGGTCAGGTCGATGCGCAGCGGGGACAGGGCCAGGTCGAAGGCCTGAGGCCGCAACGTCCGGAGCAGTTCCACGAGCTGTTCCAGGTCGGCCCGTGGCGCGCCCTCCTCGGTGGCGCGGGCCGCCCGCACCGGCGGCCGCTCCTGGAGGGCGGTGCGCCGCAGCGAGTCGGTGGGGATCAGCGCGAAACGCTCCACGGCGTCGGGCACGGTGGTGTTGTACCGCAGGTCGATGAGCTGCTTGAGCTCCGCCACGAGCGGCGCCGACCGGAAGCGGCCCTGCGCGGGGTCGCTGCCCGGCTCGACGAGGAACTGCCGGTAGAACCCCTCCCGGTCGGCCCGGTCGGTGTCGGCGGCCCACAGGGTCACCTCCCGCAGCCGCTCCCGCAACGCCGGGATGCTCTCCCCGTCGAGGCCGAGGTCGCGGCTCAGGGCGTCGAGGTTGAAGCCGCGCACCTGCAGCAGGAAGCGGTGGAACTCCTCGAACATCAGCCGCTGGGTGCACTCCTCGTTCTCGGCGTCGTCCCAGCTCAGCCGGAGGCACCGGATCTGGTCGAGGTCGCCGAGCAGGCTCCGCCAGGCGTCCCAGCCGACCCGGTCGACGGTGAAACGCGGCTCGTCCGCGGGCGAGCCCTCGCGGAGCAGGAAGGGCACCAGCACGCTCTCGTCCAGCAGGGCCCGGACGGCGTCGCGTTGCGGGCCGCGCGCCGCGAAGTCCTGGTAGACGACCGGGTTGTTGAAGAAGTACGCCCGGTTCACGATGACCTGCTCGGCGTTGAGGATCGAGCGGAGGTACTCGGCCCGCGCGTCCTGCCGGCGCCGTTGCTCCACCTCGGCGTAGGAGAGCCGCCGGTTCACCATGTGCTCCAGCAGGTCGCGGGTGACCCACTGGTTGTCCAGGCACTGCGCGACGACGCTGATCCGGGACAGCGCCCGGTTGTCGACGCGGACCAGCCCGCCCGGCCCGGAGGTCTCCTGCACCGTCTTCTCCCTCACCGCTGTCCACCGTGGATGGTCGGCCCATAGGCTACGGGTGACCCGCGGGTAGGTCAGTATCGCGGGAAGTAACGGTCCAGCAACGCAGTGCGGAACTTGCCGGCCGGGTCGAACTCGCGCAGCAGGGCGCGGAAGTCGTCGTGGCGCGGATAGGCGGCGGCCGGGTCGCGGTCGAAGAGCTTGCCCCAGTGCGGGCGCGCGGCGAACGGGGCGAGCCGCTCCTCCACCTCGGCCAGCACCGGAGCGACCGCCTCCGCGTCGGAGACCCAGGTGAAGTGGACGGCCAGGGTGTCCCGCTCGTAGTTCGGGCTGAGCCACAACCCGTCGGCGGCCACCGTACGCAGCTCGCAGACCTGGAGCACGGCGGCGATCCGCCCGGCCGCCGGGTCGAGCGCGGCCACCGCCGCGGCGGCGTCGGAGCGGGCCACGTGCCACTCGGACTGGAGTTCGTCGCCGCTGCTCGGGGTGAAGCCGAGCCGGAAGTGCGGCAGCCGGTCGTGCCACGGCCCGGGCGCCCCGAACTGGGCCGTGCAGACCTCCCCCGGCATCCCGGGCACCGGGTGCTGGGGCGTGTCGGCCGCGCGGGTGTCCAGCCAGTCCGCCGGGGGCGGCGGCTGGTCGGCGCGCTGCTTGACCCACACCTGGTCGAACCGCGGCGACCGCCAGCCGGTGAAGACGCTCACGCTGTAGGCCGCGTCGAGCGCGGTGTCCAGTGCCGCGCGGGGCAGGCCGAGACGGACGTACTGCCGCACCTCGAAGGCGGGCACCACGTCGAGGGTGAGCCGGGTGACCACGCCCAGCGCGCCGAGGTGGACCACCATCCCGGCGAACCGGGGGTCGGCGCGGTCCACCGTGAGCAGGTCACCGTCGGCGGTGACCAGTTCCAGCGCGGCCACGGCGGTGGCCAGGTTGCCGTTGGCCGGTCCGGAGCCGTGGGTGGCGGTGGCGACCGCCCCGGCCACCGAGATGTGCGGCAGCGACGCGAGGTTCGCCAGGGCGTACCCCTCGGCGTGCAGCGCGGTGGCCAGGTCGCCGTAGCGCAGCCCGGCCGCGACGGTGACGGTGCCCCGGTCGCGGTCGAGTGCGACGGTCGGCGGCAGCCCGGTTACCGACACCTGCTCGCCGGTGGTGTCGCCGAGCCGGTTGAACGAGTGCCCGGTGCCCACCGCCCGGACCCGGTCCGCCCGGGCCACCAGCCGGCGCAGTTCGTCCAGGGTGGCGGGCTCGTGGCGGGCGCGCGCGGACCAGGTGACGTTGCCCGCCCAGTTGGTGCCGGTCACGCGGTGGCCTCCCGGTCGGTGCTGGTGTCCTCGTCGGCGCCGGCCGGCCCGGTGCGGGCGTCGGTGAACCGGTCCCCCGCGTACCTGACCAGCGCCGCCGTCACCTCGTCGGGGCTCTCCCGCACCTGGCGGAGGTCGAGCAGCTCGACGGCGGGACGGCCGTCGCCCGGGTGCCGGGCGGTGACCCGCGGGCCCGGCGGCAGCCCGGCTGCGGGCACGCCGACCAGCCGGCCCGCGTCGTCGAGGGCGAGCGCCGCGAACTGCTCCCACCGGTACGTCCCGCGCAGGCCGGGCCGGCGCACCTCCAGCCCCTCCGGGCCGAGCACGCAGCGGAACGGCCGCAGCGCGCCGACGAGCACGGTCACGCCGACCGCCACGACACCCAGGGCGACCAGCATCCGCAGCACCGGCCCGTCACCGGCGACGGCGAGCACCATGACCCCGCCCGCCACGCAGACGACGGCCAGCGGCAGGGCCCCTCGGTTCCGGTGCAGCTCCATGTCGTCCCCCCGTTCGGGTCGCCGGTGTCCGCGTGCATCATCCGCCAATCGCGCAAGGCGTGGTTGCCCCGCCGCCGGGTAGGGCACCCTGTGGGCATGAGCAGCTACCGCGACCCGACCCTCCAGGGCGACGTGTACCCGTCGGAGGAGGAGATCGACCCGACCGGCGTCGGCCCGGATCCGGCCGGGGCGGCGTACGCCACGGCCCCGGTGCCGGCGCCGACCCCGGAGCCCGAACCCGACCCGGTCCCGCGGCCGGGGCCGCCGCCCCGGTCCGCCGAAGGACACTCGATCGTCACCCGTCACCTGGACGGGTCGGTCGAGGTGGTGACCGACCTCGACGGCGACGGGGTGGCCGACATGGTGCAGGTCGACCTGGACGGCGACGGCGTCCCGGACGTGACCTACCTGGACAGCGACCGGGACGGCCGGCTCGACACGGTGCGCCGCGGCCCGACCCACTGAGCCCGGCCCGACTCGCTCACACCTGCCGCATCACCTCGGCGGCGACCAGCTCCAGGTGGTCCAGGTCGGCCAGGTCGAGCACCTGGAGGTAGACCCGCTCGCTGCCGATCTCCGCGTACCGGCCGAGCTTGTCGACGACCTCGGCGGGCGTGCCCGCCGCGCCGTTCTCCCGCAGCTCCGCGGGGTCCCGGCCGATGGCCGCGGCGCGCCGGGCCACCTCGGCGTCGTCCCGCCCGCAGCAGAGCACCAGGGCGTTGGACCAGGTCATGCTCGACGGGTCCCGGCCGGCCTCGGCGCAGGCGTCCCTCACCCGCTGGAACTGCGCGGCCGAGTCCTCGACCGAGGCGAACGGCAGGTTGAATTCGTCGGCGTACCGGGCGGCGAGGCGGGGCGTCCGCTTCGGGCCCGTGCCGCCGAGCAGGATCGGCGGGCGCGGCTGCTGGACCGGCTTGGGCAGCGCCGGGGAGTCGCTGACCGGGTAGTACTTGCCGGGGAAGTCGAAGGTCGACCCGGCGGGCGTCTCCCAGAGCCCGGTGATGACCGCGAGCTGCTCCTCCAGCCGGTCGAACCGCTCGCCGAGCGGCGGGAACGGGATGCCGTAGGCGGTGTGCTCCTCGGCGAACCAGCCGGTGCCGATGCCCAGCTCGACCCGGCCACCGCTCATCTGGTCGATCTGGGCGACGGTGATGGCGAGCGGGCCGGGGAGCCGGAAGGTGGCCGCGGTCATGAGGGTGCCGAGCCGGATCCGGGTGGTGTCCCGGGCCAGGCCGGCCAGGGTGGTCCAGGCGTCGGTCGGACCGGGGTCGCCGCTCACCGAGCCCATCTTCAGGTAGTGGTCGGAGCGGAAGAAGGCGCCGAAGCCGGTCTCCTCGGCGCGGCGCGCCACGGCGAGCAGCTGGTCGTACGTGGCGCCCTGCTGGGGTTCGGTGAAGATCCGCAGTTCCATGCCCCCGAGCATAGGAAGCGGGCGGGCCCGCCGCCTGCGCCCCTCGTATTCCTTGACAGGCATATGAGCGTCGGGGCATATTGTGGAGGTGTCCGGGGATGCCTTCGCCGTGCTGGCCGAGCCCACCCGACGCCGCATCCTCGACCGGCTACGCCGGGCGGAGAGCAGCGTCGGCGACCTCGTGGACGCGCTCGGCATGAGCCAACCCGCCGTCTCCAAGCACCTCAAGGTGCTGCGGGAGGCCGGCCTGGTCAGCTGCCGCACGGCCGCCCAGCAGCGGATCTACCGGATCGACGCCCGCCCGCTGCGCGCCGTGGACGACTGGCTCGGGCCGTACCGGCGGATGTGGGCCGACCACCTCGACGCCCTGGAACGCCATCTCGACAGTGAGGAGTGACCATGGACCGCGACAGCTTCCGGCCCGGCCCGCTCGCCGACGTCGCCTGGTCGCCGGCCGGCGACCGGTGGGACCTGGTCCTCGTCCGCGACCTGCGGCACCCGCCGGACAGGGTGTGGGCGGCGCTCACCGCGCCGGACCGGCTCGCCCAGTGGGCGCCCTTCCTCGCCGACCGCGACCTGGCCACGCCCGGCGCCGTCACGCTGAGCACCGTCGACGGCGACCGGCGCTGGCCGGACGCGGCCACCGTACGCCGGGCCGAGCCGCCCACCCTGCTGGAGTACACCTGGGGCGACGGCCTGCTCCGCTGGGAACTGGCCGGCACGGAGGGCGGCACCCGGCTGACCCTGCGGCACCGCTTCGACGACCGCGCCCTGGGCGCCAGCATGGCCGCCGGCTGGCACCTCTGCCTCGACGTGGCCGGCCACCTGCTCGACGGCGACCCGGTCGGCCCGATCCGCGGCGCCGAGGCCAAGGAGTTCGGGTGGGACGAGCTGCGCGCCGCGTACGACGAGCGCCTGGGCGACTGACGGGTCAGCGGGTGGCGGCCGGGGCGTCCGGCAGG
Source organism: Micromonospora sp. AMSO31t (assembly GCF_008868175.1). Lineage (GTDB taxonomy): Bacteria > Actinomycetota > Actinomycetes > Mycobacteriales > Micromonosporaceae > Micromonospora. Next base: position 7,526 of record NZ_WBKT01000084.1, read on the forward strand.
GTGATCGCCGTGGCCGCCCGGCGGATCGGCTCGGTGACCCGGCGGATCATCCGCTCCCGGCCGGGCAGGCGCGGCATGAGCCGCAGCATCAGCGTCTGGAACCGGATCCGCGCCGCCGACGACAGCACCATCCCCTCCAGGTTGCGCTCGGCCAGCCGCTGGTTCGCCGTGACGAACGGGCGCATCCGCCGCTCATAGCCGGCGAACCCGGCCACCGGGTCCCCACCGGCCTCCGCCAGCGAGGCGGCCAGCACGTACGCCCCGACCAGCCCGAGGCTGGTGCCCTGCCCGGAGGCCGGCGACGGGCCGTGGCCGGCGTCGCCGACCAGCGCGATCCGGCCGGTGGACCAGCGGTCCATCCGCACCTGGCTCATCGGCGCGAAGTAGAGGTCGGGCGCGTCGGCGGCGGCGGCCAGCAGCTCGGGCACCCGCCAGCCGGCCCCGGCGAAGGCTCGGGCCAGCGCGGCCCGCTGGGCGGGCAGGTCCCGGTGATCGGGCTCCTCGGCGGGCGACGGGAAGAGGAACAGCGCCCGGGCGTCCGGCGCCCCGGCGGTGCGGTAGACCCCGACGGTCCGGCCCGGCGCCGGGTGCATCAGCTCGACCCGCTCCTCGCCGAACCCGGCGGGGACGGTGCAGATCGCGATGTGGTGGCCGAGCGGGCGCAGGTGCTCGTCGGCGGGGCCGAACGCGAGCCGGCGTACCGTCGAGTGCAGCCCGTCGGCGCCGACCACCAGGTCGAAGCGGCGGCGCCCGCCCCCGGCGAAGGTCACGTCCACCCCGCCGGCGGCCGGCTCCAGCGCGGCGATCGAGTCGCCGAAGAGGTATTCCACGTCGCCGGTCGCCGCGACGAGCAGCCGGGCCAGGTCCCCGCGCATGACCTCGACGTCGTCCCCCTCCCGGCCGCCGAAGAGCGCCGCGTCCATGGTGGCCAGTTGCGCGCCGGACGCGTCCACGAAGCGGGCCGACCGCATGCCGGTGTCACGCCGGCGCATCTGCTCCAGCAGGCCCATCCGGTCCAGCACGGTCAGCGCCGCGCCCCGGACGTCCACCTTGTAGCCCCCGTCGCGCAGCGCCGGGGCGCGCTCGACGACGGTCGGCCGGAAGCCGTGGCGGCGCAGCCACCAGGCGAGCGTGGGCCCGGCGACACCGGCGCCGGAGATCAGCACATCAGTCATGCCGCTGACGGTACAAGCGTGTGAGACGTTTGTGCAAGACACTTGTTCCAGGAATCGGCTAGGCTGCTCGGCATGGGAAATCGGGAGGACCTGCTCGCCGGGGCCAAGCGCTGCCTCATGGAGAAGGGCTACGCGGCCACCACGGCCCGGGACGTGGCCGGCGCCGCCGGCACCAGCCTGGCCGCCATCGGCTACCACTTCCGCACCACGAAGGCGCTGCTCAACGAGGCGCTCGTGGAAGCCATGGCGGAGTGGGGCGACGAGCTGGCACGCGCCCTCGCCGAGGACGCCGGACCGGACGCCACACCGGAGCAGCGCTTCGAGGCGGCATGGGAACGGATCATCGAGTCGTTCGCCCGGCTCCGGCCGCTCTGGGCCGTCCAGTTTGAGCTGATCGCGCAGCTCGACCGGGCGCCCGAACTGCGGGAGGCGTTCGCCGGCGTCACCCGCCAGGCCCGGCTCGGGCTGGCCGAGGCCTTCCACCGGCTCGACCCGGGCCTCGACGAGTCGACCGCGCTCGCCCTCGGCGCCTTCCACCAGGCGCTGATCGGCGGCGTCGCGGCCCAGTGGCTGGTCGACCCGGCGGCGGCCCCCTCGGCACGGGAGTTGACCGCCGCCCTGCGAATCCTCGCCGCCGAGTTCCGCACGGATCAGGGCTGACCGACAGCCGAGGCCGGAGCGCGGAAAGGGCCGCGGAATTCACCACTCACCCGGTCCACGTCGGACCGGCAATCGCACACCGTGACGTCGAGCGGACGATACGGCGGACGCGCGGCGGAATATGACGAACGCATGACAGTTCGCTATCAGTGCCGACAAATTCGGAGTCGGGCCGCGACAATCGGCGCCCCCGGCGACGAGATGGCACCGAGCGGGGACAAAGGGGAGCAAAAGGCCCCGGATTTCCCGCGTCAGCCTCCCCCGCGGCCTGTCCTCGGTGCGTGCGACGACCGAATTCCGCATCCCGGGGCGGCGATTTTTTGTGGGCAGATCCACATTCCCCGCACACCCGACTGGAACCACCGCAATGAAGTCGGTAGGTTTCCGGGCCGGCCCCTGCGGCCCGACTGATGTGACGAATGTTGATATCGACGGACGAGACGCGAAGATGGCCACCGATGGCGTGATCCGCCAGCGGTTTTCATCGGAGAGGGGATCGTGCCCGCACTCGCAGTGAAGTCGCTCTACAAAATATTCGGGAACCGAGCCGACGAGGCGATGAGGCGCCTCGCGGACGGCGCGCCCCGCGCGGAGGCCCTCGCCGGGCTGCCGGCCACGGCCGCCGTCATCGACGCGAACTTCGAGGTACGCCCCGGCGAGATCTTCGTCGTGATGGGCCTGTCCGGCTCCGGCAAGTCCACCCTCATCCGGATGCTCAACGGCCTGCTCCGCCCCACGAAGGGCAGCGTGCGGGTCGACGGGGTCGAGCTGACCACGCTCCGGCCCGCCGCGCTGCGCAGGCTGCGCCGCGAAAAGATCAGCATGGTCTTCCAGCACTTCGCGCTGATGCCACACCGGACGGTGCTGGAGAACGCCGGGTACGCGCTGGAGGTCGCCGGCCTTCCGAAGGCCGAACGGCGCGAGCGCGCCCTGGAAGCGCTGCGCATGGTCGGCCTGACCGAGTGGGCGGACAAGCTCCCCCACGACCTGTCCGGCGGCATGCGGCAGCGGGTCGGGCTGGCCCGGGCGCTCGCCGCCGGCACGGACATCCTGCTGATGGACGAGGCGTTCTCGGCGCTCGACCCGCTCATCCGCCGGGAGATCCAGGACCAGCTCCTGGAACTCCAGGCCGAGCTGGGCAAGACCATCATCTTCATCACCCACGACCTCAACGAGGCCATGCGCCTCGGCGACCGGATCGCGGTGATGCGGGACGGCCGGATCGTGCAGATCGGCACCGCCGAGGAGATCCTCACCGACCCCGCCAACGACTACGTCGCGCAGTTCGTCGCGGACGTCGACCGCACCCGCATCCTCACCGCCTCGTCCGTGATGGAGAAGGCGCAAACCGTGCTCGACGTCACCGTCGGCCCCCGGGTGGCCGCCCGCGCGCTGCGGGAGAACCAGACCTCGGTGGTCTACGTGACCGGCCCGAGGAAGCAGTTCCTCGGCACGGTCACCGAGGACGAGGTCCTGCGGGCGTTCCGCGAGGGCCGGCAGAGCCTGGAGGGGTACGTCTCGACCGAACAGGTCCGGACGGTCACCGCGGACACCGCCGTGGCCGACCTGTTCGCCGAGTGCGCGGAGAGCGTCCATCCGGTGGCCGTCCTGGACGCGACGGGCCGGCTGTCCGGCGTGATCCCGCGGATCACGCTGCTCGCCGCCCTGGCCAGTACGGCTCCCGACAGCGCACCGGCGGACGCCGTCGAGCCCGCGGTGGACGACCCCGTCGACAGCGGGCCGGCCGGCGGGACAACGCCGGCCGCACTCGACCCGATCAGCAGGAAGGAGGAGCCGGTATGAGCCTGACGCAGTCTCCGCTCGACTCCTGGCTGCCCCGCGTGCCGCTCGGCACGTGGACCGAGTCCGCCGTCGACTGGGCCACCGCCACCCTCGGCCCGGTCTTCGACGCGGTCGCCTCCGTGGTCGACGCCCTCGTACGCCCGCTCAACGACCTGCTCACCGGCGTACCGGCGGTGGCGGTCGTGCTGGTCCTCGCCGCGCTCGGCTGGTGGCTGCGCGGCTGGAAGTTCGGCCTCGGCACCGCCGTGGGCCTCGGCCTGGTGGCCGGCATGCCGTACTGGGAGGAGACCATGAGCACCCTCGCGCAGGTGCTCGTGGCCAGCGTGCTCGCCCTGCTGCTGGCCATCCCGCTGGGCGTCTTCGTGGCGGAGAACCGGCGCGCCTCCGCGATCGCCCGGCCGGTGCTGGACCTCATGCAGACCATGCCGGCGTTCGTCTACCTCATTCCGGCGATCTTCTTCTTCGGCATCGGCACCGTGCCCGGCGTGCTGGCCACGCTGGTGTTCAGCATGCCGCCCGGCGTGCGCCTCACCGAACTGGGCCTGCGTCAGGTCGACAAGGAGATCGTGCAGGCCGCCGAGTCGTTCGGCGCGCCGCCGTGGATGGTGCTGCTGCGCACCAAGCTGCCGCTGGCCCTGCCGACCATCATGACCGGGGTCAACCAGGTGATCATGCTGGCCCTGTCCATGGTGGTCATCGCCGGCATGGTCGGCGCCGGCGGCCTCGGCGACGTCATCATGTTCGCGCTCTCCCAGGTCGAGGTGGGCAGCGGCTTCGAGGGCGGGATCGCCGTCGTGGTCCTCGCCGTCGTGCTCGACCGGCTCACCGATTCCGTGGGCGACCGGTTCCCCTCCGCGCGGGCACAGCGCCTCGCGCGCGAGGCCGCCTGACCGTCGCCCTCCGCGCCGGCACCCCAGTTCCCGCGTACGCGGGTCCGCCGGCCTGTTCCACAACCGGAAGGACAACCCTGTGTTCACGACCCTGAAGCGCGTCCTCGCGCTCGCGGTGACCGCCACCCTGGCGCTGGCCGGTGCGGCCTGCACCGGCGAGTCGGACGGCGCCGGCAACGGCAAGAAGATCACCATCGGCTACATGGCCTGGGACGAGGCCATCGCGGCGTCCCACCTGTGGCAGCACATCCTGGAGGAGAAGGGCTACCGGGTCCAGCTCAAGAACCTGGAGGCCGGCCTCGTCTACGGCGGTCTCGCCAGCGGCGACATCGACCTGTTCCTCGACGGCTGGCTGCCCCAGACCCACGCCTCCTACCTGGAGAAGTACGGCGACAAGCTGGAGAAGCTCGGCGTCTGGCACGACGACGCCAGCCTGAGCATCGCGGTGCCGACGTACGTCGAGGGCGTCGACTCGCTCGACGACCTGGCCGCGAAGGCCGGCACCTTCGGCGGGCAGCTCATCGGCATCGAGCCGGGCGCCGGCCTCACCAAGGCCACCCAGGAGAAGGTGCTCCCCAGCTACGGCCTGGACGGGGCCATGAAACTGAAGACCTCCTCCACCCCGGCCATGCTCGCCGCGCTCGACGGCGCCATCGCCGACAAGAAGCCGATCGCCGTCACCCTCTGGCACCCGCACTGGGCCTACGCCAAGTACGAGCTGAAGGACCTGGCCGACCCGAAGGGCACCCTCGGCCAGGCCGAGCAGATCAACACCTTCGCCCGCAAGGGCTTCGGCAAGGACTTCCCCGAGGCCACCGAGATGCTGAAGCGGTTCAAGATGGACGGCCCGCAGCTCGCGTCCCTGGAGGACCTGATGTTCAACACCCACAAGGGCGACGAGGAGAAGGCCGTCGAGGAATGGCTCAAGGCCAACCCCGACTACCTGAAGACGCTCGCCTGACCTGAACGGGGCCCGCGGAGCATCCGACGGCTCCAGCGCGGCGCGTCTGACGCCGCGCCGCGACCTGGAGCCGTCGGGCGGGCCCCACCGTCATCCCGCGCGCCGCCGGCGCAGCAACGCCACGCCGCCACCGACCACCGTCGCCCCGATGGCGGTGCCGACGGCGACCAGCGCCGCGCCCACCGCCCAGAGCCCGGTGTCGTCCGTCGACGCGGCCCGCACCGCCCAGGCCGCGGTGAAAGCCACCGTCATCACCGGCGCCACCACCCACGGGCTCACGAACCAGCCACCCACGGCGGCGATCACGATCAGCGTGAGCACGGCGCCGGCCACCTGCCACACGGCGTACGGGCCGCTGGTCGCGCCGGTCTCCGGGTCGACCGTGTAGCCCGACTCCCAGCCCAGCCAGGCCCACCAGGCGCCGACGGTGGCGGCCGCCAGGAGCAGGCCGCCGAGCGCGGTACGCGTCGTCTTCGTCACGGCCCGATCCTGCCCGGTGGGAACATCGCGCGAATGAGCATCCGTACTCGGATCAGTGCGCGCCCTCGGCCCTTCCTCACCCGGGCCACTCATTCCACCGCCCAGCTGACGTGGGGCGGTCGGACGCGGGCACAGAGCGGCCCGCCCTGGGCGTCCGTCAGCCGGAGCCGGCCCACCAGCACACCGGCGCCGTCGTGGCCGGCGCGCAGCAGCTCTGTCGGGATGTCACCGAACATGAGCTTCGCCCGGCGGAACATCTCGAAGCGGTCGTCCGTCACCGCACCCCAGCTGAGATAGAGGAAGCGCGCCCCCGGGCGGCCGTGCACCCACGGCCCGCCGACGTCGAGCAGCCCGTCCACCTCGCGGCTGGTGACCTCGAACTGCCAGGCCGCCTCCCGCGCGTCGGCCGGTATCCGGTCGACCACCTCGGTTTTACGCTGCATCCCCACGTGCACGTTACGGAGCCGCAGCTCGTCGGCTTCGGCGCCCAGCCGCCGCCCAGGCAGGTCGCTGCCCTCGATCCGGATCAGCATCCCTCGACTCTATGGCCGGACACCGACGAGTTCCGGCGGCGGCACTAGTCGCGCCCTCCGACACGGGTTGTGCGGGGGATACCGAACCCGGCCGGGTGCCGATAGTGTCCACGGATCGCACCGTCCGTTCATCCGGAGGGCTCCGTCATGAGGTTCGGACTTCCGTGGCTGCCCCGAACGGTGGCCACCATGCTGCTTCTTCTCGGAGGGGTCGGCGTGCCCGCCGCGTCCGCCTCGGCGGCGCCGTCGGCGCCGGCGGGTACGGACCTCACCGTCGACCTGGCCGGCGGGACGATTCCGCTGGGGGTCACGAAGAAGACGCTGCACCTGAAGATCAGCAACCGGGGCGACGCGACCCCGACCCAGGTCGTCGTCCGGGTCGACGCGTCGGAACTGGATCCGTCGAGTTTCAAGATCATGCTCTGGCCGACCGGCGGGCCGGGTGAGTGCGACGGCGATTTCTCCGGCTGGTACTGCGACCTGGCACAGGATCAGCTTCCGGGGCCGGGCGAGACAATGGACCTTGCCGTCCTCGCCACCGTCCAGACCGGAGAGCCCCTGGCGGGCCGGATCAAGGTGACGGTCGATGTCAAACCGGTCGACACGAATCCGGCCGACAACACGAAGTGGTTCCCGATCGAGGTGGTGGATCACTCCGAAGCCGACCTTTCGGTGATCGCGCCGGACGTGACGCAGTCGGTGCGGATCGCTGCCGACGGCAGCCTCAAATCCACCGGCACGTTGAATCCGGGCGAGACGGGCGCGGTGCGCTACACGATCGCCAACCAGGGGCGGAAGCCGGTCGATGGCGTCAAGGTCGAGCTGCGCCTGCCCACGGGCGCGACGTTCACCACACCGCCGGGCGAATGCGTCCTCGGTGAGGCCGGGCGTGCGGCGGTCTGCACCTACGACCGGCTGGCCCTCGTTCCGGTCGACCAGGACACCGACCCGAACGACCAGATCCACTCCGCCGTCGAGCTGTACCACCTGGTGACGGTGTCGGCCGCCACGAAGGCGCCGATCACGTTGCGAAACGGGACCGTCCGGGTCGAGGGCCTCAGCGACCCGCAGTCGGACCGTTCCGGCCCGGCGCGGAGCGACCTTCCCAAGAACGCCGTCGCCGTACGGGCGGCCGACGTGGACGACAGCGACAACCAGGACGGGTTCGCGGTCGTGGTGGCCGCGAACAGCAGCGGCGGAGGCAGTGGCGGCGACCCCGGTGACGGTGGTGGCGCTGGTGGTGGCAGTGGTGGTGGCGCTGGTGGTGGCGGCAGCTTGCCGATCACCGGGTCCCAGGTCGGGCTGACCGCCGGGACCGGCCTCGCCATGCTGGTGGGTGGCGGCGTGCTGCTGCTCCTGACCCGACGGCGCCGCGCCATCCGGTGACACGGCGGCTGACCACCGAATGGCGGACACGCGCGATGCGATCGCACGGCTCCGACGTCTCACACCACTCCCCCCGGCGTCCGTCGACCTCTTGTGGACCAGATGCGGCCGCTTCCCCTCATCCTCGCTGTCGCCCGGCAACGACGAGCCGGGGGTCAGCGGTTCACGAAGCCGGGATAGGCATCAACTACCCCGGCGGTCCTCTGCACCAGGAGGTGGCCGTCCTCGACCCAGACACGGCAGCAACATCGGTCGATGCCGGGCAAGCTACAAGTACCGGCGGCCTGGGGACCAGAAGAAGATCGCGTATGGATGGCCAGTCGGCTGCGCATGAGGTCGGGCCGTCCGTGGTTGTCGGGGATCATCGGCGACTGCGGCTGTACTCGGCTGTACGGATGGCCCCCATGCTCGACCCCGGCTTCGTCGCCGCCGTGTCCAACCGGCTGGGCCACCGGACGGTCCAACCATGCGGAAAGCTCCAACCCCTGCTTTGCAGAGATCAAGAGCGTCGCCGGCCGGCCGCGGTGCGGACTACCCTGACCGCCGTGACGACGATCGAGCAGCTTGAGCGGGACGTTTGGCCGGATCCCGGTCCGGATGCCACCTCTCTCGTCAGGCGTTGCACCGAGCTGCGACGTAAGCCGTTGGCTGAGTTCACGGTCGAAGACCTGCGCATCATGCTCGGGCAAGAAATTGGCGTGCCAGCCCTGCTGCCCCGCGCGTTACAAGTTCTGCTCCGCGATCCATTGGCTGAGGGCGACTATTACCCGGGCGACCTGCTCTCCAACGTACTGCGGCTACCTGACTCCGCGTGGTCGAGCCTACGAGCGGAACGGAAGCGGCTGGCATCTGTCCTGGCCGAGCTCGTCGCCAGTCCCCCGTTCTCCGACCCAGGCCTCAAGCCTCGCGACCCTGACCGACTGCTTCGCGATGCCATCGTGCGGTTTCCTGGTCGATGAGAGCGGATCTCCTCGCCGGGCAGTCGTAGACCGTCCAACCACCCCGACGGGGACAAGGTGGAGCGCCCTACCGAACGACCTTGGCCCCGTCCGGAGAGGCCGGTAGCCCTTGTGGTGCCCGGCGAGGTGATCCGCGGCGGCATCTCTGAGGAGGGCCGAAGCCCGGGCCGATCCGAGGCTGGGGTACTCAGCGCCTGGTCTCGTACCTGGTCAGGACCACGCCGCCAGGGAACGTCCGGGTCTCCACCAGGGTCAGGTTCACCCAGTTGTCCACGGCCGCAAAGAACGGCGTGCCGCCACCTACCAGGACCGGATGAGTGACGAGCGCGTACTCGTCGATCAGCCCGCCCCGCATGGCCACCGCGGCGAGTGTGGCGCCGCCGATATCCATGGGGCCGCCGTCCTCGGCCTTGAGCCGGGTGATCTCGGTGACCGCGTCGCCGGTGACCAGGCGGGTGTTCCAGTCCACCGTGCTGCTCGTCGAGGAAAACAGCACCTTCGGCATGTCCCGCCAGCGGCGAGCGAACTCGATATCCGCCGGTGTGGCACCCGGCCGCTGGTCGGCGGTCGGCCAGTGGGAACTCATCGTCTCCCACAGTCTGCGCCCGTACAGCGCCGTGCCTGTCGCCCCCACCCGGTCGGACCACCACTGGAACAGCTCGTCGCTCGGCACACTCCAGCCGAGGTCGTCGCCAGGCGCGGCGATGTAGCCGTCCAAGCTCAGGCTCATGCCGAAGCTCAGTTTTCGCATAGTGTCAGCCTCCCGTGAATCGGTACTCGGCATACAGACTGGTCGAATCTTTTCCGATACCGCAGCAGCGACGTCACCCCGGTGCCGGCCACGCCTCGGCTCAAGCCTCAGCCGACGAGTGACGGTCTCATCCCTGCAAGACGCGCCGCGGCTTGAACCGGCGAACCTCCTGCGGCCAGCCGCATGCCGCCGCGATTTTGCCGGCCCACATCCGGGCGGTCGCCTCATCCGGCACATCCACGATGGTCAGGCCACCCAGGAACTCCTTGCTCTCGACATAGGGCCCGTCGGTGAACACCACCGCACCGCTTGTGGCGTCTGCGTTGAAGACCGGGCCGTCCTCTTCCTCCAGGCCCCCGGCGAAGACGAATGCCCCCGCGGCCTTGATCTCATCAACAACCGCCCTGGCGAGTGGACCGCGTCCGCGGAACCACTCCTCGGTGTGGTCACCCACCCACTGCTGATTGAAGTAGATGAGGTACTCAGGCATGTCCGCTCCCTCTGATCCGCCCCGGACCCGACGTCCGTCTCTGCATACGCTACGAACGGCATCCGGCAGATCCGACACTCTCCAGCTTGATTTCTGTCAACCGGTCAACCGTCGCACTCACATCGGCATGACATGACGTTTCGTCGGCGGCTCCTGCCGCCCCTGGACCCCTGGAAGTGGCGTGCCCGGTACCGGGACGCTTCCGGCAAGGAGCACGCTCGGCACTGCCGATGACCTGCTCGTCTCGTCGCCCGGCGTCCCTCCAGCGGTGGACGAGCGTGAACAGCTGGCGGTGGATGCCGTGAGGTCGTACGTCGCAGCCCTCAAGCGGATCCGCGACCGCCTCTTCGCGGCCTATCCGGATCTGACTGGCCTGTCCGACCTACTGACTGCGGTGAGGTCAACCCGAGTACTGCCCCGGGAGGGCCGGTCGAGCACCGGCATCGACTACTCAGTCCACGGCGCCGGTTGTCGAATGACGGACGAGCAAGGCACAGAAGTCGACGTCGACCTGGTCGATGGCGTGGAAGCCTTCGACGGCTGGCGGGTCCATGTTGCTCCCGCCTCGCCGGTTGGGCGGAGCTGCGAGAGCTGCAGGCGCACCGCTGGTATGCGCTCTGATCGTGGCGGCGGATCTTCCGATTCGAAGGACGAAGATCACGACCGACAAGGGCCAGGTGGGCCAGGCCAGCCGCAGGACGTGGGGACCGTTCGTGCCCGTTCGTGACCGCAGGGGGTACGGGCTACTGGCACGTGGATGGCACGGATGACACCTACGCCGTCGGTCGGCCTCTTGCAGACTGGTCGCTGGGCGGGACCATGAACATCGCTGGCGGTGCTGTCACCGTCTCAGAGATTGCTGCGCCGCGATCCACTCGCGCTGTCGCTCGCCAAACTTTCTGACCGGTTCCGTGGAACCTTTGGCCCCGCTCGTGAGTGGGAGTGGTGGAGAAGGGAGGTGACGGTGTCCGACGATGATCTGATCTCCGAGTTGTACGCGGGCTGTTTCCGGCGGTTGGTCGTCCATCTGTACGCGGTGAGCGGGGATCTGAACGAGGCCCAGGAAGCGGTCCAGGAAGCGTTTACGCGGGCGCTGGCCGCGCCCCGACGGTTCGCTTGTCTGGAGAATCCGGAGGCGTGGCTGCGGCGGGTGGCGGTGAACGTTGTCCGCAGCCGGCATCGCCGGCGTCGGGTGCTGGACAGGCTGCTGCATCGGATCGGGCCGCCGCCTGCAGTCGTCGACCGGTCGCCGGAGCATGTCGCGCTGCTGGCCGCTCTGCGGAGCCTGCCGGAGGGACAGCGGTACGCGCTGGCCCTGCACTACCTGGTCGACCTGCCGGTTGATGAGGTCGCGGCGGCTCTCGGCGTCTCCGCCGGCACGGTCAAGTCCCGCCTGTCGCGGGGTCGGCAGGCGCTGGCGGAGCTTCTCACCGACTCCGACGTCAACGACAGCACGAGCACCGGGAGGATCGATGTCCGATCGTGAGTTCACCGGCTTCGACGTCGACACCGTCGCCGACGCCGTCAGACAGCCGCCCCTCGACGATCTCCGGTCAGCAGCCCGGGCCCGCCGGCGGTGGCGCACCGGCGGGGTGGCGGTGGTCCTGGTGGTCTTCGCCAGCATGGCGGTCGTGCCTCTGGCAGCCGCCACGCACAGGGTCGACTGGGCCGACCCGACCCCTCATCCGCAAGCACGCGACCGCGCGACCCAGCTCTTCATGACCGGTCCGGACTCCGGTGTCGGCGTCGAACAGGTCGACTTCGGGTGCACGGTGCAGTTCGCGCACACCGAGGACGGCGGGCAGAGCTGGACCGACTACGACACGGCCCAGTACCGAGCCACGAGCTGCCGGGTCACCGCCTCCGGGAACAAGGAGGCCGACATGGAGTTCTCCGTGCTCGGGCAGCGCTCCTACCTGGTCCTCGACGGCGGCAAGTCCCGGCTCTCCACCGACTACGGCCGAACCTGGCGGGACACGGAGCAGGCGATGGTGGCCGTACCCGCATTCCCGCCGAAGGCCCGTGCTGTGTTCTGTCAGCAGGGCTGCGGCGCGATCCGCCAGCCGCTCGCCGTGGACCCCTTGAGCGGGACGGTGTACCGGCTCAGCGGGAAGCCGGCCTCGCCCTATCCCCCGTACAGCATCTATCCGAGCGCCGACGGGACTATCTGGGCGACCTACTGGCCGGACGACATCGACATCATGATCGTCGCCAGAAGCACCGACCGGGGTGCCACCTGGAACATCTGGCGACCGGCCAAAGGGGCGAACGTAATCGCAGTGGCCGGGGTCAGCAAGCGGGAGGCCTACCTACTGATCGAGCCCCCGCCACCGCCCGGCGCTCAGCCGATGGAGGTCAAGGGCCCGTCCCAGTTGCTGCACACCACGGACGGCGGAGCGACCTGGAAGGACGTCGGCAGCGACCTGCCCGCGTCGCCGACGAACCGGCCGTTCACCATCGGCTCGGACGGCTCCCTGCTGGTCGCCCAACCAGGCGACATCACGCCGGCCCTCACCTCATCCCTGCTGGTCAGCCGGGACGGGGGGCGGCATTTCACCAAGGCACGCGAGTATGACCGGCTCGATGGCGCGGTCGGGGCCGCCCCGGGTCTCGCCTGGCTCTACGGGCGGGACGACACGTCGGCGCTCGGCGCGGACCACACCGCGGTCACACGGGATGGTTCCTCATGGGCCCGACTCGATCTCCCTCACTAAGCCAGGCGGATCGCCTCGACCGGGCGGCGGGCGGTGCTGCTGCGGACTCAGTGCGGACTGAGGGCGTCGGACCGGACCTCGACGCGATCGGTCCGGGTCGTCGGCAGCATGGCTGACCAGGGAAAACGGCTGGTGGGGCGGGCGGGACTCGAACCCGCGACCGAGGGATTATGAGTCCCCTGCTCTAACCCGCTGAGCTACCGCCCCGCTACCGCGCCGGATCGTAACCCGCTCAACGGATCACCGACCATCATCCGTCGGGCCGGGTTGGTGATCTGCCCGGCACGATGGGCAACGCGAGGATAACAGCGCGCAGCGTCCCCATCGGTGGCACGGGCGGAGGCCGGAGCGCGCCGCGGGAGATCCATCACGATGTGCCGCGCAGGTCGGCGAGCACCGCCCCGGCGGTCCGCCAGCCGCTGGCGAGGGCTCCCTGGATGGACGGGGTGTCGCGGTGGTCGCCGGCGACGTAGAGCCCGTCGCCGAGCGCGACCGGCTTGCGCAGCCGGCCCTGCGGCGGCGGCGCGGCGGGCAGGGCGTGCGGCACCGACACGGTCGCCAGGTGGGTCCAGTCGGCGGTGGGGCGCCCGTAGAGGCGGTCCAGCTCGCTGCGGATCAGCGGCTCGGGTGGGGCCTGCGGGCCGACCACGGAGGTGGCCACGAGGTGCTTTCCGGCGGGCGCGTAGGTGGGCGCCGCGTTGCTGACCACCACCGTGTTGGCGACCAGTTCGCCCCGCTCCCCGTCGAGCAGCAGGATCGGCTCGGCCAGCGGCGGGGTGTCGGTGCTGTGGTAGTAGGTCGTGTAGCTGTGCATGCGTACCCGTTGGAGCCGGGGCAGCAGGGTGGCCGCCGCCGGCGGGTCGGCGGCGACCACGACGGCGCGGCAGGCGATCTCGCCGGCCGGGGTGCGGACACGGCCCGGCGCGACCTCGGTGACCGGGGTGTGCAGGTCGATCAGCTCGGCGGGCAGTGGGCCGGCGACGGCCCGGGGCAGCGCGGCCATGCCGCGGGCGGGCAGCCCGATCCGCCCGCGGGCGAACGCGCGCAGGAGGACGGCCAGCACGTGGCTGGAGGTGGCCAGCTCGCGGTCGAGCAGCACGCCGGAGAGGAACGGCCGGAGCAGTTCCTCGATGAACGCGGCGGAGAGCCCGGCCCGGCGCAGCGCGGCCTCGCTGGTGGTCTCGGGCGCGTTGAGCAGCCGGCCCATCGGCAGGGTGGCGCAGCCGGTGGCGAGCGCGGCGAAGCGCAGCCGGTCGACCAGCGACCCGACGCCCGCGGCCACCGTGCCGGGTGCGCCCGCGGGGTCGCGCAGCGGATTGACGAGGCGTTCCAGCCGGTCGCCGCGGCGCACGAGCACGCCGGGGGTGAACCAGCCCAGGTCGAGGGCGCCGAGGTCGACGAGGCCGCCGAGCCGCGGGTACGCCGTGTTGAGCACCTGGAAGCCCCGGTCCAGCAGGTAGCCGTCGACCTCGTCGGTGGCGACGCGGCCGCCGAGCCGGTCGGCGGCCTCCAGCAGCCGCCAGGGCACGCCGGCCCGGTGCAGCCGGCGGGCGGCGGCGAGGCCGGCCAGGCCGCCGCCGACGATGACGACGTCCGTCTCAGCGGGCATGGTCCGCCTCCACTCCGGCCCGGTCGCCGTTGCGGTTCGTCCGGGACAAGCGGCCCGGCCACCAGATCTTCGGACCGATGTCGTACGCGAGCGCGGGCACCAGCAGCGAGCGGACCACGATGGTGTCGAGGAGGACCCCGGCGGCGACCGCCACGCCCAGCTCGACGAGCACCACGAGCGGCAGCACGGCGAGCGCGGAGAAGGTGGCGGCGAGCACGATGCCGGCGGAGGTGATCACACCGCCGGTGACGGCCAGGCCGGTGAGCACGCCGGCCCGGGTGCCGCGCCGGACGGATTCCTCGCGGACCCGGCTCATCAGGAAGATGTTGTAGTCGATGCCGAGCGCAACCAGGAAGACGAACGCGAACAGCGGGAACGACTGGTCGACTCCGGGGAAGTCGAGGACGTACCTGAAGATCAGCGCGCAGAGGCCGAGCGTCGCGAGGAACGACAGCACGACCGTGGCGATCAGCAGCACGGGGGCGAGCAGGGCCCGCAGCAGCACGGCGAGGATGACCGCGATGACCAGCAGCACCACCGGGATGATGACGTTGCGGTCCCGGGTGGACGCGTCGGCGGTATCCACGTTGATGGCGGTGAAGCCGCCGACCACCGCGTCCGCGCCGGGCACCCGGTGCACGGCCACGCGCAGCTCGCGGACGGCGCGTTCGGCGCCGTTGCTGTCCGGCGGGCCGGCGAGGGTGGCCTGCAACTGCACCCGCCCGTCGACCACCTCGGGCGACCCGGCGGGCCCCTGGCGGCTGAACGGCTGGACCGAGGACACCCCCGGCACGCCCTGCGCCACCCGGGCGACCTGCTGGGCGGTGGCCTGGTTGGTGAAGATGGTGGCCGGGCTGCCGGTGCCGGCCGGGTAGTGGCGGGCGATGACCTCCTGGCCGGCCACCGAGTCGGTGCGCTGGGTGAACAGGTCGGACTGCCCGAGGGTGGTGGCGCCGAGCTGGGTCACCCCGAGGGCGAGCGCGGCCAGGACCACCGCGGTGACGATCCAGACGGTACGCGCGCGGCGCGCCACGAAGCCCGCGATCCGCCCCCAGATGCCGTGTTCGGTGCGCGGGTCGGCGTGGTCGTACCCGGGTCGCCGGGGCCAGAACGCCCACCGGCCGCCGAGCAGCAGCAGGGCGGGGAGGAAGGTCAGCATGACCAGCAGGGTGGCGGCGATGCCGACGGCGCTCACCGGGCCGAGCGCCCGGTTGGAGTTGAGGCTGGACAGCAGCAGGCAGAGGAGGCTGACGATGACCGTGGCGCCCGACGCGATGATCGCCGGGGCGGCGCCCCTCCAGGCGGCCCGCATGGCGTCCCAGGGCCGCTCGTGCCGGTGCAGTTCCTCCCGGTAGCGGGCGATGAGCAGCAGCGCGTAGTCGGTGCCGGCGCCGAAGACGAGGACCGTGAGGATGCCCTGGGCCTGCCCGTTGAGCTTCACGACGTCGTTCTTCGCGAGGACGTAGACGACGAGCGCGGCCAGCGAGTACGACATCCCGGCGGCGAGCAGCGGGAAGGCCCAGAGCACCGGGCTGCGGTAGACGATCAGCAGGATGACCAGCACCACGACCAGGGTGACCAGCAGCAGCGGCCCGTCGATGGCGGTGAACACCTCGATCAGGTCGGCGAGCAGGCCGGCCGGGCCGGCCACATCCACGGTGAGTCCGTCCCGGTCGGCGCCGGCGATGTCCCGCAGCCGGTCGACCACCGCGCCGATCTGTTCGCCCTCGGCCGCGTCGATCGGGACGATGACCTGCACGGCCTGCCGGTCCTGGCTGACGATCGGCGGCGGCAGCGGCCCGACGACCCCCGGCAGTTGCGCGAAACGGGCCACCTCGGCCCGGATCCGCTCCTGGTCGGCGGGGGTGATGCCGGAGGTGCGTTCGTAGACGACGAGCGCCGGGGTGGTCTCCCGGTCCACGAAGCCGGCGGCTTCGTCCTGCGCCCGGGTGGCCTCGGCGTCGGTGGGCAGGAAGGCGGCGTTGTCGTTGGTGGCGACGTCGCCGAGCTTCCCGGAGTAGGGACCGGCGAGGCCGCCGACGACCAGCCAGCCCAGCACCACGACGACCGCGACCAGCGTCGCGGTCCAGCGGCTCCGCCCTCCAGCCATCCCCTCCACCCCTGAACCGACGCAGCAATCGACGCAGCGCGAGTCTAAGTCGACATCGACCATCCTGCCGGGCGAAGCGACACCACCGGGCGAAAACCCCGACCACCCACCGGCACGGACGCCCCCTGCGGCGTTGATCATGAAGTTATTGCCCGGGAAAGGGCGTTCCGAGGGCAATAACTTCATGATCAACGCGGGCG
>NZ_WBKT01000085.1 GCF_008868175.1 Micromonospora sp. AMSO31t
CGGCCGGCGGCCCCGGCCAACCGGCCGAAGCCCCGGCCGAGCCCCGGCCCGTCCGCCGAGTCCACCATGGTGCTGCCCCGGATGCACCCGTCCGCGTCGGGCGCGTCCGGCGGTTCCGCGAAGCCGCCCGCGCCGGGCAAGGCGTCGGTCAAGCCGCCGGTGCCGGGCAAGCCGCTGCCGGTCAACGGCAGCGGCGGCACCTACCGCTCGCGGAGTGACGGCGACGGCCGCAGCTATGCCCTCGACTCCGGCGAGGATCTGGGGTGAACCGCCGGCAGTTGCTTCGCGCCGCCTTCGCCCCGGCCCTCGTGGTCGGCTTCGGCACGGCCTGCAGCGAGCCCCAGCCCGAGGCGGGCAGCGTCGACGTGGTCGACCCGGGCAGCGCCGCGGCGACGCCCCCGCCGAGCCCGACCCCGAGCCTGCCCGCCGGCCCGCTGACCGGCGCGCCGGTGAGCGCGGCGCCGCTGGCGGGCCGCCAGGCGGTCGCCGTGCCGCTGCGGGTCAGCCCCTCGACCACCCCGGCCGGGCTGGACGCGGCGGACCTGGTCTACGCCGAGTTCGCCGAGTCCGACACGCTGCACCTGACCGCGGTGTTCCACTCCCGTGACGCCGCCAAGGTCGGCCCGGTCGCCGAGATCCGCCCGGTCGACATCCGGTCGGTGGCCGTGCTGCGGCCGTTCGTCGGCTACGCCGGCGGCCCCACCGGCTTCCTCAGCCAGTTCGAGAAGTCCGGGCTGGCCGGGGTCACCCCGGACGACGGCGACGCCATCGACGACGGCTACACCTCGACGGCCGCGCTGCTCAAGGCCGCGCCGAAGGGCGGCCAACCCCCCACGCCGCCGCTCGACCACGCCACCGACGGCGCCGCCCTGGCCGCGCGGGACCTCGTCCCGGCCACCGAGCTGTCGGTCGCCGTCTCCGGCGGCCCGCCCATGGTCTGGCGCTACGACCAGCAGAAGTCGCTCTGGGTGGGCAAGGTGGGCACCGCCACGGTGACCGCCGCGTCGGTGCTCGTGCTGACCATGGAATACCGGACGCTCGACGTCCGGAACCCGTCGCCGCGCTCCCTCCCGTCGGCGAACGTGTTCGGTGAGGGCGCCGTGGTCGCGGTCTCCGGGCCGTCCAGCGCGAAGGGCCGGTGGCGCAAGCCGGGCCTGGGCATGGTCTGCACCCTCGCCGACACCGGCGGCGACCTCCTGCACCCGCAGCCCGGCAACGCCTGGGTGATCTACGCGCCAACCACCGCCAAGGTCACCGTGAAATGAGCACCGTCACCCCGCCCCGCCCGGCGCGCGGGTCGGCCCCGGTCGGCGCGGCGGCTGCGCCGCCCACCGGGACCCGGCTCACGCCGGCCGTGGCGCGGCCGAAGGGCTGGTCGCTGCGGTTGCCCACGGCGTGGCCGCTGATCGCGCTCTTCGTGCTCTACCCGCTGTGGTGGGCGCTCGGGGTGTCCAGCTTCGTCTTCGTCGTCTTCGCGGTGCCGATGCTGGTGCAGATGGTCCGCCGGGGCCCGGTCCGGGTGCCGCCCGGCTTCGGGATCTGGCTGCTCCTGCTGCTCTGGTTGGTCCTCTCCGCCGCGATGCTCGGCCTCACCGCGCCGAACACGCTGCCGCCGGGCGGCGGCGGCCGGTACATCGGCTGGGCCATCCGCCTCGCCAACTTCGTCGGCATGACCGTGGTCATGCTCTACGTCTACAACCTGGGCGAGCGGGAGCTGTCCCGCCGCCGGATCGTCCGGCTCTTCGGGTTCATGGGCGTGGTCGTGGTGATCGGCGGCTGGCTCGGCTCGCTCTTCCCGACCCTCGGTTTCGTCGCGCCGCTGCGGTTCATCCTGCCGCACTCGATCGCCAGCCAACCCTTCGTCGCCTCGCTCATGGACGTGAAGTTCGCCCAGGTCCAGCAGGTGATCGAGGGCGAGGCCAGCTCGCCGCGACCGTCCGCGCCGTTCACCTACACGAACTCGTGGGGCGAGAACACGGCGATCCTGCTCATCTGGCTGATCGTCGGCTGGGTGGTGCTGGGCAGGCCGCTGCGCCGGGTGGCCGGCGTGGCCATCGCGCTGGCCGCGATCTTCCCGGTCATCTACTCGCTCAACCGCGGCCTCTGGATCGGCCTCGGCATCTCCGCGGTCTACGTGGCGGTCCGGCTCGCCCTGCGCGGCCGGATGGTGGTGCTCGGCGGGCTCGCCCTGGCGGTCGGTCTGATCGGGGTGCTGATCGTCGCCACACCGCTGGGTCGCACCTTCGACGAGCGACTGCAGAACGGGCACAGCGACGACATCCGCACCACCCTCTCCGAGGGCGCGGTCACCGCGGCCAACCACTCACCGATCCTCGGCTACGGCGGCAACCGGGCGCTGATCGGCAGTAACCGGTCGATCGCCATCGGCAAGTCCGACGACTGCAAGCAGTGCGGCAACCGGGAGCTGGGCAGCAACGGCCAGCTCTGGGCGCTGCTGGTCGGCCAGGGCTACGTGGGCGCGATCGCCTACAACGGCTTCTTCCTCTACTGCCTCTGGCGCTACCGGCGCGACCACAGCGCGATCGGGATCGCCGGCAGTCTCGTGCTCATCCTCATGCTCTTCTTCCAGTTCACCTACGGCGCGCTGGAAGCCACCCTCGCCTACGGCCTGATCTCGGTCGCCCTGCTCGCCCGCAACGACCGGCTCCGCCGGGCGCTCGCGCCGGCGCCGCCGAGGGGCACCGTGGCCGGGCTACGGGCCCGACTGGAAGCAGCCGGTGACCACTGATGGTGTTCCGCGTACCCCCGGACGGCGACGGCCGATCCGCCTACCTCGGTGAGCTCGCCGGGCTGATCTGGCCCGAGCCGGCCGAGCCCGCCCTGCACCGGGGCGGCGCCGGTTGGGTGGTGGTGCCCTCGGCGTCCCGCCCCCGGCTGCTGGTGCCCACCGGCTCCGGCCGCGCCGCGGCGAGCGCCGTCCGGCACTCCACCGAGGCGGTCGGCCGCAAGGCCAAGCTGGTCCGGCAGGGCCTGGCCACCGCGTTCCGGCTCGGGCTGGGGCCGCTGGTGTTCCGCGACCGGCTGGTGGTGACCGGCGGTGGGCTGGACGCGCACCTGGCCGAGGTGCTGGGCGAGCGGGCGCTGGTCAGCCTGCACATCGGGCCGGCCCGGGCGAACCGCAAGCCGGTGCTGCAACTGCTCGCCCCGGACGGTCGGGCCCTCGGGTACGCGAAGCTCGGCGTCGACCCGCTGACCCGCGCCCTGGTCGACGCGGAGGCCGCCGCACTGGCCCGGCTGGCCGGCCTGCCGCTCGGTCCGGTCACCGTGGCCGGGGTACGCCACCACGGCGACTGGCACGGGCACGCGCTGCTAGTGCAGGAGGCGCTGCCGGTGCGGCTGCCCCGGGCCACCCCGGCCGTCGCCGAGGCGGCCGAGCGGGCGGCCATGGTGGCGGTCGCCGGCTGTCTGGGCGTACGCCGGCGGTCCTGGGCCGCGAGCGACCACGCGGCCCGGCTGGCCGACGCGGTGGACGCGCTCGGCGCACGCCCGGAGGCCGGGCGGCTGCGCGCGGTGCTCAAGACGATCGCGGACCTGGACCCGACGGTGGCGTTCGGCGCCTGGCACGGCGACTGGAACGGCGGCAACAGCGCGGTGCTGGCCGACGGCCGGGTGCTGGTCTGGGACTGGGAGCGGTTCGAGACGGACGTGCCGGTCGGCTACGACGCGCTGCACCGGGCGGTGCAGACCGCCATCGGCAACGACGGGGTGGAGCCGACGGAGGCCGCCCGGGCGCTGATCGCCGGGGCGGACCGGAGCGTGGCGCCGTTCGACTCGGACGGCCGCGACGCCGACCTGGTCGCCGTGCTCTACCTCGTGGAGCTGGCGGCACGCTATCTGCGGGACCGGCAGGCGGAGGCGGGTGCGCGGCTGGGGCACGTCGACACCTGGCTGCTGCCCGCCGTGGAGGAGCACCTGGCCCGACGGGCCCGGTGAGAGTGAGGAGTGGGGACGTGACGCTGGCCAAGGAGCAGGCGCTTCGTGCGGTGAAGTCGGTGAGCCGGACGGTGGGTCGGTTGACCGCCGGGTCGCGGATGGTGCCGGGATTCCTGATCGTGGGGGCGCAGCGCTGCGGCACCACCTCGCTGTTCAAGACGCTGTCGCAGCACCCCGGGATGCTGCCGCCCGCCTACCACAAGGGCGTGCACTACTTCGACATGGACTACCACCGGGGGATGAGCTGGTACCTCGGGCACTTCCCCACCACCGGCAAGGCCGAGGCGGTGAAGGCGCAGCTCGGCGTACGCGGGATCACCGGCGAGTCGAGCCCCTACTACATGTTCCACCCGCTGGCCGCGCAGCGGATCGCCCGGGACCTGCCCTCGGTGAAGCTGCTGGTGCTGCTCCGTGACCCGGTGGAGCGGGCCTACTCGGCGCACTCGCACGAGCTGGCCCGGGGTTACGAGACCGAGCGGGACTTCGAGCGGGCGCTGGCGCTGGAGGAGGAGCGGACGGCCGGTGAGCGGGAGCGGATGACCGCCGACCCGACGTACTCGAGCCACCACCTCCAGCACAACGCCTACCTGGCCCGTGGGCGCTACATCGAGCAGGTGGAGCGGCTGGAGGCGCTGGTCGGCCGGGATCGGCTGCACGTGATCGACAGCGACGACTTCTTCGCCGACCCGCGCCCGTCCTTCGACGCGGTCTGCGACTTCCTCGGCCTGCCCCGGTGGGCGGACATCGCCTTCGGCAAGCACAACTCGCGGTCCCGCTCGCCGATGTCGGCCGAGCTGCGGGCCCGGCTGGAGGACCACTTCGCCCCGTATGACGAGCGGCTGGCCTCCTGGTGGGGACGCGTGCCGTCGTGGCGGCGGTGACTCGGGCGGACGCCGGCGGCACCCCGACGCTGACCGCACCGGCCGGCGGCCCGGGTGCCGGCGCGGGTCTGGGCGGCGCGGCCCGGCAGGGCTTCGCCAACCTGGTCGGGGTGGGCCTGGCCGCGGTGGCCGGCTTCGGGCTGAACATCGTCATCGCCCGGGGCTGGTCGGTACGCGAGGCCGGCATGTTCTTCGCGGCCACCAGCGCCTTCATGATCGCCGCGTCGGCGGCCCGGCTCGGCACCGACGTGGGGACCGTCTACTTCGTCAGCCGGCACCGGACCCTCGACCAGCGGGACCGGATCCGCGGCACGATCCTGGCCGGGCTGCTGCCGGTGCTGGCGGTCGGCGTGCTGCTCGGCCTGGCCGGCTGGCTGGCCGCCCCGGCGCTGGCCGAGGCCACCATGCCGGAGGCCGGCCCGGGCGCGGTGACCGCGCTGCGCATCCTGCTGGCCTTCGTGCCGCTGGCCGCCCTGAACGACTACGCGCTCGCCGCCTGCCGTGGGTTCGGCCATATGCGGCCGCTGCTCACCGTGGAACGGCTCGGCCGCACCCTGGTGCAGTTCCTGGCCGTGGCGGTGGCCGCCTGGCTCGGGCTCTCCGCCACCGTCGCGCTGCCGCTGGCCTGGGTGGTGCCCTACCTGGTCGCCGCGGTGGTCGCCCTGGCCTGGCTGGGCCGGCTGGTCCGCCGTGCCGGCCGGCACGTGACCCGGCCGGTGCCGGCGGGCGAGGTCGCCGGGCCGTTCTGGCGCTTCACCGGGCCGCGCGCGGCCAGCAGCCTGGCCGCGATCGTGGTGCAGCGGCTGGACATCGTGCTGCTCAGCGCCCTGCGTGGGCCGGCCGACGCGGCGATCTACACGGCGGCGACCCGGTTCCTGGCGCTCGGCCAGCTCTCCAGCGTCGCGCTCTCCAGCTCGGTGCAGCACCGGTTGGCCGCCGCCTTCGCCCGCGACGACCGCGCCGAGGCCCGGCAGCTCTACCAGGCCGCCACCGGGTGGCTGGTGCTGCTCTCCTGGCCGGCCTACCTGGTCTTCGCGGCGTTCGCCACGCCGATGCTGGCGCTGTTCGGCTCCGGCTACGGCGGCGGTCACGGGGTGGTGGTGCTGCTCGCGCTGACCATGCTGGTGGCCACCGGCTGCGGCATGGTCGACATGGTGCTGAACATGGCCGGCCGGACCGCCTGGACGTTCTACAACGCGATGGCCGGCACGGTGCTCAACGTGGTGGCCAACGTCCTGCTCATCCCGCGGTACGGCATCCTCGGCGCGGCCCTGGCCTGGACGGTCTCCATCCTGGTGACCAACCTGGTGCCGCTGACCCAGCTCTGGTGGTCGATGCGGCTGCACCCGTTCGGTGCCGGCACCCGGGCCGCCATGGCGCTGGCCGTCGCCGCGTTCGGCCTGCCGCTCGGGCTGGCCGGCCTGCTGGACGCCCCGCCGCCGGTGCTCGCCCTGGTGGCGGTCGGCGGCGCGGCGGCGTACCTGGCCGGCGCCTGGCGCTGGCGGGCCACCCTGCACCTCGACGCGCTGCGCGCGCTGCGGCGGGGCCGCAACCGCGCCGGCGCGAACCCGGCCGCCCAGTCCTGACCCGTTCCTGCGTATCGATGGGACCCCGATGACCAGCAGCACGCCCCTCTCCCCGCACTCCGGTCTGTCGACCGTGAAGGCCGCGAAGCTCGCCGCCGTCGGCCTGCTGGCGGACCGGAAGGAACGCCGGGAGCTGGAGCGGCCGGTGGAGGCCGCCAACCGCAAGCTCAGCCTGAAGGTCGAGCGGCCCATCTTCATCCTCGGCGCGCCGCGTTCCGGCACCACGTTCCTGGGCAGCTGCGTGGGCGCGCTGCCGGACGTCTCCTACCACTTCGAGCCCCGGCTGACCAAGGCGGTGGCCCGCTGCGTCTACGAGGGGAGCTGGACCCCGCAGCGGGCGGGCCGCTACTTCCGCGGCTACTACGGTGCGCTGCTCGCCGCCTCCGGGCACGGCGGGCTGCGGTTCGCCGAGAAGGACCCGGAGAACTGCTTCATCGTGCCGTTCCTGACCGAGGTCTTCCCGGACGCGGTCTTCCTGCACGTCTACCGGGACGGCCGGGACGTGGCGGTGTCGCACGCCGAGCAGCCGTGGCTGAACGCGGCCTCGACGGGCACCGGGCGGAGCGGCCGGGGCGGCACCCCGTGGGGCGCCGCGCCCCGGTTCTGGGTGGAGCCGGAGCGGCGCGAGGAGTTCAGCAAGGTCTCCGACCTGGGCCGTTCGGCCTGGATGTGGCGCCGGTTCACCAGCAGCGCGCTGGCCCAGCTCGCCGACGTGCCGGCGGAACGGGTCCGGCACCTCCGCTACGAGGACATCGTCACCCGCCCGGCCGAGGCGGCCGAGGTGGTCGCCGACTTCCTGGCGGTCGGGGACCCGGCCGGCCGGCAGGCCCTGCACGCCCGGTTCGCCAAGGCCCGGCCGAACTCGGTCGGCCGCTGGCGGCAGCGGCTGACCGAACAGGACCTGGCCGACGTGCTCGCCGAGGCTGGGCCGCTGCTCAGGGAACTCGGCTACACCGCGTGAGGTCCGTCGCACCGGTAGAGTGCCAGGGGTCGCCCGCCCGTCCCGGCGCGCCGCTCCGCTGACGCGGGGTCGCCGGGGCCGACGACCGTGGGGCCGGCGACCATTCTGTGGAGAGGTTGCGGTGGTACGACGGTTACGACGGACGATGGCGGCCGTGTTCGCTCTGGCCTGTCTCGTTCCGGCGGTGGCGGGCTGTGACTTCGGCTCGACCGACGGACCGGGCGGTGCGACGACGGCGGCGGCCCCGCCCCCGCCCACGGTGACGCCCCGGACCGGCCCGGTCCGGACCACCGGGCGCGGGCCGGAGCTGCCGGAGAAGGGTGCCTGGGTGGGTGCCTGGGTCAAGCCGCAGTTCCACAACGCCACCGGGCGGGCGGCCGCGTTCGACGAGTTCAACCGTGCGGCGGGCGGCGAACTGGCCATCGCGCACATGTTCCACGAGTGGAACGAGGCCTTCCCGGGCGCCACGGAGCGGGCCTTCCAGTCCCAGGGCAAGCTCCAGATGATCTCCTGGCAGGGCACCGACACCCGGTCGACGGTCAGCGGCGTCTACGACGCGCTGATCCGGCAGCGGGCCGCCGACGTCAAGGAGTTCGGCGTGCCGGTGCTGCTGCGCTACCGGTGGGAGATGGACCGGCCGAACCTGGCCGCCAGCATGCACTCCCCGGAGGACTACGTCGCCGCGTGGAAACACGTCCGGGCCATCTTCACCGAGGTCGGCGTCACCAACGCGGCCTGGGTGTGGTGTCCGCACGCGGACGGCTTCGCCGAGCCCGACCGGGACGCCGCCGCCTACTACCCCGGTGACGACCAGGTCGACTGGCTCTGCGCCGACGTCTACCCCGGCCCGGAGTGGAACAGCTTCACCGACCGGATGGACCACTTCATGGCCTTCGCCCAGAAGCATCCGCGGCCGGTGGTGATCGGCGAGTTCGGGCTCACCCAGGAGGGCCGGCCGGGCCAGCGGGCCGACTGGATGCGCGAGGTCGGGCCGTACCTGAAGAAGCACCCGCAGATCAAGGCGGCGGTCTACTTCGCCGCCCGGCAGACCACGAAACCCCTGTACGACAGCACCTTCGGCAAGGACCCGGAGAGCGAGGCCGTGTTCCGCGAGATGGCCACCGACCCGTACTTCAACCCGCCGCCGCCGGACCTGAGTGTCTCCTCGGCGCCACCCTCCGTACCGGGTCGATGATCTTCCCTCGTCTTTTCGTGTGACCTGGGGCGTTTGCTCGGTCAAAAACTCCGGTCCCGGGTGGACGGGCGACGGCCGGATGCGAGAAGGTATTGCTCTCACGTCTGCGGTCGGTCGTGCGGCGCCCCACCTCGCGCCGGCACCGGCCATCACCGCAGCGCCTCCGACGTTTCCCCCGGAGTAGCCTGTGCCTTCCTCGATCCTGAGACACCGCTCGGTGTCCGCTCTCGGCGCCGCCGTGCTCGGCATCGCCACCCTTTTCACCCCCGTACCCGCGCTCGCCGCCCCCGCACCGGACCACACCACGCTGGTCAGCGAGGTGCCGACGGACAAGACGCCGAACATCAACGACGGCAACGTCGTGGCCATCTACGACGCCGGCACCAAGGTGATCGTCGGTGGTTCGTTCACCAAGGCGCAGAACCGCGGCTCCGCGACCACCGAGGTCACCCGCAAGGGCGTGCTGGCCTTCGACAAGGCCACCGGCAAGCTGGACGACTCGTTCGCCCCGGTGCTCGACGGCGAGGTGACCGCGGTGATCGCCGGGCCCACGCCGGGCACGGTCTACCTGGCCGGCACCTTCAACAAGGTCGGCGACAGCAACTTCCGCAAGCTCGCCCTGCTCAACGTCGAGGACGGCACGCCCGTCGCCGGCTTCAAGGGGCCGGCCTTCAACGGCACGGTGAGCGACATCGCCCTGGTCGACGGGCGGCTCCTGGTGGGCGGCATCTTCTCCACCGTGACCGCGACGACCACCCGCAACGGGCTGGCCTCGCTGAACCCGACCACCGGCGCGGTGACCGACTACCTCACCGTGGCGCTGACCGAGCACCACAACTGGACCAGCACCAACGGCGGCGCCTCGGCCGGCGTGGGCGTCGAGAAGATGGCCGTCTCGCCGGACGGCAAGCACCTCGTGGTCATCGGCAACTTCAAGAAGGCCAACGGGGTCGTCCACGACCAGATCGTCCGGATCAACCTGGGCGAGAGCACGGCCACCATCGCCGACTGGAACACCGACGGCTACTCGGGAGCCTGCAAGTACACCGCGTTCGACTCGTGGGTGCGGGATGTGCAGTTCTCCCCGAGCGGCAAGTACTTCGTCGTGGTGACCACCGGCGCCTCCTACCCGGGGACGCTCTGCGACTCGGCGGCCCGCTGGGAGACCGCCGCCACCGGCGACGGGCAGAAGCCGACCTGGACCAACTTCAGCGGTGGCGACACCTTCCTCTCCACCGGCATCAGCGAGGAGGCCATCTACGTCGGCGGTCACTTCCGCTGGTCGAACAACCCCCTCGCCCGCGACAAGGCGGGCCCCGGCGCGGTGCCGCGGGCCAGCATCGCGGCCCTCGACCCGGCCAGCGGCCTGCCCCTGGCCTGGAACCCCGGCCGCCACCCCCGCGGCTACGGCGTCACCGAGATGGTGGTGACCCCGCAGGGCCTCTGGCTGGGCAGCGACCAGGAGTACATCGGCAACTTCGACTACCAGCGGAAGCGGCTCGCCTTCTTCCCGCTGAGCGGCGGCGCCGCCCCGCACTCCACCAGCACCAAGGGCCTGCCCGGCAACGTCTACCAGGCCGGCCGCGCGGCGCAGACCGAGGTCCTCTACCGGGTCAACGCCGGCGGTCCGGCCATCCCGGCGACCGACGGCGGCCCGGACTGGGCCGGCGACACCGCCGCCGCGCCCAGCCCGCACCACAACACCGGCAACAGCGTCACGAGCTACCCGACCAACGCGACGTTCGACGCCACGGTGCCGGCGAGCACCCCCGCGACGCTGTTCAACAGTGAGCGCTGGGACGAGGCGACCGCCCCGGACATGCAGTGGGACATCCCGGTCGCGGCCGGCACCCGCGTCGACGTGCGCCTATACCTGGCCAACCGGTACGCCGGCACGGCCACGGCGGGCAAGCGCAAGTTCGACGTCAGCATCGACAGCGTGCTCAAGCTGAACGACTTCGACCCGGTGGCCGCCGCCGGCGGCACGAACCGCGGCACCATGCGGTCCTTCTCGCTGGTCAGCGACGGCGTGGTCGACATCGACTTCGGCCGGGTGTTGGAGAACCCGCTCGTCCAGGGCATCGAGATCGTGAAGACCGCGCCGACGCCGGACGCGGCGGACGTCCTCTACCGGGTCAACGCGGGTGGCGACCAGCTGGCCGCGCCGAGCGGCCCGGCCTGGGCGACCGACAGCCTCACGGCGCCGAGCACCTACCACAACGCGGGCAGCACCGTCACGACCTACCCCACGGACGCGACGCTCGACGCCACCGTGCCGGCCGGCACCCCGGTCGCGCTGTTCAGCAGCGAGCGCTGGGACGAGTCCACCACGCCGGACATGCAGTGGGACTTCCCGGTCCCGGCGGGCACCCCGGTCCAGGTCCGGCTCTACCTGGCCAACCGGTACGCCGGCACGGCCACGGCCGGCAGGCGCAAGTTCGACGTCAGCATCGACGGCGTGCTCAAGCTGAACGACTTCGACCCGATCGCCTCCATCGGCGCCACCAACAAGGGCACCATGCGGGCCTTCGCGGTCACCAGCGACGGCACCATCGACATCGACTTCGGTCGGGTGCTGGAGAACCCGCTGGTCCAGGGCATCGAGATCGTCAAGCTCCCGCCGGTGCCGCCGGCCACCACGGTGGACAGCATCACCAGGCGGTCGTACGACGGCGCCACCGAGGTGGGCAACGCGACCACGGTGGCCAACTCGGACAGCACCCGGTGGTCCACGGTGAAGGGCGCCTTCTGGGTCGGCGGTGACCTGTTCTACGGGGTCAACGGCGATCTCTACAAGCGTTCGTTCGACGGCGAGGCGTTCGGCTCCCCGAAGAAGCTCGACCCGTACCACGACGCCAAGTGGGACACGGTCGTCACCGGCTCCGCGCCGGAGGGCCAGACCTACGCGGGCATGACGGGCAACTTCTCCGCCGAACTGCCGAACGTGACCGCCATGTTCTACACCGGCGGCCGTGTCTACTACACGTTGGCCGGCCAGAGCACCCTGTTCTGGCGCGGGTTCGCGCCCGACACCGGCGTCGTCGGTGCCGAGCGGAGCACGGTCACCGGCACCACGGCGTTCGCCGACGCGAACGGCATGTTCCTGGACGGCGACACCCTCTACGTCGTCTCCCGCGCCACCGGCAACCTCTCCTCGATGGCGTGGTCGGACGGCGCGCCGACCGGCTCCGCCACCGTGCGCAGCGGCCCGGGCGTCGACGACGTGGACTGGCGGGGCACCGCCGTCTTCGTCGGCCCCTGACGCGAGGCGGTACGACACGACGATGGCCCGGCCGGTATCGGCCGGGCCATCGCCCTTTCCGCCGTCGGTTCAGACGCGGGGGGCGGTGTGCTCCCGCGCCCAGACCCGCATGAGGTCGCGAACCGAGATCACCCCGGCGACCTCCCGACCGTCGAGCACCACGAGGTGCCGGAACCCGCCCCGGGCCATGGCGGCGGCCGCCTCCTCCACCGTCCAGTCGGGGCCCGCGTAGACCACGTCCCAGGTCAGGTGCGCCCCGGTGCGTTCGACGTCGGGGTCGAGCCCCGCCCCGATGGCGTTGAGCACGTCGCGTTCGGTCATGATCCCGATCCCCTCGGAATCCGGGTCGATCACGACCGCCGACCCGACCCGGCGGGCCGACATCATCCGGGCCGCCTGGCGGAGCGTGTGCTCCGGGCCGACGACAAGGATCTCGCTGGACATCGCTTCCCGTACCTGCATCACGCATCACCCCTGTGGGACGGTGGCCTCGGTACGGACATGGTGGGCCATCGATGCGGAACGGGACAAGACCGGGCATCGCCAGGATCGGCGGGGAATCGCTACTGTCGTGGGGTGCCCACCGAGCCCCTCCGCTGCGCCGGCGCGCTGATCGTGGACGACGACGGCCGCATCTTCATCCAGCGCCGGTCCCCCGAGCGGCGCCTCTTCCCCAACTGCTGGGACATCGTCGGCGGCCACCTCGAACCGGGCGAGGAGGTGCAGGACGCGCTGCACCGGGAGGTCACCGAGGAGACCGGGTGGACGGTCTCGCACGTGCTCGGCCAGGTCGGCGAATACCGCTACACCGGCGACGACGGGCTGACCCGCGTGGAGACCGACTTCCTGGTCCGGGTGGACGGCGACCTGAGCCGGCCCCGGCTGGAGGAGGGCAAGCACACCGAGTACCGGTGGCTGGCCGAGCGGGACGTCGACCTCCTCGACGAGCACCGTGCCGTCAACGACGGGCTGATCCGGCGCATCGCCGAGAACGGCTTCGCCGCCCTGCGTTCGATCGGTCTGTGAGGGAGACGGTCCCCGGTCGCGGCGCGGCGCGACCTCCGGTGCGGCCACCCGGTCCGGTCGACGGCGTCGGGTTGCCGCCGCACCGGTTCGCGGGGCTGGTCGCCCCGGCGGTCGACCGGACCTTCGTGGCCGGCATGCTCGCCGGCCGCGACGGCGGCGGCGCGGAGCTGAGTTCCCGGTACGGCGGTCCGGCCGCCACGGGCGTCCTGGTGGAGTTCCGCACCCGCCTGGCCGCGCCGGGCGGCACGGTGGACGCCCCGGGCTTCGCGGCGGTGACCCGCTACCGGGACCCGGCCGCCCTCCGGCGGGCGCTGGACAAGCAGGTCGCATACGGGATGGTGCAGCGCTTCCCGGACGGCGGCTTCTGCGCCACGGAGCGCGGGCTGGCGTTCCTGGCCGAACTGTTCGGCGTGCACGCCGAGGTGACCGAGGAACTGTGGGCCGGGCACGACGAGCGGGTGGAGCGGCTGGTCTCGGCGCTGGGCCGGGTGCTGGCGCACGCGGTCATCTCGGCCGGGCCCGGCGCCTTCGCGACCATGGCCCCGCCGCACGAGCCGGACGGCACCCCGCCCGGGGTGCTGCTGCTCAACCGGCTGGGCACCCTGCGCTACCACCGCGCGGACGCGCACGCGGAGGCGTGGACGGCCGCGGGGCACACCGCGGCGAGCGTCGCCGGGCTGCCCGCGGGGCCGGAGCGGCTCGCGATCGAGCAGGAGACGGACCGCCGGGCGGCCGGCCCGTGGGCGGTGCTCGCCGCCGGGGAGCGGCTGGAACTGCTGGCCGACCTGGCCGCTCTGCCGGGCTGAACCACGGCCGGCGGCGGCGCGACGATATCCTCCACCGCGTGGAGCGAAGTCGAGAAGAGGATGGTGCCGGCATGATCGGGATGGTGCTCGCCGCCGGTGCGGGGCGCCGGCTGCGCCCGTACACCGACACCCTGCCCAAGGCCCTGGTGCCGGTCGACGGGGAGACCACCATCCTCGACATCGCGCTGCGCAACCTCGCCGAGGTCGGGCTCACCGAGGTCGTGATCGTGGTGGGCTACGCGGCGGACGCGGTCCGGCAGCGGCAGGCCGCGCTGGAGGAGAAGTACGGCGTCACGATCACCCTCGTGCACAACGACAAGGCCGAGGAGTGGAACAACGCGTACTCGCTCTGGCTGGCCCGGGAGCACTTCTCCCGGGGGGTGCTGCTGGTCAACGGCGACACCGTGCACCCGGTGAGCGTGGAGAAGACCCTGCTGGCCGAGCGCGGCCCCGGCATCCTGCTGGCGATCGACAACATCAAGGCGCTGGCCGAGGAGGAGATGAAGACCACCTTCGACGCGGCCGGCCAGCTCACCCGGATCACCAAGCTGATGGACCCGGGCGAGGCGTACGGGGAGTACATCGGCGCGACGCTGATCGAGCCGCAGGTGGCCGGCGCGCTCGCCGACGCCCTGGAGGCGACCTGGCGGCGCGACCCGAACCTCTACTACGAGGACGGCTACCAGGAGTTCGCCGACCGGGGCGGCGAGGTGCGAGCCGCGCCGATCGGCGACGTCTCCTGGGTCGAGGTCGACAACCACGCCGACCTGGCGCGGGCGCGGGAGATCGCGTGCCGCTACTAGCCCGGACGATCCTCACCCCGCTGCACATCGACGTGCGGCGCGGCGCGGTGGCCGACCTCGCCGCGATCCTGGCCGACGGGCGGATCTCCGCCGGGGGCGACGTGGCGGTGGTGGTCGGCCCCGGGCAGGGCGAGCAGATCGCCGAGCTGATCCGCCCCTCGCTGCGGTCGGCCGACCTGTTCACGGTGGCCGGCGGCTCCCTGGACGCCGCCGACGACCTGGGCGCGAAGCTGCGCAGCCGGTCGTACGACGCGGTGGTGGGGATCGGCGGCGGGAAGACCATCGACGTGGCGAAGTACGCGGCCACCCGGCGCGGGCTGCCCATGGTCACCGTGGCGACGGCGCTGGCCAACGACGGCATCGCCTCGCCGGTGGCCAGCCTGGTCACCGAGGGCATCAAGGGCTCCTACGGGGTGCACATCCCGATCGCCGTGATCGTGGACCTGGACTTCGTCGAGGCGGGCCCGGAGCGCCACAACCGGGCCGGCATCGGCGACGTGGTGAGCAACATCAGCGCGCTGGCCGACTGGGAGCTGGCCCGGCAGGTCCGTGGGGAGCCGGTCGACGGCCTCGCCGCCTCGCTGGCCCGGATGGGCGCCGAGGCGGTGCTCGCCCACCGGGGCGACATGAGCGACGACAGCTTCGTCACCGTGCTCGCCGAGGCGCTGATCTCCACCGGCCTGGCCATGGCGGTCTGCGGCACCAGCCGCCCGGCCAGCGGCGGCTGCCACGAGATCATGCACGCCGTGGACTCGCTCTACCCGGGCACCGCCTCGCACGGCGAGCTGGCCGGGCTGGGCGCCCTGTTCTGCACCTTCCTCCGTGGCGACGAGCGCCGGCTCGCCGAGATGTCGGCCTGCCTGGGCCGGCACGGCCTGCCCCGGCTGCCCGCCGACGTGGGCCTGACCGACGCGCAGTTCGTGGAGGCGGTGCAGTTCGCGCCGGCCACCCGGCCGGACCGCTACACCATCCTCGAACACCTGGCGATGTCGCCTACCGAGACGCGGGAGCGGCTGGCAGACTACGCCGGTGCACTCCGCGACCACCTTGGCTGAGCCGTCCCGCCCCTCCGTCGCCGACTTCCACCGGGTCAACCGGGGCGGCGGCCTGTTCAGCGAGTCGATCAGCCAGTGGATCGGCGCGGTCTTCGCGCTGGTCGCGCAGCGGCTGGGGCTGCGCCCCACCGCGCTGACCATCACCAACCTGGTGCTCGGCCTGGCCGCCTCGGTCACCGTGGTCGCGCTCGCCGACGACGTGGCGGCGGGGTCCGTCCCGGCGTGGGCCGTCGGGCTGGTTGCCCTGGTCGCCTGGCAGATCGCGTACGCGCTGGACTGCGCGGACGGTCAGCTCGCCCGGGTGACCAAGCAGAACAACCCGGCCGGCGCCCGGGTCGACGTGCTCTGCGACGTGGCCGCCCAGATCGCCCTGGTCACCGCGCTCGGGGCGACCGTCGTGGCGCAGCGACCCTCGACGCCCGTCTGGCTGGTGGCGGTCTTCGCCGGCACCTGGATGGTCAACCTCGTCACCTCGGTGATGCAGGCCGGGCCCCACGCGGCCAGCATGGTCACCTCGACCTCGCTCCCGGTCCGCCTGGCGAAGCTGGTCCGCGACTACGGCGCCGTGGTCTTCCTGGCCGGCCTGGTCCTGACCGTGGCCCCCGCCCTGACCCTCTGGGTGATCGTCGCCTTCACGATCGTCAACGGCGGCTTCCTGCTGGCCAGCATCGCCTTCTCCGCCCGGGCCTCCCTCCGCTGAGGGCCCGCCCTCAGCCCGCCGCGCGGGTCAGGCCGGCGTAGATGTCGATGAGGCGCTTCGTCACCACGTCGGGGTGGAAGGTGCGCTCGTAGCGGGTGCGGGCGGCCGGGGCGAGCGTCGCCGCGCCGGCCCGGGCCAGGGGGAGGGCGGCGGCCAGCGCCTCCGGGTCGGGCGCGACCACCCAGCCGGCCTCGCCGCGCTGCACCCCGGTCGGCAGGGCGACGTGCCCGTCGCCGGGCGCTGCGGTGGCCACCTCGGCCGGGCCGGTGCCGGCGGGCTCTCGGGGGGTGTCCGCGCCGACCAGGTACGGGATGCCGCCCAGCGCGGAGCCGAGCACCGGACGGCCGCTGGCCAGCGCCTCGATGATCACCGTGGGCAGCACGTCGTGCCAGGTGGAGGTGGCCAGCACCACGGCGCTGTCGGCCAGCACGGCGCGTACCCCGGTCCGGTCGAGCTGGCCCAGGTAGACCACGTCGGGCCGCTCGGCGGCGGCCGCCTCGGCCAGCGGGCGCAGCTCGCCGTCGCCGGCGATCCGCAGCGGGCCCAGCGACCCCACGGGGTGCCGCCGCCAGGCGTCCAGCAGCAGGTCGAGGCCCTTCTCGGGGCTGAGCCGGCCCATGAAGAGGAACCCGTCCCCGGGCGGCGCCGGCGTCCCCGGGTCGGGCACCGCGTTGGGCTTGACCACGATCCGCTCGTCCGGGATGCCGTAGTCGCGCAGGTGGTCGGCGACCGCCGTGGTGAGTGCGATGTACCGGTCGACCGACTTCCAGGTCGGGCGGTGCACGGCGAGCGTGGTGGCCATCAGGGCGCTCTGCGCCCGGGAGCCCCGGTAGCAGCGGTGCACGATCGCCGGCACCCCCAGCGCCCGGCCCCGGCAGTCCTGGCAGATCACCCCGTCCCGGAAGTAGAGCCCGGAGGAGCAGACCTGGCGGTAGTTGTGCACCGTCTGCACCACCGGCACGCCGCGCTTGTGCGCCGTCCGCACCACCCAGGGCGAGAGCAGCGGGTACGGGTTGTGCAGGTGCAGCACATCCGGGCGGTGCTCGGCGAGCAGCCGGTCGAGGTCGTGCTGGGCCTTCGGGGCCCAGATCGGCGAGATCGGCAGCAGCGCCTTGGCCGGCTTCGACATCGCGGGGATCTCGTCGGAGCTGCGCAGGAACGGCAGCACCTCCACGCCGGCCGCGGTCAGCTGGGCGATCTCCGCGTCGACGATGGTGTTCTCGCCGGAGGGCTGGGCTTCCCGGTACCGGTTGTGCGCCACCACGATTCTCACGGGAAAGAAGGCTACCTTTGTACGGTGCCTGAACTACCGGAGGTGGAAGCGCTCGCCGGCTACCTGCGCGAGCGGGCGGTCGGCCGGCGGGTCGAGCGGTTCGAGGTCGCCGCGATCAGCGCGCTGAAGACGTACGACCCGCCGCCGAGCGCGGTCGCCGGCCGGGCGGTGGTGGGCGCGGGCCGGCACGGCAAGTTCCTGGATGTCCGGTTCGACGAGGGCCTGCACCTGGTGGTCCACCTGGCCCGGGCGGGCTGGCTGCACTACCGGGAGGCGTTCCCGTCGACCGCCCCGCTGCGCCCCGGCAAGGGCCCGATCGCCCTGCGGATACGCCTCGACGACGGCTCCGGCTTCGACCTGACCGAGGCGGGCACGCAGAAGAAGCTGGCCGCGTACCTGGTGACGGACCCGGCCCTGGTGCCGGGTGTGGGCAAGCTGGGCCCGGACGCCCTCGAAGCCGACCTGGCCACCTTCGGCGCCCGGCTGCGGGGGCGGCGCGGTCAGGTCAAGGGGGTGCTGACCGACCAGTCGGTGCTCGCCGGGATCGGCAACGCGTACTCCGACGAGATCCTGCACGCGGCGAAGCTCTCCCCGTTCGCGATCACCGACCGGCTGACCGACGACCAGCTCGCGACGCTGCACGCGGCGACCCGCGCGGTGCTCGGCGACGCGGTCCGGCGCTCGATGGGGCAGCGGGCCGCGGAGCTGAAGGGCGAGAAGCGCTCCGGGCTCAAGGTCCACGCCCGGAAGGGGCTGCCCTGCCCGGTCTGTGGCGACCTCGTGCGGGAGGTCTCGTTCGCCGATTCGAGCCTCCAGTACTGTCCCACCTGCCAGACCGGCGGCAAGCCGCTGGCTGACCGACGGTTGTCCCGTCTCGTACGGTGAGTAACCGCACTCGTCGGTTACGGAGAGGAATCGTCCGCGGATCGCCGAAGGTCCCACTCCGCACCTCTACCGGGGCCGCCATCCATCGGTATAGTGGCTCGGTCCCCGGCTTCACAACCGACTCGGAGCCGGCCAGATCCTCGCGAGCGTCACGGACGGCTTCTCCCTCTGGGGGCGGTCCGGGCCGGGCCCGCGTGGGAGACTGGGACGGTGGGCGACCCGGGCCCTCACGGCGAGTGAGGGTGCGTGTCATGCGGGAGGACATGGGTTGAGGTGACGACAAGCCTCCAGCGCCCGGTAACCAACACAGGCCGGAGCGAGAGCGTGCGGCACGTCGACAGCTTCGAGATCCAGCCGCCGACTCCGCCGTCGCACAACGGCGTACCCCGGTTGGCGTGGGCTCGCGCCCGCCGCCGGGTGTCCCGCTGGCACCGCCCCTACATCGCGATCCTCCTGCTGCTCGACTTCGGCGCGGCGGCGCTGGCCAGCTACCTGGCCATCCAGATCTTCGAGCAGGCCGACTCGGGCTTCCGGCACGCCCCCCAGTCGTGGTTCTACACGGTCGCGTTCCTGCTGCTGCCGCTCGGCTGGCTGCTCATCCTGTGGGGCAACCGCGCCTACGACCGGCGCTATCTCGGCCTCGGGCCCGACGAGTTCAAGCGGGTGACCCGGGCCGGCGTGGCGGTCGCCGCCACCGTCTCCTTCATCGCCTTCGCGACGAAGACCTACTCGCTGTCCCGGTGGACGGTCGGCTTCGCGCTGCTCGGGGCGATGCTGTTGATCCTGCTGGGCCGGATGATCGCCCGGGCCACGCTGCACGCGCTCCGCCGCCGGGTCGGCCAGGCCGGGCACCGGATGGTGCTGGTCGGCACCCTGCCGGAGTGCCTGGAGGTCTTCACCGCGGTCACCCGCAACCCGGGGGCGGGCCTGGTCCCGGTGGCCATCCACCTCACCGACGGGTACGCCGCCGCCCGGGGCATCGAGACGCCGGTGCCGGTCTACGCCGGCCGGGACGTGCTCGCCCTGGTGCGGGAGGTCGGCGGGGACACCATCGCGGTGTGCGGGTCGGCCAGCGCCGAGCCGGGCGAGCTGCGCCGGATGGCCTGGCAGCTGGAGGGCTCCGGCGTCGACCTGGTGGTCGCGCCCCAGCTCACCGACATCGCCGGTCCGCGGGTGCACATCCGTCCCATCGAGGGCCTGCCGCTGCTGCACGTCGAGGAGCCGACCCTGTCCGGGCCGGCGTTGCTCGCCAAGAACCTGATGGACCGGGTCGCCGCCGGGCTGGGCCTGCTGCTGCTGGCCCCGCTCTTCGCCGCGGTCGCGATCGCCATCCGGATCTCCGACCCGGGGCCGGTCTTCTTCCGGCAGCCCCGCGTCGGGCACGAGGGGCGGACCTTCCGGGTCTGGAAGTTCCGGACCATGTACGTCGACGCCGAGGAGCGGCTGGCCGGCCTGGTCGACCAGAACGAGACCGACGGCATGCTGTTCAAGATGAAGCAGGACCCGCGGGTCTTCCCGGTGGGCCGCTTCCTGCGCGCCTCCTCGCTCGACGAGCTGCCCCAGCTGATCAACGTGCTCTGGGGCGAGATGTCCCTGGTCGGCCCGCGTCCGCTCCCCGCCGACGACGGTGACTTCCTGGGCGACGTCCGGCGCCGGCTGCTGGTCCGCCCGGGCATGACCGGGCTCTGGCAGGTCTCCGGCCGCTCCGACCTCTCCTGGGACGAGGCGGTCCGGCTCGACCTCTACTACGTCGACAACTGGTCGCTGGCCTACGACCTGAGCATCCTGTGGCGGACGGTCGGGGTGGTGCTCGCCCGCAAGGGCGCGTACTAGCGCTCCGGGCCGCCAGCCGTCAGGATCGCGGGCGTGGGTGGCAACCTCTCGGCCGTGTTCGGCGTCGTCTCGCTGGTCACCGCGCTGGCCGCGGCGCTGTGGGCGGTGCTGCGGTTGCGCGCCCGCCGGGGCATCGCCACGGCCACCCAGCGGGCCACCTACGAGGTGCTGCACACCGCCGGGCTGGCCGCCGAGCCGCTGCGGGGTGGTCTGAGCGCGGCGGGCGCGGCGAAGGCCGTACGCCATCTGCGGGCCCTGGTGGGCGCGGCCGGGCTGGCCCTGACGGACCGGGACGCCCTGCTCGCCCTCGACGGGCACGGCGCACACCACGGTGATCAACTGGTCGCGGCGGCCCGCAGGGCGGTCGGCACCGGGCGCTCGACGGTGCTGCGCGAGTCGGAGCTGCACTGCGACCTGGTGGACTGCCCGGTCCGGGGCGCGGTGGTGGCTCCGCTGAGCGCCGACGGCCGGGTGGTCGGGGCGCTGGTGGCGGTGGCCGGCGAGCGGCCCGCCCCGGGCCTGGTGCAGGCGACGCTGGAGACCGCGCACTGGGCCGGCGATCAGCTCGCCCTGGCCGAGCTGGACTCCTCCCGGGAGCGTCTGGCCCGGGCCGAGGTACGCGCGCTGCGCGCCCAGATCAGCCCGCACTTCATCTACAACGCGCTGACCGCGATCGGCTCGTTCGTCCGCACCGACCCGGAGCGGGCCCGCGAGCTGATCCTGGAGTTCGCCGAGTTCACCCGCTACTCGTTCCGGGCGCACGGGGAGTTCACCACGCTCGCGGAGGAGCTGCGCTCGATCGACCGCTACCTGACGATCGAGCGGGCCCGGTTCGGCGAGCGGCTCCAGGTGCGCCTCCAGATCGCCCCGGAGGTGCTGCCGGTGACCCTGCCGTTCCTCTGCCTCCAGCCGTTGGTGGAGAACGCGGTCCGGCACGGGTTGTCCCGCAAGCCGGGCACCGGCATGGTGAGCATCGAGGCCCGGGACGCGGGCGCCGAGTGCCACATCACGGTGGAGGACGACGGGGTGGGGATGGATCCGACGACGCTGACCGCCGGCATCGCCGAGCTGGCCGGCGCCGGCATCGACCCGGCCGACGACCCGGGCCAGCACGTGGGCCTCTCGAACGTCGACGAGCGGCTCCGGTCGGCCTTCGGGGACGGGTTCGGCCTGGTCGTCGAGACCGGCCTGGGCTCGGGTACGAAGGTCAGCATGCGGGTGCCGAAGTTCCACCCCGGGGTGCGGGCGACGTCATGAACGCGGCGACCGGGTTTCTCCGCGTGCTGGCGGTCGACGACGAGCCGCCGGCCCTGGACGAGCTGGCGTACCACCTGCGGGCCGACCCCCGGGTGGCCCGGCTGCACACGGCCGGCGACGCGACCGAGGCGCTGCGGCTGCTGCGCGACGGCGACGTGGATGTGGTCTTCCTGGACATCCGGATGCCCGGGCTGGACGGCATGGAGCTGGCCCGGGTGCTGCGCCGGTTCGCCCGGCCGCCGGCGATCGTGTTCGTCACGGCCTACGACGACGGCGCGGTGGACGCCTTCGACCTGGGCGCCACGGACTACGTGCGCAAGCCGGTGCGCGCCGAGCGGCTGGCCGAGTCGCTGCGCCGGGTGATCGGTGCGCGGGTGGTCCCGTCGCACCCGGCGGCGCTGGCCCGGGCGGAGGAGGACCCGACCATCCCGATCGAGCTGGCGGGGACGACCCGGATGCTGCCCCGCTCGGCGGTGCGCTGGGTGGAGGCGCAGGGCGACTACGCGCGGCTGCACACCGCGGACGGCTCGCACCTGGTCCGCGTCTCGCTGGCCACCCTCGCCGAGCGCTGGGCCGACGCCGGGTTCGTCCGGGTGCACCGGTCCTACCTGGTGCAGCTCAAGTTGATCGCCGAGCTGCGGCTGGTCAACTCCGGTTACGTGGTGGTGGTCGACGGGGCGGAGCTGCCGGTGAGCCGCCGGCACACCCGGGAGCTGAAGGACAAGCTGGTCCGCGCGGCCAAGCAGGACTGGAACCGCTGATTTCCGGGATTCTTCCGCCAGTCGGGAATACGCGCCCCATCTCGTACGCTGTACGGGACGCCGTACGACAGAGTGGAGGCCGCATGCCCGACAGCCGCTACGACGCCGCGACCGAATTCGACCGTCAACTCGACCGCCTCGTCCACCTCGGCTACCCGGCCCTGGCCGGGCTGACCGAGCACACCTTCCGCGACCTGCTCACCCCGCTGCGGGCGGCGGCCGTCGCCCGGGCGGCCGACCTGGCCGCGCCCACCGACGGCCGGGTGCCCTTCCTGCTGGTGACCACGCGCGAGCTGGTGCCCGTCCAGGAGCGGATCGCACTCACCACGCTCGCCGGCAAGCGGAAGACCGGCATCCTCGACCGGAACTTCCCGGCCGACGACCTGCCGACGTTCGACCCGATCAAGGAGCTGGAGGTGCCGGCCGGGCCCGCGTACCTGCTCTTCGACGTGGACCGGGGCGAGGAGCACCGGAACGTGCCGCCCTCCACCGCGCTCGCCCGGATGACCGAGCAGGGCCGGCTGCCGATCACCATCGACGAGGGCCTCGCCTTCGTCACCCTGCACCCGCCGGCGCTGGCCAGCAACCGGTGCTTCTCGCTGGTCGGCTCGCGCTGCGGGGACAAGCGGGTGCCGGCGCTCTGGATCAGTCAGGGGGCGCCGAAGCTGGGCTGGTGCTGGTTCGGCAACCCGCACACCTGGCTCGGCTCGGCCACCGCCGATCCGGTGCGCGTCGGGCTCGACTGAGCCGGCTGCGGGGGCGGGACCAACAGGTCCCGCCTCCGCACCGTCAGGAGGCCAGGAGGAAGTGGCTCCAGACGCTCCCGTCCCCGTCCCACGTCAGGAGCAGGCGGTCGCCGGGCCTGCCCGGCAGGGCCGGGTGGTCGGGCGAGCGGTCGGCGACGGCGGGTGGCGGACCGATCCGGAGCAGCAGCCGGTCGAGCACCCGTCGTCGCCGATGCCGGCTGCGGGCGACGTTCACCGCCACCCGCCGCAGCCACGTCGGACACCGTCACCTCCCTTCACACCTCCCACTCATCGGGCGGGCGGAAGGTTCCCGGAGGAACGATCAGGCGCGACATCCCCGCCGTCCACAACGAGGCGGCGGTCATCCACCGGGTTGTCCACAGGAGTGACGCGTTGTCCACACGTTGTCCACAGGACCGCCCCCGGTGCTCTTGACATTCCCGCTGATCAGGCGAGACTGCCGGGGATGACCGGAGCGGAGGAGCAGGAGCTTCCGGAGCGGCCCGACCGGGTGGCTCCGGTCCCCGCCCCGCGCGCCCCGCA
>NZ_WBKT01000086.1 GCF_008868175.1 Micromonospora sp. AMSO31t
CAGCCCCCCCGGCGGACCCGCGTCGTGCTGGCCGAGGTCTCCCGCCCGCGCAGCCGCGCCGAACGCACCCGCTCCGAACTGACCCAGCAGACCCGGGTCGGCGAGACGCTCGTGCAGGGCCTCATGCGGGCCCAGCTCTCGCTGGCCCTGCGGCTGAGCCTGCTGGTGCTGATCGGGCTGGGCGGGCTGCCCTGGCTCTTCGCCATCGCGCCCTCGGTCGGCCGGGTGACCCTGCTCGGCGTCAACCTGCCCTGGCTGCTGCTCGGGGTGGCCGCCTTCCCGTTCCTGATCGGGGTCGGCTGGGCGTACGTGCGGCTGGCGGAACGCAACGAGCAGGACTTCACCGACCTGGTCCAGCGGCCGGAGCGCTGATGGGCAACGGCTACGTGGTTCCCGCGATCGTGGCGGTCACTCTGGTCACCGTCGGCATCGGTTTCTACGGGCTGCGGCTGGCCCGCACCACCTCCGACTTCCTGGTCGCCTCGCGGGCGGTCAGCCCCACCTGGAACGCCGCCGCGATCGGCGGGGAATACCTGTCGGCGGCGAGCTTCCTCGGCGTGGCCGGGCTGATCCTCAAGTACGGCGTCGACGTGCTCTGGTACCCGGTCGGCTTCGCGGCCGGCTACCTGGCGCTGCTCCTCTTCGTGGCCGCCCCGCTGCGCCGCTCCGGTGCGTTCACCCTGCCCGACTTCTGCGAGGTGCGGCTCGGCTCGCGGCGGCTGCGGAAGCTCGCCACCGTCTTCGTGATCTTCATCGGCTGGCTCTACCTGGTGCCGCAACTCCAGGGCGCCGGGCTGACCCTGGCCACGGTGGCCGGCTCGCCCTACCCGGTGGGGGCGCTGCTGGTCGCCGTGGTGGTGACCGCGAACGTGGCGCTGGGCGGGATGCGGGCGATCACCTTCGTGCAGGCCTTCCAATACTGGTTGAAGCTCACCGCTCTCGCCGTACCCGCGATCTTCCTGGCGTTGCAGTGGCAGGCCGACGCCCGCCCGGCGGTGACCCCACCCGACGGGCCGACGTTCCGGACCGCGACCACCCTCGTGGTGGAGCACCGCGCGACGCTCACCCTGCCCGACGGCGACCTCCGGGAGGTACGCCCCGGCGACCGTCTCGACTTCGCCGCCGGTGACCCGGTGCCCGAGGTCTCCGGCGCGGCCACCGCCGCCACCGACTGGCTGCTGCCCGACACGGCCGGCGACGACGACCGGGGCCTGTTCGGGACGTACTCGCTGATCCTGGCCACCTTCCTCGGCACCATGGGGTTGCCGCACGTGCTCGTGCGCTTCTACACCAACCCCGACGGCGCCGCCGCCCGGCGCACCACGCTGGTGGTGCTGGCCCTGGTCGGCGTCTTCTACCTGCTGCCCACCATCTACGGAGTGCTGGGCCGGGTCTACACGCCGCAGTTGCTGGTCACCGGCCAGACCGACGCCGTGGTGGTGCTGCTGCCCGGTGCGGCGCTGGGCGACGGCACCACCGGCCGGCTGCTCGCCGCACTGGTCGCCGCGGGGGCGTTCGCGGCCTTCCTCTCCACCTCGTCCGGCCTGCTCACCAGCGTGGCCGGGGTGATCTCGACCGACGTCCTCGGCCGCGGCTCGGTGCGCGGCTTCCGGCTGGCCACGGTGATCGCCGGCGGGGTGCCGGCGGTGCTCGCGCTGAACGTCTCCGGGCTGGACGTCTCTCAGGTGGTCGGGCTGGCCTTCGCGGTCGCCGCGTCGAGCTTCTGCCCGCTGCTCGTGCTCGGCATCTGGTGGCGCGGCCTGACCGACCTGGGCGCCGCGGCCGGGGTGCTGGTCGGCGGCGGCGCCGCGATCGGCGCGGTGCTGCTCACCGTGCTCGGCCCGCCGCTGTCCGGCTGGCCGGCCACGCTCACCACCCAACCCGCCGCGTGGACGGTGCCACTGGCGTTCACCGTGATGGTGGCGGTGTCGATGGCCACCCGGCGGCGGCTGCCCCGGGACGTCGGCGTCACCATGCTCCGCCTGCACACCCCGGAGACCTTGCGTCTTTGACCTGCGGCTCAGGGCACGGCGGTCCGGGGGCGCACGGCCGGTTGCGGTGCGGATCACGCCCGGCGGCGGTCCTCGGGGACCGGCGGAACGTGAGCGGTTGACTACACTGCCCGGCATGGCTGAGCCGTCCGACCTGGACCGTACGATCTCGACAGTGCTGGCCACTCTCGCTGGCGGCGGCCGGAGCGCCGACCAGGAGCCGCCCGACGTGCAGGGCCACGGTTCGGCCGCCGACGGGCTGGTCCGGGTGACCGCCGCACTCGGCGGTCACATCGAGAGCGTGGAGATCGAGCCTGCCGCCATGCGGCTGCCGTCGCCGGACCTGGCTGAGGCGGTCCGCGCCGCCACCAACGTGGCGCTGGCCGACCTCCGCTCGGCGATCGCCGGCGCGACGGGCGTCCCGGACGCCACGGCGATGGTGGAGCAGCTCCGCGAGGTGCAGCGGACGGCCGTGCCACAGCTCCAGGGCTTCGTCGACACCCTGACCCGGGTACAGCAGCGACTGGCCTCCGGCGAGCGGCCCTGAGATGGTGCGGGCCATCGACCCGGAGGGCCTCCGGAGCGCCGGCAACGGGCTCCAGGACGTGTCCGACCGCTTCCTCACCGAGCTGCGCACCTTCATGTCCGACCTGGCCGCCTTCGGCGCGCCGTGGGGCGACGACGACATCGGCTCGCTCATCGGTGCGGCGGTCGATGAGGTGACCGCGTACGCGGCGGAGTGCTTCGAGTCGGCCATCGAGGAGCTGGGCGTGGTCGGTGTCGACCTGAACGGGATGGCCCATCGCGGCGAGGAGAACGAGCGGCTGATCGACGAGCGCTTCACCGGGCTCGGTCAGCGACTGGGACAGGTGTGACAGTGGGCCTGCAACTTCCCGGTGAGCTGGTGACCGTGCTCGGGATGATCGGCTACACCTGGCCGCAGACTGACGAGACGGCGCTGTTCGAGATGGGGCAGCGCTGGCTCGCCTTCAGCGGCACCATGCACGAGCTGACCGGCGAGGCGCGGCAGACCGCCGCCCCGGTGGGAGCGGGCAACGCCGGTGCCGACATCGAGGCGTTCCAGCGCTACTGGACCGAGCAGGACGGCCCGACCCAGGTGCTGGACGACGGTGCCACGGGGGCGATGCTGGCCGGCACGGGCCTGATCATCTGCGGTGCCATCGTGCTGGCCCTCAAGATCCAGGTCATCGTGCAGCTGGTGATCCTCGCGGTGGAGATCGCGCAGGCCGTCGCGACCGCGGTGGCGACGTTCGGCGCCTCGCTGGCCGAGATCCCGATCTTCCAGGCGATCACCCGGGAGATCGTCGGCCTGCTGATCGACCAGGTCGTCACCGAGCTGCTCAATGGCTAAAGGCGCCCGCAACAAGGCCATCGTCCGGGCCGCGCTGGACTACATGCGGAAGCAGAGGAAGCGCGCCCGGCACGGGCAACGCCGCGGCATGCAGCCGGAGCGGCTCCGGCACACGCTGGTGGGCGAGCGGGACGGCCGGGCGTCGGGCTGGCACCACCGTCCGGGCGGCATCGACCCGCCGGGCGCCAAGCTGC
Source organism: Micromonospora sp. AMSO31t (assembly GCF_008868175.1). GTDB lineage: Bacteria > Actinomycetota > Actinomycetes > Mycobacteriales > Micromonosporaceae > Micromonospora. The sequence goes on from NZ_WBKT01000086.1 coordinate 3,558, forward strand.
TCAAGGTCACCCAGCGCGATTCCCGGACCGGGGTCTACCACGGGCGGGTGGCCATGCAGAACCGCCGGACCGGCGAGTGGCGGGAGAAGCGCGGTGGCAGCACCTTCTTCCCGGACCACTGGACTGCCGAGGAGGCGGACAACGCCGTCACCCGGGGCTTCGATTCCCCGGACGTGGTGAAGGACCCGAAGACGGGCCGGTGGTCCGGCACCTACCGTGGAGTCGATCTGAAAGGCTTCTACGATCCCGAGACGGACACTTTGAGCCACGGCTATCCCGTCCTGCCTGGAGGCACGCCTTGAGCAGCATCGAGTTCTACCGGAGCGAACGTGGGGTCGCCGAATACCGGACCACCGACCGCCGGCTCGACTGCCTGGGCATGTGGCTGACCGACGACATCCAGAGCGTTCACGAGACGTGCCTGGACCTCCTGGCCGATCTGGAGGACATCGCCGCCGGCCGCAAGGAGGGCGAGAGCTGGGAGGGCAACGCCTGGGCGGCCGAGCTCAGCGCGGAGGGCGTGGACCTGCAGAACCTCTGGCGAGACGTGCTCAAGGCCCACTACCCGCTCCAGGAGACCCGGCGGGTGGTGGCCCGGTACTGGCGGCTGCTGGCCGACGACCCCAACCGGGCCCGGGCCGTCGCCGAGTGGGAAAGCGACAACGGCCGGCCGCACCCCTGGGACGGGCTCTGACGGGTACAGCTGAAGGGGGACGGGAAGATCCTCCTCTGGCCGGATCTGTCGCTGGCCGGGCCGGGCTACGGTCAGTGCCATGACCGATCAGCACCCGGCGCTGTCCATCCGTGGCCTGGCCAAGCGGTTCGACACCAAGGTCGCGGTCGCCGGCGTCGACCTCGACGTGCCGACCGGCTCTTTCTACGGGCTGCTGGGCCCGAACGGGGCCGGCAAGACCACCACCCTCTCCATGGCCGTCGGCCTGCTGCGGCCCGACGCCGGCCAGGCCCGGGTGCTCGGGTACGACGTGTGGGCCGACCCGGTACGCGCCAAGGGGCTGCTCGGCGTCATGCCCGACGGGGTTCGCCTCTTCGACCGGCTCAGCGGGGCCGAGCTGCTGGCCTACCACGGGCTGCTGCGTGGCATGGACCCGGCGGTGGTCGACCAGCGCGCGGTGGAACTGCTCGACGTGCTGGCGCTCACCGACGCCGGCCGCACGCTGGTGGTCGACTACTCGGCCGGCATGAAGAAGAAGATCGGCCTGGCCTGCGCGCTGCTGCACGGCCCCCGGCTGCTGGTGCTGGACGAGCCGTTCGAGGCGGTCGACCCGGTCTCGGCGGCCCTCATCCGGGACATCCTGCACCGCTACGTCGTGGGCGGCGGCACGGTGATCTTCTCCAGCCACGTCATGGAGGTCGTCGAGCGGCTCTGCTCGCACGTGGCGATCCTGGCCGACGGCCGGATCAAGCGGGTCGGCACGCTCACCGAGGTGCGCGGCGACCGGTCCCTGGAGGAGGTCTTCGTCGAGGTGGTCGGCGGGCGGACCGCGACGGGCGAGGAGCTGTCGTGGCTGTCCCGGTGACCGCCGCCGAGCGGCCGGCCCGGGCCGTCTCGCCCCGGCACTTCGTCCGGCTCAAACTGCGGGTGCTGCGCAACAACTTCCGAGGTCAGGGCTGGCGGATCGCGCTGTTCGTGGGCGGCCTGCTGTTCGGGCTCTGGTTCGCCGCCGGCGGCTTCTTCCTGCTCGCCGCGCCCGGCCTGGCCGACGAGTCCCGCTACGCGCTGATGACCGCCGCCTTCGGCGGCGGCCTGCTGACCCTCGGCTGGCTGCTGCTGCCGCTGGTCTTCTTCGGCGTGGACGAGACCCTGGACCCGGCCCGCTTCGCACTGCTCCCGCTCTCCCGCCGCACCCTGGTCACCGGCCTGTTCGCGGCCGCCCTGGTCAGCGTCCCGGCGCTGTCGACCCTGCTCGCAGCCGCCGGGCTGGTGGTCACCGCCGGCGCGCTGGGCGGCTGGTTCGCCGCGCTCGTCGCGGTGCTCGGGGTGGCCCTCGGCCTGCTGCTCTGCGTGGCCGCCGCCCGCGCGGTGACCAGCGCCTTCGCCACCATGCTCCGCTCCCGCCGGGTTCGCGACCTGGCCGCCGTGCTGCTCGCGGTGGTCGCCGCCCTGCTCGGCCCGTTGCAGCTGCTGGTGCTCGGCGCGGTCCGGCAGGCCGACTGGGACCGGCTCACCGGGGTCGCCCGCGTGGTCGGCTGGACCCCGTTCGGGGCGCCCTGGACCGCCGGCGTCGAGGTGGCCGAGGGGCACGCCGCCGTGGCCGGGCTGAAGCTGCTGATCACCGTCGCGGCTACCGGCGTACTCCTGCTGTGGTGGTCGCGGTCGCTGGAGTCGGCGATGGTGGGTGCGGCGAGCGCCGGGCCGTCCCGGGACCGGCGCGGCACCCTGGCGGGCGGGGCCGTCGCGCAGCTCTTCCCCCGGGCCGTCGGCTGGGCCGGGCGGGACCGGTTCGGCGCGCTGGTCGCCCGGGAGTGCCGCTACTGGTGGCGGGACGCCCGGCGGCGGGCCAACCTGATCACCGTGGCGGTGGTCGGCATCTTCGTGCCGGTCATGGTCAACCTGGGCGGCTCCCGGTTCGCCACCGACGGCGGGGCCGCGTTCGGCGAGGCCACGGCCAACTCGTCGCCGCTGCTGGTCAGCATCTCGATGGTCTTCGTCGGGGTGCTCGCCGCCGTGACGCTGGCCAACCAGTTCGGTTTCGACGGCAGCGCGTACGCGGCCAACGTGGTGGCGGGCGTGCCGGGGCGGGTGGAGCTGCGCGCCCGGATGACCGCGTTCTCGCTGTACGTGGTGCCGATCCTCGGCACGGTCGCCGTGGTGCTGGCCGTCGTGCTCGGGCGGCCCGGCTGGCTCGGCGTGATGGCCGGCGGGCTGTTCGCCGCGTACGGCTGCGGGTTGGCGATCAACGCGGCTGTCTCGGTGCTCGGCGGCTACTCGCTGCCGGAGACCAGCAACCCGTTCGCCATGAACACTGGCGCCGGGATGGCGCGGAGCCTGTACGCCCTGGTGTCCATGGTGGCCTCGGCGGTGGCCGCCGTGCCGCTGGTGGTGGCCGCCGCGCTGCTCGGCGACGTCTGGCTCTGGCTGGCCCTGCCGGTGGGCCTGGCGTACGGGGTGGGTGCCGCGCTGCTCGGCGCGTACCTGGCCGGCGACGCGCTGGACCGCCGTCTGCCGGAACTGCTGGCCGCCGTCACCCCGAGGCGCTGATGCCGGTCGTCGAGGCGGTGACCACCGTCCCGGTCCCGCCGGAGCTGGCCTTCGCGGTGTCGCAGACCGTGGCGCCGGTCCGCTACCGCTGGGACCCCTTCGTCCGGGAACAGCACTTCGTCGACGGGGCCACCCGGCCGGGCCGGGGCGTGCGCACCTTCACCCGTTCCCGGCACGGCCTCGTCATGGTCAGCGAGTACGTCTCCTGGGCGCCGCCGACCAACGTCGGCATGAAGATGGTGCGCGGGCCGTGGTTCTTCGAGCGGTTCGGCGGCGGCTGGCGGTTCGCCCCCGGCCCCCAGCCCGGCACGACCGTCGCCACCTGGCGGTACAACTTCCGGTGCCGGCCCGCGTTCCTCCGCCCGGTGGCCGACCGCATCGGGGTCTGGCTGCTCGGCCGCGACATCCGCCGCCGGATCGCCGGGTACGCCGCCGGCTGCACCGACCCCGAGGTGCTGGCCGCCGCCCGCCGCTCCCTCGACGCATAGCCGGAGATCTTGGACAGTTTCCGTTCGCCCCGAACGGGAACTGTCCAAGATCCGCCGGGTCAGGCCGTGCGGCGCATGGCCGCGTAGAGGTTGTGGCCGTCACCGATGCTGGTCACGTTGACCAGCTCCCAGCCGTAGTGGGACAGGTGCTCGACCGCCTCCATGAGGGGCTGGAATCCGCTACGCCCCCAGGTGTGCTTAGCGGTGACCACGAGGTGCCGGTGCGGGTAGGCGCGCAGGTCGACCTGACCGCCGAGGACGGCGTCGGCGCTGACGACGCGTTCCTGAGCGAGCTGCTGCGGTGGGACGAGAGACATGCCCGGCAGGGTAGGGCCCTCAGTCGAGCCCGTCCCGCCCGAGGCTCGCGAGCAGGCAGCGCCGGGAGTCCGGCGTGAAGGCGAGCGCCGGCCCAACGACCGCCGAGATCTTGGGCGGAAAGGGCCCCTCCCGGGGCCGAATTCGTCCAAGATCTGGACGAGGCCGGGCAGGGCGCACTGCACCGGCGCTTCCTCGGGTGGGCGCGGGGGCGGGGCGGCACAATGTTTCACGTGAATCATGAGCCGGGCGCCGAGATCCACCACACCGACCCGTTCGCCGTGCCGGCCGGGCAGCGCTCGCCGGTCCGCCGCCTGCGCGGCCGGCTGGCCGCCCCGGTGACGCTCTGGACCGCGCCCGGCCCGGCCGGGCTGACCGTCTCGTCCACCCTCGTGGCCGAGGGGGAGCCGGACCGGCTGCTGGGGCTGGTCGACCCGGAGTCGGAACTGTGGGCGGCGGTCGAGGAGGCGGGCCGGTTCGCGGTCACGCCGCTGGGTCCCGGGCACCGGCAACTCGCCGACCGGTTCGCCGGCCTCTTCCCGTCGCCGGGCGGCCTCTTCGCGCTCGACTCCTGGACCGACACCCCCTACGGACCGGTGCCCGCCGACGGCGGCGGGTGGGCCGGGTGCCGGCTCGACGCCGCCCGGGAGTACGGCTGGGGCCTGCTGGTCGAGGCCACCATCGAGGCGGTCGACCTGGCCGAGGAGAGCGCGCCGCTGCTGCACTACCGCGGCCGCTACCGGGGGCTGACCGACTGACCACCGACCGCTGAGCGGAGTGACCTGAGTCACTCGGCGCAGCCGGACTGCCGTTCGGCGCAGGCGTCGACCATGGCCGATCCGAGCCTTCCCCGGCGGGCAGCGCGCTCTCTACCGTGCGCGAAACTCCCCACGCCTGCGAAGGTGGTGATCCACAGATGTCCACGGACACACCCGCGTCCGCACCCGCCGAGTCGGCGGCGGAACGGTACCTCGCCGTCCAGCGGTCGGACGAGTTCGCCGGGTTGCGGCGCGCGCTGCGCGGCTTCGTCTTCCCGATGACCGTCGCGTTCTTCCTGTGGTACGCGCTCTACGTCATCCTCTCCGCGTACGCGCGGGGTTTCATGGGCACGAAGCTGGTCGGCAACATCAACGTCGCCCTGGTCTTCGGCCTCCTCCAGTTCGTCTCGACGTTCGTCATCGCCTGGCTCTACTCGCGGTTCGCCGACCGGAAGATCGACCCGGTCGCCGACCGGATCCGCGCCGAGATGGGGGAGGTGAACCATGAACACGGTCCTCGCGGCTGAGGCGGGCAGCACCACCGCCCGGAACCTGACGATCACGCTCTTCCTGGTCTTCGTGGCGATCACGCTCGCCATCACGGTGTGGGCCAGCCGGCAGACCAAGACCGCCACCGACTTCTACGCCGGCGGCCGGTCCTTCTCCGGCTTCCAGAACGGCATGGCCATCGGCGGCGACTACATGTCGGCGGCGTCCTTCCTGGGCATCGCCGGCCTCATCGCCCTGTACGGCTACGACGGCTTCCTGTACTCGATCGGCTTCCTGGTCGCCTGGCTGGTGGCGTTGCTGCTCGTCGCCGAACTGCTGCGCAACTCCGGCCGGTACACGATGGCCGACGTGCTGGCGTTCCGGATGCGCCAGCGCCCGGTGCGGACCGCCGCGGCGGTCTCCACCATCACGGTGTCGATCTTCTACCTGCTGGCCCAGATGGTCGGCGCGGGCGCGTTGGTCGCCCTGCTGCTCGGCATCAAGCCGGGCACCACCTTCCTGGGCATGGACGCGGACACCGCCAAGGTGGCCACCATCATCCTGGTCGGCGCCCTGATGATCATCTACGTCACGGTCGGCGGGATGAAGGGCACCACCTACGTCCAGATCGTCAAGGCGTTCCTGCTGATGACCGGCGCGATCGTCATGACCCTGCTGGTGCTGGCGCACTACAAGTTCAACCTGTCGTCGCTGCTGGGTGACGCCGCCCAGCAGTCCGGCAAGGGCGCGGCCTTCCTCGAACCCGGGTTGCGCTACGGCGTGGAGACACCCGGCGACGCGCTGAAGACCTTCTACAGCAAGATGGACCTGCTCTCGCTGGGTATCGCGCTGGTGCTCGGCACCGCCGGCCTGCCGCACATCCTGATCCGCTTCTACACCGTGCCGACCGCGAAGGCGGCCCGGAAGAGCGTGCTCTGGGCCATCGGCATCATCGGCACCTTCTACCTGCTCACCCTGGCCCTCGGCTTCGGCGCGGCGGCGCTGGTCGGCGGCCAGGCGATCACCGCGCAGGACAAGGCCGGCAACACGGCCGCCCCGCAGCTCGCCGAAGCGCTCGGCAAGGACTTCTTCGGCGGCGACCTGGGTGGGGCGACACTGCTGGCGATCATCGCGGCGGTCGCCTTCGCCACGATCCTGGCGGTGGTGGCCGGGCTCACCCTGGCCTCCTCGTCCAGCCTGGCGCACGACTTCTACGCCAACGTGGTGCGCAACGGCGAGGCGTCCGAGCGGCAGGAGGTGAACGTCGCCCGGATCTCCGCCCTGGTGATCGGCGCGATCTCCATCGTCCTGTCGATCTTCGCGCAGAGCCTGAACGTGGCGTTCCTGGTGGCGCTGGCCTTCGCGGTCGCCGCCTCGGGCAACCTGCCGGCGATCCTCTACAGCCTGTTCTGGAAGCGGTTCAACACCTCGGGCGCGGTCTGGGCGATCTACGGCGGCCTGCTCGCCGCCGTGGTGCTGGTCTTCTTCTCCCCGGTGGTCTCCGGGGCGCCGACGGCCATGTTCCCCGACCACGACTGGCACTGGTTCCCGCTGTCGAACCCGGGCATCATCTCGATCCCGATCGGCTTCCTCTGCGGCTGGATCGGCACGCTGGTGTCGAAGGAGCACGACGAGGAGAAGTACGCCGAGCTGGAGGTGCGCTCGGTCACCGGCGCCGGCGCGCACTGACCACACCCCCCACCCCCGGTGGGCCGGAGCCGTCGTCGGCTCCGGCCCACCGGCTTGAGTAGGCTGGCGGCCATGAAGGTCGCTCCCCGCTTCGGCTCCGGACATCGCATCCTCGTCACCGGCGGCGCCGGCTTCGTCCCGTCCCACCTCGTCGACCGGCTCATCGAGCGCGGCTGCACGGTCGTGGTGCTGGACAACTTCGTCACCGGCTCCAAGGACAACATCGCCCACCTCCTCGAGAAGCCGACCTTCACGCTGATCGAGGCGGACATCTCGGAAGGGTTGCCGACCGACCACCCGGCCATGGCCGAGCGGTTCGACGGGATCCTGCACATGGCCTCCCCGGCCAGCCCCACCGACTTCGAGAAGCTGCCGGTGGAGATCCTGCGGGTCGGCTCCGTGGCCACGCTGCACCTGCTGGAGCGGGCCACCGCCGACGGCGCCCGGTTCCTGATGGCCTCCACCTCCGAGGCGTACGGGGACCCGAAGGAGCACCCGCAGCGCGAGACGTACTGGGGCAACGTCAACCCGATCGGCATCCGGAGCGTCTACGACGAGGCCAAGCGCTTCTCGGAGGCGGCCACCATGGCGTACCACCGCAGCCGGGGCACCGACACGGCGATCGTCCGGATCTTCAACACGTACGGCCCGCGGATGCGGCCGGACGACGGCCGGGCCATCCCGACCTTCATCTCCCAGGCGCTGCGCGGCGAACCGATCACCGTGCACGGCACCGGCAACCAGACCCGCTCGATCTGCTACGTGGACGACCTGGTGCGGGGCATCCTGCTGCTGCTCGACTCGACCGAGACCGGCCCGATCAACTGCGGCACCGAGCACGAGATGTCGATGCGGCAACTGGCCGAGACGATCGTGTCACTGACCGAAAGCAGCTCCGAGGTGAGCTACATCACCCGCGCTGCCGACGACCCGGAGAAGCGGCGCCCCGATCTGACGCTCGCCCGTGAGCTGCTGGGATACGAGCCCAGCGTGACGCCCGAAGACGGCCTGCGACGCACGATCGAGTACTTCCGCGGCCGGCTAGGGTACTGAGTCCCGCTGGGAGGAGGCTGACACCCGGCTGCGCCTCAGGGCGCGGGTGGCTCCGCCGACCTACCCTCGGTTACATGTCAGCGACCTCGTCTGCCGGCGTCCCGCTCCCCGCACGTCTGAGTCGGAGCGCGGGCCGCGCCCAGGTCCCCGGCTCCGGCCGGGGCACCACCGGGCGTGCCCGCGCGACCGACGCGCGCTGGTACCCCTCGCACGACGACGCGCCGCGTTCCGGCGGTCCCGGCCGGCGCGGCCCGCGGCCACGGTGGGGGCGCATCGGCCTGGTGGCCGGCATCGCGGTGCTGGTGCTGGCGCTGCTCGGCGGCGCCGGCGCCTGGCTCTACGCCCGGAACCTCAACGGCGACCTGGCCCGCACGGACCCCTTCTCGCAGATCACCGGGGGCCGCCCGGCCAAGCAGGTCGACGGCGCGTTGAACATCCTGCTGGTCGGCAGCGACTCGCGGGACCCGGACGCCGAGGTGGACGCCGCCGGCAAGTGGCGGGCGGACACGCTGATCGTCATGCACATCCCGGCCGACCACAAGCAGGCCTACCTGGTCTCGATCCCGCGTGACCTCTACGTGCCGATCCCGGAGAGCGCCGGCGCCTCCTGCGACTCGGGCTCGCGCAACAAGATCAACGCCGCCTTCGCGTTCGGCGGCCTGCCGCTGGCCGTGAAGACGGTGGAGTGCTTCAGCGACGTCCGCATCGACCACGTGATGGCGATCGACTTCGGCGGCTTCAAGGAGGTCACCGACGCCCTCGGCGGGGTGGACCTCAAGGTGGAGCGCACCATCAACTCGATCCACAAGCCGTACCGGACGTTCACCAAGGGTGTGAACCACATGAACGGCGCCGAGGCCCTGGACTGGGTCCGGCAGCGCAAGCAGTTCCCCGACGGCGACTTCGCCCGGATGCGCCACCAGCAGGAGTTCCTCAAGGCGCTGATGGACAAGGCGGCCAGCACGGGGACATTGACCAACCCCAGGAAGCTCAACGATTTCCTCCGGGCGGTCACCGCCGCCGTCACCGTCGATCAGGGATTCTCGTTGACCGACATGGCGCTGCAGTTCCGAAACCTGCGCGGCGAGAACCTGACCTTCCTCACCAGCCCGAACCTGGGTGGCCAGACCGTCGACGGCCAGTCGGTGGTGGTCTCCGACCGGGAGAAGGCGCTGGCGATGTACAAGGCCATCGCGGCGGACACGATGGCCGACTGGGTGAAGGCCAACCAGAAGACCGACAGTGACGGGAGCGGCGGCTGACGCCGCCCCCACGAAGCAGCACATCCGGTCGGCGGTCAAGGCTCTTCCCACAGTGAGCCAACCGCCGACCGGATCTTTTCAATTGGCCGTTCGGTCACAACCGCAGGCCATTGGCCGAGATTGACGGGAATAGCCCTCGCACGAGGTCGCGAGAACGGGAACAGATACGTACAGTGGTCCCGCCCCCGATCACCGAGCTGGAGCACGCATGCCGGTCCAGACCAGCCGTCGCCCTCAGTCACTGGAGCCCGGTTCGCCCGGGCGGGTTCCCCCGATCATCCCCACGCAGCCCGGCCACGGCGGCCGCGGGCCCGGTGGCGGGAAGAAGCGCACCAAGCGCAAGGACCCGTTCTGGGCCAAGCTCACCGTGATCTTCGGTGCCGTGCTGATGATGACCAGCGGTGTCGCGATCGTCGGCAGCAAGGCGGTGATCGGTCAGGCGACCAGCAGCATCGACCAGGGCAACCTGCTCGGCGAGGCGGGCAAGACCGACGCCGAGGGCGGCAACAGTCTCGAAGGCCCGATCGACATGCTGCTGCTCGGCGTGGACGCCCGCGCGCGCTGGGCCGCCGACGACGTCCGCTCGGACACGATCATCATCCTGCACATCCCGGCCACCCACGACCAGGCCTATCTGATCTCCATCCCTCGGGACACCGAGGCACAGATCCCGGCCTTCGAGAAGAGCGGCTACCGGGGCGGCACCGACAAGATCAACGCAGCCTTCCAGATCGGCGCCCGCAACGGCGGGGGCTGGGAGGGCGGTGCCCAGCTGATGGCCAAGACCATCAAGTCGATGACCGGCATCAGCTTCGACGGCGCCGCGATCATCAACTTCGGCGGCTTCAAGAACGTGATCGACGCCCTCGGCAGCGTGCGCATCTGCGTGAGCCACGAGGTCAAGTCGCACCACATGATGATGGTCGACGGCAAGCCCATGTGGAACGCGGACGCGAAGAAGACCGGCAAGGCGATGACCCCGGTGGTGCACAAGAAGGGCTGCAAGGAGATGGAGGGCTGGGAGGCCCTCGACTTCGCCCGCCAGCGCTACGGCCTGCCGAACAGCGACTACGACCGCCAGCAGAACCAGCAGCAGCTGATCAAGGCGATGGCCAAGAAGGCCACCGACAAGGGCATGCTGACCAACCCGATCAAGCTGAACGCGCTGATCAAGGCGGCCGGCAAGGCGTTCATCCTGGACACCGGCGGCGTGCCGATCGCGAACTTCATCTTCACGCTCAAGGGCGTCAGCGGGAACGACCTGGTCACCCTCCGGACCAACGGCGGCACCTACAGCAGCGCCGGCAACGGCCGGGAGAAGTTCAACGAGACGACCATGGAGATGTTCCAGGCGGTGAAGAACGACAAGCTCGCGGACTTCGTGGTGTCGAACCCGACGGTCCTGTCCACCCGCAAATGACCTGGTGACCGGCCGGTAGCCGCGCGAAAGCGGCACCGCCCGGAGCTTCCCCCCCGTAGCCTGACGTGAGCGGGTCTCATGTCGCGGCTACGGGGGGAACGTCACGTCCAGGCCAGCACGGAACGCACGCGGGCGGGGTCGACCCGCCCGCTGGCCCCGGTTCCTGCTCGGCGCCGGTCTCGCCCTGCTCCTGCTCGCCACCCTCGGCGTGGCGGGGCTGCACTGGCTCACCAACCGGTACGACCGCACGGTCACCAAGGAGCAACTGCTCGACTCGGCGGCCCGGCAGTCCCGCACCGACCTCTCCGGCCCGCTCAACTACCTGCTGATCGGCTCCGACCACCGGCCCGGCGCCAACCCCGAGGACCAGCGTTCCGACAGCATCCTGATCGTGCACGTGCCGGCCGGGCTCCGGCAGGCGTACCTGATCTCCGTCCCGCGCGACCTGCTGGTCGCCATCCCGGCGGCGCCCGGCTACGGCGGCGGCCGGGACAAGGTCAACGCGGCGTACGAGCACGGCGGCGGGGGCGATTCCGGGGCCCGGCTGCTCAGCGCCACCCTCGCCCGGCTCACCGGGATCCGCTTCGACGGCGCCGCGCTTGTCGACTTCGCCGGCTTCAAGCAGGTCATCGACCTGCTCGGCGGCATCCGGATGTGCGTGGACACCCCCGTCCGGTCGATCCACACGAAGACCCAGTTCGACACCGGCTGCCAGCAGATGGACGGCGCCCGGACGCTGGACTACGTGCGGCAGCGCTACGACCTGCCCGGCGGCGACTACGACCGGCAGCGACACCAGCAGCAGATGCTCCGGGCGGTGCTCGACCGGGCCGGCGAGACCCACCTGCGCAGCGACCCGGTGAAGCTGGACCGGGTGCTCCGGGCGGTCGGCGGGGCGCTGACCCTGGACAGCAACGGCGTACCCCTGGAGGACCTCCTCCTCGCGCTCCGCGGGCTGCCCGCGGACGCCCTGCACGGCGTCCAGGTGCCCTCCTTTCCGCAGACCATCGACCAGGTCTCCTACGTGGTGCTGGACAACGGCGGCGGCGGGCTCTTCGACGCGCTGCGCGGCACCCGGATGCCGGAGTGGGCCGCGGCCAATCCCCGCTGGGTCAACCGCCTCTGACCGGACGGGCCGTCTAGGCTTGGTAGCCGTGTTCGGACCACAGGTTCCCAGCGTGCCCGCGTCGGCCGTGCCCGACGACGTCTACCTGCTCGACGTCCGGGAGGACGACGAGTGGGCCGCCGGCCATGCGCCGGCCGCCCACCACCTGCCGATGACCGAGCTGCCCGCCCGGATCGCCGAGGTGCCGGACGACCGCGAGGTGGCCGTGATCTGCCGCTCCGGCGGGCGGTCCGCGCAGGTCGTCGCCTACCTGATGCGCAACGGCTGGGACCAGGTGCGCAACGTCGTGGGCGGGATGGGTGACTGGGCCGCCGCCGGCCGCCCGGTGGTCACCGACGACGGGCAGCCGGGCCGGGTCGCCTGAGGCGCGGCGCGGCCATGACCGTCCCTCTGGTGTTCGCACACCGCGGCGCGTCCCACGACCTGCCGGAGCACACCCTCGCCGCCTACCTGCGCGCGCTCGACGAGGGCGCGGACGGGCTGGAGTGCGACGTCCGGCTCACCCGGGACGGGCACCTGGTCTGCGTCCACGACCGCCGGCTGGACCGGACCAGCAACGGTCACGGGCTGGTCAGCGCGCGGACGCTCGCCGAGTTGGAGGCGCTCGACTTCGGCTCGTGGCACCCCGGCGGGGTGGCGGCCGACGGCGACGAACAGCTCGACGAGTCACATACCCGGCTGCTCACGCTGGAGCGGCTGCTCGACGCGGTGCTGGCCGCCGGGCGGCCGGTGCGGCTGCTGATCGAGACAAAGCACCCGTCCCGCTACGGCCGGGACGTCGAGCGCCGCCTGGTCACCGTGCTGCGCCGGTACGGCCTGGCCGAGCCCGGTCCGGACGACCCGGTCCGGGTCACCGTGATGTCCTTCTCCCCGCTCGCCGTACGCCGGATCCGCGACCTCGCGCCGGCACTGCCCACGGTGCTGCTGCTGGAGGTGCTGCCGCGCTGGCTGCGGCTGGGCCGGCTGCCGTTCGGCACCCGGATCGCCGGGCCGGGGATCGGCCTGGTCCGAGCGCGTCCCCAGCTCGTCCCCGCGCTGCGCGCCGCCGGCAACCAGGTCTTCGTCTGGACCGTGAACGAGCCGGAGGATCTGGAGCTGGTGCTGGCCGCCGGGGTCGACGGGGTGATCACCGACCGGCCCGCCCGGACGTTGGCCCGGTTGGGCCGGTGAGCCCCACCGGTCCGACCGGTGGGCGGTCGCCCGGCCGGGGGTGTCCCCGCACCGGGCGGCGGGGCACACTCGGGACATGCCGGAGCGAACCGACTTCACCTCTCTCATCGCCGGCCACACCGCCGTGATCAAGATGATCAACTCGGGGGAGTCCGGTCTGCCCGTGCTCACCCGGCTGCTCCGCGAGGTGGAGCCCGCCATCGGCGCGGCCGGCCTGGTGTTCGTGGAGTTCGCCCCCACCGGCGGGCGGGTGATCGCGGCGACCGGCAGCGCCGAGTTCGTCACCGGCCGCCCCCTGCCGGCCACCGACCCGGCCACCGTCTGCCTGCTCTCCGGCCCGCCGGTGCGCGAGGTCCGGGTCGACGCCATCCCCGGCGCGCTCGCCGACGAGGTGGCCGCGCGCGGACTGCACCGGATGATCCTGGCGCGCGCCGAGATCGGCGGGCTGACCGTGGGCAGCCTGCACGCCCTCTACCCGGCCGACGAGTCGCTGGACGCCTCCCAGCGCGCCGTGGTCGGCTACGTGGCCGCCTGCATCGCCCACATGTACGGCGACCAGACCGGCCTGCCGGTGCACGGTGACGGCCCGGTGGTGGCGGCCCTCGCCGACGGCCTGGCCGTGGTGGACCGCGAGCACCACGTGCGGCTCTGGAACCCGGCCGCCGCCCAGGTGACCGGGCGGCCGGCCGGCGAGGCGCTCAACCAGCCGCTGCCGTTCCCCCTCCCCCCGTCCGGGCAGGTCCTCGACCACCGGCTGCCGGACGGCCGCTGGCTGCGGATCACCTCCGGCGAGCTGCCCGGGCCGGGCACGCTACGGGTGGTCACCTTCCGCGACATCACCGACCAGCAGCGGCGCGACAACGACCGCGACCTCTTCGTCGCGGTGACCAGCCACGAGCTGCGCACCCCGGTCACCGTGATCAAGGGGTACGCGGACACCCTCACCGACCACTGGGAGTCGCTCAGCGACGACGACCGGCGGCAGGCCGCCCGCATCATCGGGCAGCGCGCGAACGAGCTGGCCCGGCTGGTCGACCGGCTGCTCACCGCCGCCACCGAGAACCGCCCCGGCGGCGAGCCGGCCGCCCCGTTCGACCTGACCGACGCGCTGCGGGCGGCGGTGCCCGACCTGCCGGCGGACGTCCGGCACCGGGTGGTCCTCGACCTGCCGGCCGACCTGCCCAAGGCCCTCGGCGACCGGCACAGCCTGGCCACCGTGCTCACCGAGCTGGGCACCAACGCCGGCAAGTACTCGCTGCCGGACACCCCCATCGAGGTCTGCGCCGAGGCCAACGAACGCACCGTCTCCTTCCGGGTCGCCGACCGGGGCATCGGCATCCGGCCGGAGCACGTGGAGCGGGCGTTCGACCGGTTCTGGCAGGGGGAGTCCGGCGACCGGCGTCGCTACCCGGGGGCCGGGCTGGGGCTCTATCTCGTCCGGCAGATCGTTGAACAGCAGAAGGGATGGGTATCCCTACGACCGAGAGCCGGTGGGGGTACGGTCGCAGAGGTGCGGCTGCCACGGGGGTGAACCCGGCCCGCACGGCGGTGGGGAAGGAACGACGGTGGGGACGGGTTCGGCCGAACGATCGTGGTGCGTGGTGGTGCCCCACCACGCCACCGGCGCGCGCCTGGCCCGGCACCGGCTCGCCGACGAGCTGGCCGGCGTCGTACCCCCGACGCTGCTGGCCGACCTGGTGGCCGTCCTCGCCGAGCTGGTCGGCAACGCCGTGCGGCACGCCGACCCGCTGCCCGGGGGCGTGGTCCGGGTGGCGTGGCGGCTGCGGGCGGCGGCCGGTGGGCAGACCGTCCAGCTCCGGGTGACCGACGGCGGCTCCGCCTCCGGCCCGCTCATGCGGGTCGCCACCCCGGACGCCGTCGACGGGCGCGGCCTGCACATCGTCTCCGGGCTGGCCAGCCGCTGGGGCGTCGAGCGGGACGGCCTGGGCCAGAGTGTCTGGGCCGAGTTCGACCCGGCCGGCTCCACCCGGCCGGACCTGGTCGTGGCCGGTTGAGGCCACCGGGGAGGCGGGTCCTGCCCACGGCCGTCCGGTCCGGCATCTAGGCTGTCTCGCCGTGAGCAAGCGTCGAAAGAGCCAGCGGGCCGCCGAAGCCACCCCGAAGCGGGAGAAGGTGCGCGACGTCTTCGTGCCCCGACCGTTCGAGGGCCTCGTCGACGAGCCGGAGTGGATCGCCCTGCGCGAGCTGGTCCCGGCCGCCTCCGCGCCGCTGCGGCTGACCCCCGAGCTGGTCGAGGAGCACGGCGACCGGCCGGTCACCCTGGCCACCGTGCTGCCGATGGCCGCCCCGGCGATCACCAAGCCGGACGGGCGGGTCCTCATCGGCCTCCAGCGCCACCAGCAGTCCGGCGACGTCTCGCGGGACCTGGCCGACGCGCTGCTCTGCGCGCTGCGGACCGAGCCGGGCGGTCAGGTGAGCGTGCCGCCGCTGCCCGGGCCGGGCCCCCGCCTCCAGGACATCCTCGTGGACGGGCCGCTGGAGATCAGCATGCACGACGGCTTCGAGTTCTGGCTCGACCCGGGCGCCGCCGACGACCCGGGCGTGCAGGCATCCCTGGAGCGGGCCAACGCGGCGATCTACCCGACCGTGAAGCTGGCCGCGGCGCGGGCCGCGTACTGGTGCCAGGTGCCGGAGAAGGCGCACGTGCGCTGGGTGCTGCCGGAGGACGAGGACATCGCGCTGGACGCCCTGTCCCGGCTGAGCGTGGCCGGCACGCTGACCCTCGGCGACGACACCCGCTTCGCCGGCATGTTCCGGGCGCACGGCCGCCTCGTGCCGGTCTGGGACCTGCCCGAGGACGTCCCGGCCACCGACTGGGAGGAGCCGGTGACCGGGTTCGCCAAGCGCTACGCCGAGGCGCTCGAGGAGCGGGAGCCGCTGGACGCGGCCGGGCGCCGGGCCCGCCAGGGTCTGCTCGGCCGCCAGCTCACCCTGCGCTGAGGCTCAGCGGTTCGCGGACCAGCGGGCAGGACATGCAGCGGGGCCCGCCCCGCCCGGAGCCCAGCTCGGACCCGGCGATGGCGATCACCTCGATGCCGGCCCGTTCGAGCTGGGCGTTGGTCTCCACGTTCCGCTCGTAGCCCACGCAGAGCCGGGGGGCGAGCGCGAGGGTGTTGTTGCCGTCGTCCCACTGCTCCCGTTCCGCGGTGACCGGGTCCAGCCCGGTGTCGATCACCCGGAGCTGGTCCAGGTCCATGGCGTCGGCGGCGGCCCGCAGGAACGGCGCCGGGCCGTCGACCCGCGGATCCTCGCCGTCCGCGCCGGCGATGACCGTGTACGCGGACAGCTCGCTGGCGATGTTCGGGTACATCAGCACGGCGTCGACGTCGACCATCGTGCAGACCGTGTCGAGGTGCATGGTGGCCCGCTCCTGGGCGATCGGGACCACCAGGATGGTGTGCGCGAGCCCGGCGGCGAAGACCTGCCGGCCCAGCCGCTCCGCCCCGGCCGGCGTGGTCCGCTCGCCCACGCCGACGGCGAGCACCCCGGGCGCGAGCAGCAGCACGTCGCCGCCCTCCAGGTGCTCCAGCTCCGGGTGGTAGACGAACTCGGTGCCGACGAAGCGCGGGTGGTAGCGGTAGATCGCGTCGGTCAGCGTGGTCTCCCGCCGGCGGGCCGGCATGGCCAGGCTGGTCACACCGACCCGGTCCCCGATCCAGACCGACGAGTCGCGGGTGAAGAGCAGGTTGGGCAGCGGGTCGATGACGAAGTCGTGCCGGTCCATCAGCGTCCAGACCAGACCGCCCGGGCGGTCCGGGCCGACCCGCAGCTCCTCGTGGGCGAGCCCGGCGACGAACACGTCGGCCAGCGCGGCCGGGTCGAGGTACGTCAGGTGGTCGGCGACGCGGCGGCGCAGGGTGTCGCCCAGCCGGGGCGAGCGGAGCACCAGCTCGGTCAGCTCGGCCCGCGCGTCCGGCACGGCGAGGGTCTCGGCCAGCAGGGTGGCCAGGTAGAGCACCTCGACCCCGCGGGACCGCAGGGCGGCCGCGAAGGCGTCATGCTCCTCCTGCGCCCGGCCCACCCATGGGATAGCGTCGAAGAGCAAGGAGTCGTTGTTGCGTGGGGTGAGGCGGGCGAGTTCCGGCCCCGGGCGGTGCAGCAGCACCGTGCCGAGGCGACCGACCTCGCTGTCCACGTAGTGGGTCACCTTCGCAGCCTAGGACAGCCTTCCGCACCATCCGAGAAAAGAAGTGTGAATGAATATGGCATTCATCCGCACTCATTCCGGCGCTCCAACTTGCCGAGCACCGGGGTGCGCAACGTAGGGTAGTGGAGACATAACTTCGAGAGACCTTTTGCCGGAGGTCGCGATGACTGTCTTTCCCGCTCGCCGAGCCGTACCGAGCCGGGCACTGCCGCCCGTCTCGGTGCCGCACCCCCGGGTCGAGGCCACCTCGGTGCTCGAACCGGCCCGACCGACTCCGCTGGAGTGGGCCCGCCGTCGGCGGGCCGAGCGGGGGGCCCGCCGGTTGGAGGCGGCCGGGGCCCGGGCTCTCGGTCAACTCGACCACCTCGGCCCCGCCTGGCACGTCATCGAGTGGCCCCGCACCGACGCCGCGGACATCCTGCTCGACCGCACCCGGGACGACCGGGCCGGGTTCCTCGCCATCGGGCCGAGCGGGCTCTTCGCGGTCACCATCGCCGACCACGGCCGGGCCCGGGTGCTCGTCGCCGGCGACGTCGTGCAGATCAACGGCAAGCGTCCGCCCTATGTGGCCGAGGCGCGCCGCGACGCCAAGCGGGCCAGCAAGGCCCTCTCCGACGCCGTCGGCCTGCCGATCCCGGTGACCCCGGTGCTGACCTTCGTCGGCTCCGGGGTCATCAGCGTCTACGGCCTGCCCAAGGACTGCCTCATGGCCACCCACCGGGAGCTGGACCGCCTGCTCGTGGCCGGCGGCAACCGGATCAGTCCGGCCACGGCCGAGAAGCTCTCCCGGGTCGCCCAGGCCCCGTCGACGTGGCTCAACGGCACGTACCGTCCAGCAGCCGACTACCGGTGGTACGACGAGGGCCGAACGGCCGCTGACAAGCGGGCCGCCCGCCGGTAACGTCTCCGGCGACGCCACGCGGTCCGCGGGTCCGCCCCGGTGGTCCCGTCGGCCCCGCGCCGTCGCCGGCCGTCCGGCACCGGGCACCGTCGCACCGACACCTGCCCCCGGTCCCCGCCGAGCCCCGGATCCCCGAGCGGCTCCGGCCACCGGAGACGCAGCGCGGTCGGGCGGTCGTCGTGAGGACCGGCTAGCGTGGACAGACCGTCGGTGTACATAGGAGGCGCGGTGGCCCACGTCGAACTCTCGCTCTCGGAAGCGTTCGTGCCCCCGGCGGGGACACCGACCGAGCAGGAGTCCGACAACGTCGGGCGGTGGTCCGGCATGGTCTCCCGGGCCGCCGAGCCGTGCCTGCTGATCGACGCCGACACCACCGTCGTGGCGATCTCCTCGTCCGGCTGCGACCTGCTCTGCCTCGGCGCCCCCGAGGACGTGATCGGCCGGCCGCTGCTGGAGGGCGGCTTGCGACTGGTCGACTTCACGGCCAGCCCGAGCGAGCTGACCGAGCAGGAGACCGACAAGATCCCGCCGCTGCTCGCGCTGCTCTCCGGCCGGCTGGCCCGGGGGCTGCTCCGGGTCCAGGGGCCCGGCTCCGACGCCGGCACGACGGTCGACGCCATCTCCACGCCGGTGCTCACCGACGGCCAGGTGGCCGGCTCGCTCACCTTCTTCTCTGCCGTCTGACCTGCGAAGACGTGTGGCAATCGCCGCACCGGGCGGTGCTGGGGCACAGCCACGTGGAGGCCGTAGGGTGCCCTCATGCTCGATGTCGCTCTGTTGCCGGGCGCGTACGCGGTGTGCCGCCTGCCGGCCGGCACCGTGCTGCCCCCGCACATCTGGGGCGACCTGGGCGACCGCGACGTGGTGACGGTGAGCTGGACCGCCGACGGGGTCTCGGTGATCTGCCCCGCCGAGCGGGCCCCCACCGGGGCGGACGTGGAGACCGAATGGCGCTGCCTGCGGCTGGTCGGCCCGCTCGACGCGGCGGTCACCGGCACCCTCGCCACGCTGGTCGACCCGCTCGCCCGGGCCCGGGTGAACGTGGTGGCCTTCTCCACGTACGACACCGACCACCTGCTGGTGCCCGCCGTGCGGCTGGTCGAGGCGACGAGCGCGCTGGAACGGGCCGGGCACCGGGTCCAGACGTGACTTCACCCGCCAGGGTGATCCTCCTACGATGGGCTCGGCCGTCCGGCCATGACGACGTCCGTCGATGCCGAGGATCGCACCGTGCC
>NZ_WBKT01000087.1 GCF_008868175.1 Micromonospora sp. AMSO31t
GTCCCGTTCCCATCCCCCGGCGCCGACCGCGGGCCCGTTCCGGACCCCGGTGACCCCGTCCCCGGTTGGTGCATCGCCTTCACCCGGCGGCGGTACCGTTCGCGGTCGGTACGCCCCTGCCGGGTCGCCTCCGGGTCGAGCCGTTCCGCGGCCCGCAGCCGCACCGAGGCGGCACGCGGGTTCGCCGCGACCTCGGCCTCCCCGGGCAGCTCCGCGCCCCGGCTGAGCAGCCGGAACGTCGGACCCGACCCGGGCAGTTCGACCGGGAGGTCGACCGGGCCCTTGCTGCGGACCCGGTCGGCGAGCGCCTGCTTGGTGAGCCGGTCCTCCAACGAGTGGTAGGACAGGACCACCATGCGGCCGCCCACGGTGAGCTCGTCCAGAGCGGCCGGCAGCGCCGTCTCCAGCGCTGCCAGCTCCCTGTTTACCTCGATCCGTAAAGCCTGAAACGTTCTCTTTGCCGGGTGTCCCCCGGTTCGTCGGGCTGGTGCCGGAATGCTCTCCCGGACCAGCTCGGCCAGTCGCGCCGACGAGGTGATCGGCGCGCGCTCGCGCTCCCGGATGATCGCCGAGGCGATCCGCCCGGCGAACTTCTCCTCGCCGTACACCCGCAGCACCCGGGCCAGGTCCGGGTGGGAGTAGGTGTTGACCACCTCCTCGGCGGTCACCCCCCGGGTCTGGTCCATCCGCATGTCCAGCGGCGCGTCCTGCGCGTAGGCGAACCCGCGGTCGGGCGCGTCCAGTTGCAGGGACGAGACCCCGAGGTCGAACAGGATCCCGTCGATCGCCGGGTAGCCCAGCCGGTCGAGCACCTCGGGAAGCTCGTCGTAGACGGCGTGCTCCAGGTGGATCCGGTCGGCGAACCGGGCGAGCCGGACCCGCGCGTGGGCGAGGGCCTCGGTGTCCCGGTCCAGGCCGATCAGCACCGTGTCCGGGTGCGCCTCGAGCACCGCCTCGGCGTGCCCGGCCAGGCCGAGCGTGGCGTCGACGTGGACGGTGCGGCCGGGCCGGCCCAGCGCGGGGGCCAGCAACTCGAGGCACCGCTCGAGCAGCACCGGCACGTGCGTGCCGCGTAGCTCCCCCATCTCGACCCCCACTGGTTGAATCCCGCTTCCGTCCCTGTGTCCGTCGTCGTCACGGCGCCTCGCCATACCGCCAGATCCCCATCCGCTCCCGCCCGCCGGAGGCCGCGGCCCTCCGTATCGGATCGTGCGCCTGGCACCGGGGAAGGGGTGCCAGGAACTCGAAAGCGGGTGGAGATCTCGCAGTACGTCGGGCGCCGTCACGCCCTACAGACCGCCGGGCAGCACCCCCTCCTCGATGTCGGCGAAGTCGTCTTCGCTCTCCGCGAGGTAGGCCTCCCAGGCCGCCCTGTCCCAGATCTCCACCCGGGTGCTCGCGCCGATCACGACCAGGTCGCGGTCGAGCGCGGCGTACGACCGGAGATGCCCGGGGATGGTGACCCGTCCCTGCTTGTCCGGCACCTCGTCGTGCGCGCTCGCGAAGAAGACCCGGCTGTAGGCCCGGGCCGCCTTGCTCGTCATCGGCTGCGCGCGCAACTGGTCGGCGATCCGCTGGAACTCGGGCATCGGGAAGACGTAGAGGCAGCGCTCCTGCCCTTTGGTGATCACGACACCCCCCGCCAGCTCGTCCCGGAACTTCGCCGGAAGGATCAACCGGCCTTTGTCGTCCAGGCGCGGAGTGTGGGTGCCGAGGAACATCGGCCCAACCCCCTCGCCCTGAGCGGCGTTCGCGGCGCCGCTGACCCCCCGGGCCGGTGTGGCCCTCCCGGCCTCACCATCGCGCCCCACTCTACTCCACTTCCCTCCACCCGCAACCAGAAACGCCCGCGTGGCGCGGCGTTTGCGCGCGCAAAACAGCACGTCAACGGGGGTGGGGCGGAGTGGAGGGGCGCGGCGCGCCCCGAGGGCGGTCCGCTTCCCGACATTGATCGACTCCGTCCGGCGGAGCGCGCCATGGCCGTCCGCCGGACGTCCCCGGCCGAACGGATCGCCGTCGGCGGCGATCTGGGGGGCCCGGTGGTCCGGTAACCTCGCTCGGGTGACGGACGCGAAGATGCCCCTGCGGGCAAAGGTGGCCAGCTCCGTGTCGCGGACCGCCGCGGCGCTGTCGCGGGCCGCGGGCCGTGGCGACGGCTCGGTCATCGGCGGGTGGATCGGCCTCAAGATCGACCCGGACCTGCTCGCCCACCTGTCGACCGGCCGCGCCATCGCCCTGGTGTCCGGCACCAACGGCAAGACCACGACCACCCGGCTCACCACCGCCGCCGTGGGCGTGCTCGGCCGGGTCGCCACCAACTCCTTCGGCGCCAACATGCCCACCGGGCACACCTCGGCGCTGGCCAAGGCCGGCAGTACCCCCTACGCGGTGCTGGAGGTCGACGAGCACTACCTCGCCCAGGTGCTGGAGGCCACCGAGCCGCACGTCGTGGCGCTGCTCAACCTCTCCCGCGACCAGCTCGACCGGGCCAAGGAGGTCGCCATGATGGCGCAGCTCTGGCGCGCCGCGCTGGTCCGGCACACCGACGTGCGGGTGGTCGCCAACGCCGACGACCCGATGGTGGTGTGGGCCGCCACCCCGCCGGCCGACCCGGCCCAGGGCCACGTCCCGCCCCACGTCACCTGGTTCAGCGCCGGGCAGCGCTGGCACGACGACTCCTGGGTCTGCCCCGAGTGCGGCTCCACCATCCAGCGCTCCGGCGAGCAGTGGTGGTGCACCGGCTGCCCGCTGCGCCGCCCCCAGCCGCAGTGGACCGTCGAGGACGACGGGGTGCTCGACCCCACCGGCGCCTGGCACAAGGTGCAGCTCCAGCTCCCCGGCAAGGTCAACCTCGGCAACGCGGCCACCGCGCTGGCGGTCGCCGCCGAGTTCGGGGTACGCCCCGTCGACGCGGTCTCCCGGCTCGGCTCGGTCACCTCGGTGGCCGGCCGCTACGCCCAGGTCGACCGGGACGGGCGCAACATCCGGCTGCTGCTGGCCAAGAACCCGGCCAGCTGGCTGGAGGCGTTCGACATGGCCGACGTGGCGCCGACACTGCTCTCCATCAACGCGCGCGACCCCGACGGGATGGACACCTCCTGGCTGTTCGACGTCGACTTCTCCCCGCTGGGCGGCCGGCAGGTGCTGATCACCGGCGACCGGGCGTACGACCTGGCGGTCCGGCTCGACGTCAACGGCGTGCCGTTCCAGCACGTCCGGACCTTCGACGACGCGGTCCGGGCCGTGCCGCCGGGCCGGCTCGAGGTCATCGCCAACTACACCGCCTTCCAGGACATCCGAGCGGAGCTGGACCGTGTCAACTGAGAGCCTGCGCATCGTCTGGATCTATCCCGACCTGCTGTCCACCTACGGCGACCGGGGCAACGCGCTGATCCTGGCCCGCCGGGCCCAGCTGCGCGGCATGCCGGTCGAGGTGCTGGAGGTCCGCTCCGACCAGCGGCTGCCCGCGACCGCCGACATCTACCTGATCGGCGGCGGCGAGGACGGCCCGCAGGCGCTGGGCGCGCAGCGGCTGATCGCCGACGGCGGCCTGCACCGGGCGGTGGCCCAGGGCTCGGTCGTGTTCGGCGTCTGCGCCGGCTACCAGCTGCTCGGCACCTCCTTCTTCGCCAAGGGCACCCGGTGCACCGGGCTGGAGCTGCTCGACATCTCCTCCGACCGGGGTCCCGCCCGGGCGGTCGGCGAGCTGGCCGGCGAGGTCGACCCGCGGTTGGGGATCCCCTACCTGACCGGGTTCGAGAACCACGGCGGGCGGACCCACCTCGGCCCCGGCGTGTCGCCGCTGGCCCGGGTGACGGCCGGGGTCGGCAACGACGGCACCACCGAGGGCGCCTGGCGCGGCAAGCTGCTCGGCACCTATTCGCACGGGCCGGCGCTGGCCCGCAACCCCGCCCTGGCCGACCTGCTGCTGCGCTGGGCGACCGGCGTCCACCAGCTCCCCCCGCTCGACGACACGTGGGCCGACCGGCTCCGGTCCGAGCGCCGCACCGCGGTGGCCGCCGCCGCGAGGGCATGATCGGCGCCGCCCGACCGTGGCGGCGACGAACCCGCCGGCTCGTCCGGTTGCTCCGGCAGCCGTCGGCGCGCCGGTTCGCGCTGCTGCTCCTGCTGCTCGCCGCGTGTGGGGTCACGCTGCTGCTGGTCCCCCGCCCGGACCCGGGCGACCTGCCCCGGCTCGCCCAGTCGCTCGGCGGGTACGCGCCGGTCGCCGCCGTGGTGGGCGGCGCGCTGCTGCTCGTGGCGCTGGTCCCGCGTACCTTCGTCACGCTGGCCGCCGGGGCGATCTTCGGCCCGGTGCAGGGCGCCGCGTACGCCCTCGGCGCGGCGCTGCTCGCGGCGGCGCTCGGCTTCGCGGTCGGTCGCCTGCTGGGCCGGCAGTTCGTCGCCGAGCGGATCCGTGGCCGGCTGGCCCGGCTGGACGGCTGGTTCGCCCGGCAGACCGTGTTCGGCGTGATGACCGTCCGGCTGCTGCCGATCGCCGGGTTCGGGCTGGTCAGCTACGGCTACGGCACCACCGGGGCGCGGGTGCTGCCGTTCCTGGCCGGCAGTGTGATCGCCGCCGCACCCACCGCCATCGGCTACGCGGCCATCGGCGCGGCGGTCAGCTCCCCCGGCTCGATCAACTGGTACGCCGCCGCCCCGGCCAGCCTGGGCCTGATCGCCAGCGTGCTCATCATCCACCGCTGGTGGCGCGCGGAGCGGCACCGCCGGCTGGGCCCGAGCTGAGATGGCCGCCGCGGAGGAGCGGCTGCCCGGCGGCTTCGTCACCGAGGTGATCCGGATCGGCGACACCGTACGCCGCACTCCCCCGGCCCGGGCCACGTTCGTGACGGCCCTGCTGCGGCACCTGGCCACGGCCGCGCCCGGCCTGGCGCCGCGCCACCTCGGGGTGGACGAGCAGGGCCGGCAGGTGCTCACCCACCTCGCCGGGCGGGTGCCCTGGCGGGACCGGGAGGATCCGGCCTTCTTCGCCGACCGGGCCCTCACCGGGCTGGCCGAGCTGATCCGGGCGCTGCACGACGCGTGCGCCGGGAGCCCGCTGGCCGGCACGGCGGAGACGGTCTGCCACCGGGACCTGTCGCCCAAGAACACGGTCTACCGGGACGCCCCGGCCGGGCCGCTGCCGGTGGCGTTCCTGGACTGGGACCTGGCCGGACCCGGCCGGCGGATCGAGGACGTGGCGTTCGCCGGCTGGCACTGGGCCGCGCTGGGCGGCGACGCCGACCCGGCCGAGCTGGCCCGGCGCTGCCGGCTGCTGTGCGACGCCTACGAGGCGGCAGCCCCCGGGGTGGCCCTGCCCCGGGGCGAACTGGTCGCCGTCATGCTCGACCAGCTCGACGGCACCTGGCGGGGCATCGACGCCGGCGCCGACCGGGACGAGCCGGGCATGCGCCGGCTGCGGGCGGCGGGCGCGGTCGACGCGGTACGCGACTGGCACGGCTGGCTGTGCCGGCACCGCGCGACGGTCGAGGCGACGCTCGCCGCCGCGTGACCGGAAGGCGCCGGAGGCGCGCCCCGAACGCGGGACGCGCCTCCGATGGACCCCACGGTCAGGCGACGACCGAGACCATCCGGCCCGTCACCACGATGACCTTGCGCGGCTCCTTGCCGGCCAGCGCGCCGGCGACGGCCTCCAGGGCGGCCGACCGGACGTCGTCCTCGGACGCGTCGGCGGCCACCTCCACCCGGCCCCGGACCTTGCCGTTGACCTGCACCGGGTAGGTCACCGTCTCGGCGACCAGCAGCGCGGGGTCGGCGGTCGGGAAGTCCGCGTACGCCAGCGAGGTGTCGTGGCCCAGCCGCCGCCACAGCTCCTCGGCGATGTGCGGGGCGAACGGGGCCACCATCAGCACCAGCGGCTCGGCCACCTCGCGCGGCGTCTCGGCCAGCCGGGTCAGCCCGTTGGTCAGCTCGATCAGCTTGGCGATCGCGGTGTTGAACCGGATCGCCTCCATGTCGCCGCGGACCCCGTCGATCACCTTGTGCAGCAGCCGCCGGGTGGCCTCGTCGGCCGGCGCGTCGGTGACCCGCAGCGCGCCGGTCCGCTCGTCGACCACCGCCCGCCAGACCCGCTGCAGGAACCGGTACGAGCCGACCACCGCCCGGGTCTCCCAGGGGCGGGACACCTCCAGCGGACCCATCGACATCTCGTACACCCGGAAGGTGTCCGCGCCGTACGCCGCGCACATGTCGTCCGGAGTGACGACGTTCTTCAGGGACTTGCCCATCTTGCCGTACTCGCGCCGGACCTCGGTCTCGCCGTGGAAGTACCGGCCGTCGACCTCGACGACCTCCTCGGCGGGCACGTAGGCGCCGCGCGGGTCGGTGAACGCGTACGCCTGGATGTAGCCCTGGTTGAACAGCCGGCGGAACGGCTCGAAGGACGAGACGTGGCCAAGGTCGTACAGCACCTTGTGCCAGAAGCGGGCGTACAGCAGGTGCAGCACGGCGTGCTCGGCGCCGCCGACGTACAGGTCGGTGCCCCCGCAGTCGCCCGCGCCGCGCGGCCCCATCCAGTACGCCTCGTTCTCCGGCTCGGCGAAGCGCCGCGAGTCGGTCGGGTCCAGGTAGCGCAGCTCGTACCAGCAGGAGCCGGCCCACTGCGGCATCACGTTGGTCTCCCGGGTGTAGCGCTTCGGCCCGTCACCCAGGTCCAGCTCCACCTCCACCCAGTCGCGCCGCCGGGACAGCGGGGTCTCCGGGTTGCTGTCGGCGTCCTCCGGGTCGAACGTCTTCGGCGAGAAGTCGTCCACCTCGGGCAGCTCGACCGGCAGCATCGACTCGGGCAGCGCGATGGGCGCCCCCGTCTCGTCGTAGACGATCGGGAACGGCTCGCCCCAGTAGCGCTGCCGGGAGAACAGCCAGTCCCGCAGCCGCCAGGTGACCGCGCCGGCGCCGTGGCCGTTGGCCTCCAGCCACTCGATGATCCGCGCCTTGGCGTCGGCCACCCCCAGGCCGTTCAGGTCCAGGCCCCGGTCGGGCGCCGCGCTGTTGACGGCCGGGCCCTCGCCGGTCCACGCCTTGCCGTCGAAGCCCTCCGCCGGCTGCACGGTGCGCACGATCGGCAGGTCGAAGACCTCGGCGAACTCCCAGTCCCGCTCGTCCTGGGCGGGCACCGCCATGATCGCGCCGGTGCCGTAGCCGGCCAGCACGTAGTCGGCGATGAAGATCGGGATCTGCCCGCCGGTGACCGGGTTGGTCGCCCAGGCGCCCACGAAGACGCCGGTCTTCTCCTTGGTCTCCGCCTGCCGCTCCACGTCGGTCTTGGCCGCGGCGGCCTTCCGGTACGCCTCGACGGCGGCCCGCGGGCTGGCGTGCCCGCCGGTCCAGGCGTCCCGGGTCCCCTCCGGCCAGGCGGCCGGCACCAGCACGTCGACCAGCTCGTGCTCGGGGGCCAGCACCATGTAGGTGGCGCCGAAGACGGTGTCCGGCCGGGTCGTGAACACCCGGACCGGGCCGCGCTCGGTCGGGAAGTCGATGTGCGCGCCGGTCGACCGGCCGATCCAGTTGCGCTGCTGCAGCTTGATCGGCTCGGGCCAGTCCAGCGTGTCCAGGTCCTCCAGCAGCCGGTCCCCGTACGCGGTGATCCGCATCATCCACTGCTTCAGGTTCCGCTTGAAGACCGGGAAGTTGCCCCGCTCGGAGCGGCCGTCGGCGGTGACCTCCTCGTTGGCCAGCACGGTGCCCAGGCCCGGGCACCAGTTCACCGGCGCCTCCGAGACGTACGCCAGCCGGTGGTCGTCGACGATCTTCCGCCGCTCGCCCACGGTCAGCTCGGCCCACGGCCGGCCGTCCGGGGTGGGGCGGGTGCCGCCCTCGAACTCGGCGATCAGCTCGGCGATCGGGCGGGCCCTCCTGGCGTCCGCGTCGTACCAGGAGTTGAAGACCTGCAGGAAGATCCACTGGGTCCAGCGGTAGAAGTCGGTGTCGATGGTCGCCACCGACCGCCGTTCGTCGTGGCCCAGCCCCAGCCGGCGCAGCTGCTCCTTGTACCGCTCGATGTTGGCCACGGTGGTCGTCCGGGGGTGGGTGCCGGTCTGCACCGCGTACTGCTCGGCGGGCAGGCCGAACGCGTCGAAGCCCATCGCGTGCAGCACGTTGCGCCCGGCCATCCGCTGGTAGCGGGCGTAGCAGTCGGTGCCGATGTAGCCCAGCGGGTGGCCGACGTGCAGGCCGGCGCCCGAGGGGTAGGGGAACATGTCGAGCACGTACAGCTTCTCGGCGCCCGCGCGCGGGTGGGTCGGGTCGGCCAGCGGGCCGGCCGGGTTCGGCGCGTGGAAGGTGCCCTCCCGCTCCCAGGTGTCCTGCCAGCGGTGCTCGATCTCCTCGGCCAGGGCGGCGGTGTACCGGAACGGGGGGATGTCGGTCGCCGGTGCGGCTGCCTCACTCATGGCGTGTCTCCTCGGCGCGGGTCATGTCGGATATGGGAGGTCTGCTGCGGGCACAAAAAAGCCCCTCGCGCAGGAGGGGCCGCCGTGCTGTCGCGCGCTCAGCGCATCAGCACGGCTCGGTAAGAAGCAGGAAGACTCCGGCCATGAACGGCAGTGTACCCCTCCGCCGGATCCGGCGACGCGACCGCCACCAGCAGGTGGGACGCCCGAGCCGTCAGCCGGCCGCGGCGAACCGCTCCGTGTCCGTGGTGAAACCCCAGCACTGCTGGGCGTTGAAGACGACGGCGTCCTTGCAGTAGCCGGGGCTGGAGGTGGCCGTGGCGTCGGTCAGCAGTACCGCCGCGTAGTCCCGGAAGTAGGCGTCCTCCATGGTGGTGCTCACGCACTGGTCGACGTTGACCCCGGACAGGAAGAGGGTGCGCAGCCCCTGGGTGCGCAGCACCTGGTCGAGCTGGGTGCCGTGGAAGCCGTTCATCCGGAACTTCGCCACGTGGATGTCGTCCGGGCCGGCCAGCGCCGCCAACTCGTCGACCAGCGCGGCGCCCCAGGACCCCTCGGTCAGCACCCGCCCCCGGTCCAGTTCCTGACCGATGCCGGCCTGGTCCCTGCGGTGCTTGAACGACCAGAGCGTCGGGGCGCCCAGGTTCCGCAGGTCGGGCCGGTTGTGCCAGTAGATCCAGATGACCGGCATGCCGTGCCGCCGGGCGGCCTCCACGGCACGTACCGCCCCGGGGATCGCCTGCCGGCAGGCGGTGTGGTCCAGCCCCGAGCGGTCCGTCCAGCCGCCCGGGGAGCAGAAGTCGTTCTGCATGTCGATCACGGCCAGCGCGCAGGCGTCCAGGTCCTCGACGAAGGGCAGCAGCTCGGCGTCGAAGCGGGCCAGCCGGCCGCCGGTGTGGTGGGGCGTGAGGTGCACGTGGTCGTCGTACAGGTGCCAGCGGGCCGCGCCGCCGCCCAGCCGGACCCCGCCGTCACCGGTGTCCCCGTAGATGTCCCGATCCGAGCGCACCGGCCCACCTCCCTCCCCGCCGCTCCCGGCACCGGAGCCGGAGCGGGGCTACCCGGGGGCGAGCCGGCCACACGTCCCCCGGTCCGGCGAATATTCCGGGCGTAACCGGCCGACGGCCTGCGGGGGTCGGCGACAACGAGAAACATGGTTAGCCTGAGAGACCAGTGAGATTCTTGCGGCAGAAGAGGCTCGGCGTCGCGAACCCAACGGCGGGTCCAGGTGCTCTATTCAGAGCTGCCGTCCGGCGACGAGGAGGAGGCCCGTGACACAACAGACCTGGGACGAGGTGGGCGGTCTGCTGCCGCACGACGAGTTCCGCGCCGCCAGCGAGGCCATCGTGGCCAACATCGAGCAGGTCATCGAGGGCAAGACGGCCACCGTCCGGCTCGCCCTGGCGGTGCTGCTCGCCGAGGGCCACCTCCTGATCGAGGACGTGCCGGGCGTCGGCAAGACCAAGCTGGCCAAGGCGCTGGCCCGGTCGATCGACTGCTCGGTGCGCCGCATCCAGTTCACCCCCGACCTGCTGCCCAGCGACGTCACCGGTGTCAGCGTCTACAACCAGGAGACGCACGACTTCGAGTTCCGCCCGGGCGCCGTCTTCGCCAACCTGGTCGTCGGCGACGAGATCAACCGGGCCTCGCCGAAGACCCAGTCGGCGCTGCTGGAGTGCATGGAGGAGCGGCAGGTCACCGTCGACGGCGTGACCTACCAGTTGCAGACCCCGTTCATGGTGATCGCGACGCAGAACCCGATCGAGATGGAGGGGACCTACCCGCTGCCGGAGGCGCAGCGCGACCGGTTCACCGCCCGGATCGCGATGGGCTACCCGGACGCGGGCGCCGAGCTGGCCATGCTGGACGGCCACGGCGGCACCGACCCCCTGAACGAGCTGCGGCCGGTCTCCGACGCGGTCACCGTCCGCCGGCTGATCGGCCACGTCCGGCAGGTGCACGTCGCCGACGCCGTGAAGCAGTACGCCATCGACCTGGTCACCGCCACCCGCGAGGCACCCGACCTGCGGCTCGGCGCGTCCCCGCGGGCCACCCTCCAGCTGCTGCGCACCGCCCGCGCGGTGGCCGCCCTGGAAGGCCGCGACTACGTCCTGCCCGACGACCTCCAGGCCCTCGCGGTGCCGGTGCTGGCGCACCGGATCATCCCGACCGCCGACGCGCAGCTGGCCCGGCGCACCACCGACGCGATCGTCGCCGAGCTGGTGCACCGCCTGCCGCTCCCGCACGACCGCAAGCGCTCCCCCTACGACACCCGGCCCGGCACCACCGGTCGCGGGCCGTACGAGCCGCGGAGGCCGTGAGGTGCGCGACGGGCTGCGAGGGCTGACCACCCGCGGCCGATCCTTCCTGGCGGCCGCGGTGGCCGCCGCGATCTCCGCCGCCATCCTGGGCGAGAAGGACCTGCTCCGGGTGGCCGTCCTGCTCGCCATCCTGCCGCTGCTCGCGGCGGCCTACGTCGGGCGCAGCCGCTACAAGCTGGCGTGCAACCGGTCCCTGGAGCCGCACCGGGTGCCGGTCGGGGCCAACTCGCGGGTGGTGCTGCGGCTGCAGAACCTGTCCCGGCTGCCCACCGGCACCCTGCTGCTGGAGGACCGGCTGCCCTACGCGCTCGGCAGCCGCCCGCGGGTGGTGCTGGAGCGCCTCGGCGCCCACCAGGCCAGCTCGGTGGCCTACACGGTCCGGGCCGACGTGCGCGGCCGCTACGAGGTCGGGCCGCTGGTGATCCGGCTGACCGACCCGTTCGGGCTCTGCGAGCTGAGCCGGGCCTTCCCCAGCACCGACCACCTCACGGTGATCCCGCAGGTCACTTCGCTGCCACCGGTCCGCCTCCCCGGCGAGTACGCGGGCAGCGGCGACAGCCGGGCCCGCTCGGTGGCGGTGCACGGCGAGGACGACGCGGCCACCCGGGAGTACCGGATGGGCGACGACCTGCGCCGGGTGCACTGGAAGTCGACGGCCCGCACCGGCGAGCTGATGGTGCGCCGGGAGGAGCAGCCCTGGGAGAGCCGGGCCACCGTGGTGCTGGACACCCGGGCCGCCGGGCACCGGGGCGAGGGGCCGACCGCGAGCTTCGAGTGGGCGGTGTCGACGGCCGCCAGCATCGCGGTGCACCTGCGGCAGGCCGGCTACAAGCTGCGCCTGGTCACCGGTTCCGGCGCGGACGTCGACGCCACCGAGGCCGGCGGGGAGGGGCTGCTCCTCGACCACCTCGCCGAGGTGCACCTCGACAAGCGCGGCGAGCTGACCACGCTGGTGCAGCAGGTCCGGCAGCGGTCCGACGGCGGCCTGATCATCGCGCTCCTCGGCACGCTCGGCACCGCCGAGGCCGAGCTGCTGGCCGGGCTGCGCGGCAACGGCGCCACCTGCGTGGCGTTCCTGCTCGACAGCAACACGTGGTTGAACCTGCCGCCGAAGGCCCGGGCCGAGGCGGAGCACGCGCACGGCGCCGCCGCGCTCGCCCTGCTGCAGAGCGGCTGGCGGGTCATCGGGGTGGAGCACGGCAACCGGCTGCCGATGCTCTGGCCGCAGGCGGGCCGCGGGTCGCAGGGCTTCGCGCTGCGGGCGGCGCTGGCCGAGACGGTGGCCGGAGGCGTGCGATGACCGGAAGGGTGGATTCGTGACCGCGCACCGCAACCTCGGGTTCGTCGCCGCGGCGGCGACCCTGCTGGCGGCGGCCCCGCTGTCGGCGATCTTCGAGCGCTGGACCTGGCTCGTCCAGGCGGCCATCGTGGTCGCCGTGGTGGCCGGCGCGGCCGCGCTGAGCCGGCTGGCCCGGGCGCCGCTGTGGGGCCAGGTGCTGGCCATGCTGGCCGGTCTCACGCTCGGCCTGACCTGGGTCTTCCCGGGCGGCACCGAGTTCTTCGCGTTCGTGCCCACCCCGGCCACCTTCGCCCACTTCGGCGACCTGCTGCACGAGTCGCTGTCGGACATGCGCTCCTACGGCGTGCAGGTGCCGGACGTGGACTCGCTGCTCTTCCTCGCCGTGCTCGGCATCGGCGTGGTGGCGGTGGTCGTCGACGTGCTCACCGTCGGGCTGCGCCGCCCGGCGCTGGCCGGGCTGCCCATGCTGGCCATCTACTCGGTGCCCGTGGCGGTCTACGTGGACAGCGTCCCCGCCACCCCGTTCGTGGTGGGCGCCTGCGGCTACCTGTGGCTGCTGGTCACCGACAACGTCGACCGCGTACGCCGGTTCGGCCGCCGGTTCACCGGCGAGGGGCGCGACGTCGACGTCTGGGAGGCGTCGCCGCTGGCCGCGGCGGGCCGCCGGCTGGCCGTGGTCGGGGTGGTGCTGGCGGTGGCCCTGCCGCTGGCGGTGCCCGGGATGACCGGCGGGCTCATGAGCGCCGTCGGCGACGGCACGGGCACCGGCAACGGGCGGCCGGGCCAGGGCGGCAGCCCCGGCCGGATCGACCTCTTCGCCGCGCTCAGTGGCCAGCTCAACCAGACCGAGGTGACCGATCTGGTCAAGGTGACCACCAACGAGCCGGCCCCGTTCTACCTGCGCTTCGGGGTGGCCGACGAGCTGCGGCCGGACGGCTTCCGGGTGCGGGTCCCCACCGGGCGGCCGGCCAACCGGAACCTGCCGGACCCGACGGAGCGCGACCGCCGGGGCGTGACGCAGCAGCGCTACCGGGCCAGCGTCGAGGTGACCAAGAACCTCACCATGCCGCTGCTGCCGGTCTACTCGGAGCCGGTGAAGACCGACGACCTGAGCGGCAGCTGGCTCTACGACACGAATCTGCAGATCGTCTTCTCCAACCGGGAGAGCTCCCGGGGCAAGCGCTACGCGTTCGACTACGTCCGCTCGACGTTCAGCCCGGCGGCGCTGCGCGCCGCGCCGTCCCTGCCGGCCGACGACCCCGTGCTGCGGCAGCAGACCACCACGCCGGTCGTCCGCACGGTCGAGCGGCTCGTCGACCAGCTCACCGAGGGCCGCACGAACGACTACGACAAGGTCCGGGCGATCTACGACTACTTCTCGGTGGAGAACGGGTTCACCTACTCCCTGTCGACCCGCAACGGCACCAGCGGGGAGGACATCACTGACTTCCTCGCCACCAAGGTGGGCTTCTGCCAGCAGTACGCCGCGGCGATGGCGTGGCTGGTCCGGGCGGCCGGCATCCCGGCCCGGGTGGCGTTCGGCTTCAGCAACGGCAGCAACGCCGGCGGTGGCACCTACGTGCTGACCAACAAGAACCTGCACGCGTGGACCGAGGTCTTCTTCGCCGACATCGGCTGGGTGCCGTTCGACGCCACCCCGGCGGCGAGCGTCCAGGGGTCGGTCCGCTCGGCCTGGGCGCCGGACACCGACGCCCCGGAGGACGTCACGCCGGTGCCGGGGAGCACCGCCGCTCCCGAGGGCGTCGACCCGTCGACCGGCGCGGAGGACCCGGACCGCCTCGACAAGGACGCCGACCAGGGCCTGGCCGTCGGCGACAGCGGTCCGACCCGGCAGAGCCCGGTCTGGCCGTGGTGGGTGGCCGGCGTGCTCGCCCTGCTGGTGCTGCTCGCCGTGCCGGCCCTGCGCCGCTCCGCGCTGCGGCGGCGCCGGCGCGCCCGGGCGGCCGTGCCCGCGGCCACCACCCTGGCCGCCGTGCCCGGGCAGCGGGGCGAGGCGCGCGAGATCGTGGTCGGCGTGGACGCCGACCGGGCCCGCGCGGACGCGCACGCTGCCTGGGACGAGCTGCTGGACACGCTTGTCGACTTCCACGTCCGGGTGGACCTGACGGAGACCCCCCGGACGACCGCCGAGCGGCTGGTTCGGGAAACGCTGGTCGAGGATGCCGGCGCGGTGACGGGGGTCCGGCTGCTGGGGCGGGCCGAGGAGCGGGCCCGTTACGCCCGCGACCCGCTGACCGGCGACGAGCTGCAGCCGGCCCTGCGATCGGTGCGGGGCGCCCTCGCGGCGCGGGCGGACCGGCGTACCCGGCTGCTGGCGGCCCTGCTGCCGCCGTCGGTGCTGCTGCGCTGGCGGACCGCCCTGACCGAACGCTCGACCCGACTGGTCACCACGACCGGGCAGGTGCGGCAGCGGATGCTGCGCTGGGACCCGCGTCGTCTCCTGGCGGGCCGACCGGCCCGCTGACCCGGTTCCGCCTGCCGGCGCTCCCCCGCCGGCAGGCCGGACCGGGTCCCGAACCCGGCCCCCCGTCCTGGCTCAGGCACGCGTTGATCAAGAAGTTTGCGTCAGGAAACGGGCCCGCGCCGACGCAAACCTCTTGATCAACGCGGCGTTGGGGCGTGGGGGGCGGCGTGGGGCCGGTTGGATCGGGGCGCGCGGAAGCGGCCACGCTCGCCGGGCGGTGCCCGGCGAGGTCGCCGTCGCGCGGGCCCGCCCCTCAGGGGCGGGACGTGCTCAGCGGTGGCCCTCCGGGCGCTGCCGCCAGCGGTCCTCCATCCGGTCGAGGAAGGAGCCCCGGCGGCCGCTGCGGCCACGGGGACGACGACGGCTCGTCGTGCCGCCGACCACGTGCAGGTCGGGCGACTGGGATCGGCGGTGCGACTGCACCGCGTAGCCCAACGAGGCCAGCATGACGACAAAGCCCGCCACGGCCAGCGGGGGCGTCTTGATCACGGCACCGTAGATCAACAGGGCCAGACCAGCGATGACCACGCCGGCAGCGACGAGCACGCGACGCCGCGCGTGGAAACGCGGGTCGCTGGCGCGCACGGCCGAGGCGAATTTGGGGTCCTCGGCAAGCGACCGCTCGATCTGCTCGAACAGCCGCTGCTCGTGCTCCGAGAGCGGCACGGCACTCCTCCCCGGTCACATTGGTCGACCCGGGCGGGCCGACAGACCGTGGCAGCCAACCGGCTGCTTACCCGCAAGTCTACGAGGGGGCCCGCGCGTCGGAAAGCGGGACGACCTACGGCCGGGTCGGTTTTTCGACTCGCCGGGGATCACGCTTCCCGAGAAGGCTGGCCGGACCTATGACGGACCGCCCGAATCGGGCGGCCGCCGCGTCGGCCGCCGCCTCCGCCTCCCGCCAGCCGCGCTCGGGCGCACCCAGGGTGAGCTGCTGCGGCGTCTCCTCCGCAGCGGCCAGCCCCTCCATCCGGACGCCGACCAGGCGGACCGGCTCGCCGGGGGCCAGGGCGGTCCAGAGCGCCCAGGCCGTGTCGAACATCTCCCGGGCGGTGTCCGTGGGCACACCGAGCGTGCGGGAGCGGCTCACCGTGCGGAAGTCGGCCAACCGGACCTTCAGCGACACGGTGCGCCCGACCTGGCCCGCCGCGCGCAGCCGGGCGCCGGCCTTCTCGGCCAGGGCGAGCAGCGCGCGCCGGATCTCCGCCGGGTCGGTGACGTCGGTGTCGAAGGTGACCTCGGCGCCGATCGACTTCTCCACGTGCTCCGGGGAGACCCGGCGCGGGTCCCGCCCCCAGGCCAGCTCGTGCAGGTGGCCGGCGGACGCCTCGCCCACCGCCCGGCGGAGCAGGCCCGGCGACGCCTCGGCCAGGTCGCGCACGGTGCGCAGGCCGAGCCGGTGCAGGGCCTCGGCGGACCGCTCCCCCACCCCCCACAGCGCGGCCACCGGCAGCGGGTGCAGGAACTCCAGCACCCGGGCGGCGGGCACGACGAGCAGGCCGTCCGGCTTGGCCCGGGTGGAGCCGAGCTTGGCCACGAACTTGCTCGGCGCCACCCCGACCGAGCAGGTCAGCTCCTGCTCCTCGGCCACCCGGCGGCGGATCAGCCGGGCGATCTCGGTGGGGGCGCCGAAGAGCCGCCGGGCGCCGGCCACGTCGAGGAACGCCTCGTCCAGCGAGAGCGGCTCGACCAGCGGGGTGACGTCGCGGAAGATCCGCATGACCGCCCGGGACGCCGCCGAGTAGGCGGTGAAGTCGGGCGGCAGGTAGACCGCCTGCGGGCAGAGCGCCCGGGCCCGGGCGGTGGGCATGGCGCTGCGGACGCCGAAGCGGCGGGCCTCGTAGCTGGCCGAGCTGACGACACCGCGCGGCCCGATCCCGCCCACCACGACCGGCTGGCCGCGCAGCTCGGGGCGGCGGCGCACCTCGACCGAGGCGAAGAAGGCGTCCATGTCGACGTGCAGGATCGGGCAGTCGGTGTCGTCGGCGTCCGGCCCGAAGCGCGGATCACCGCCCCGGGGCAACGACTGGCTGCGGCCCATCCCCGCAGGCTAGCCGCCCGGTCCGACAGTCCCGCCCGGGGCGGTCAGCCGCGAACCATCAGGAGCGGGATCGTCATCTCGGCCGCGGTGTCCGCGCCGTGGTAGGCGACCAGCCGGGACTCGATCGGCTTCTCCGAGCGGGTGGCGACCACCGCGTACGTGCCGTGGCAGACCACCACCACGTCGCCGATCCGGCCCAGGTGCGCCTCCGGCACGGAGCCGAACCAGCCGGTGGCCACCGCCTCCGCCCGGGTCAGCACCCGCGCGGCGCCGTCCAGCACCGCCGACCAGGCGGCCACCACGTCGGCCGTGGCGCCCGGCTGGACGTGCAGGTAGCGGACCCGGGGCTCGCCGGCCACCACCCGGACGCCGGCCCGCAGCCGAGGGTCGGTGTCCAGGTCGATCCGGTGCCCGTCGGGCACGTTCAGCTGCCCGTGGTCGGCGGTGACCAGCAGCGCGGCGTCCGGCGGCAGCCCGTCGACCAGCCGGGCGAGCAGCCGGTCCACCTCGGCGGCGGCCAGCCGCCACGGCGCGGAGTCCACGCCGCTGAGGTGCCCGTGCCGGTCCAGGTCGGGGTGGTAGCCGGAGACCAGTGTCGGCCCGGCACCGGCCGACAGGGCGGCGAGCATCCGCTCGGCGACCGCGTCGGCGCCGGCCGCGCCCCGGTAGTCGCCGCCGCGGTTCGCGGCCAGGGTGAGGCCGCTGCCGCCGTACTCGGGGCGGCTGACCACGGTGACCGCCACCCCGGCGGCGCGGGCCCGCTCGTACCAGGTGGCGACGGGCTGCCAGCGCAGCGGCTCCGGGTCGCCGGCCCACTCGATGTGGCTGAGCACCCGGTCGGTGCCGGGCACCCGCACCTTGAAGCCGAGCACCCCGTGCGCGCCGGACGGGGTGCCTGTGCCGAGGCTGACCAGGCTGGTCGGGGTGGTGGAGGGGAAACCGGCGGTGAGCGGGACGCCGACCGTGGCGGCCAGCCCGGCGAGCGTCGGCGCGTACGGGGCGGCGGTGGGGATCTGGTACCAGCCGAGCCCGTCGACCAGCAGCACGGCGATCCGGCGTACCCCGGCCAGCCGGGGCGTCAGGCCGAGCAGGTCGGCGGCGCCGGGCACGCCGAGCAGTGCGAGCGCGCTGGGCAGCACGTCGGCCAGGCTGCCGCCGCCGTAGCGGGGCGCGACCCGGTCGAGCGGGTCCACGGCCGGGCCGGTCATGCCGGGCGGCGGGCGAACAGGTGCAGCTGGGCGGCGAGGTCGCGGTACGGCGGCCGGGCGGCCAGGGCCCGTTCCAGCTCGACCAGGGCGGCCGGCTGGCCGTCCGCCACGGCGGCCGGGAGCAGGTCGGCGAGCACGCGTACGCCGTGGATCTCCTCGACGGCGAGACCGGCGGCGGCGAGCAGTGCGGTGGCGCCGTCGGCGTCGTAGCGGCGGCGCAGGGTGTCCCGGGGGCCGGCGGTGCCGGCCGGGTCGGTGGCGAGGGCGGCGGCCACGTCCAGGTGGCCGTTCATGGCCCGGGCCAGCACGGCGGCGGCCCGGCCGGCGACCAGCACGCTGGCCGCGCCACCGGGGCGCAGGGCGGCGGCCAGCGCGGCGACCACCGGGGCGGGGTCGTCGACGACCTCCAGCACCGAGTGGCAGAGCACCAGGTCGGCGGTGGCCGGCTCGACCAGCCCGGCGAGGGCGTCGCCGTCGCCCTGCACGGCGCGTACCCGCTCGGCGACCCCGGCCTCGGCGGCCCGGCGGGTCAGCGCGGCGAGCGCGTCGGGGCTGGCGTCGACGACGGTGACCCGGTGGCCGGCCTCGGCGAGCGGGACGGCGAAGCCGCCGGTCCCGCCGCCGACGTCGAGGACGGTGAGCCGTTCGCCGGCCCGCCGGTCCAGCTCGGCCCGGAGCACCGCCCAGATGACGGCGGTGCGGGGGGTCAGGGTTCGGGTCCGGTCCACGCCGCCGAGCCTAGTCACCCCCGGGCCCGGGGTCAGGACTCGCCACCGCCGGCGGGATCCTCCTCGGCGCGGGACCGCTGGGCGTTGGCCACCGGTCCGTCGGTCACCTGATATTCCCGCGGCTCCACCTCGTGGGTGGGCGCCCAACCGGCGCCCAGCCGGGTCCGCCGGGCGTTGGCCACGCCACCGGGGTACGTGCTGTGAAAGGTCATCGGTTCATCCCCCATACCCGGGTGGGCCACTCTGCCCACCCGTGCCGGGAGTCTCCCGCCTCCGGGGCCCGGAAACCGTAATGTGGATCACTCCACTCAGCGGAAATCCCGGGACGCCGGCGTGACGGGCGGCTCGATCGCGTCCAGCCGGTCCGCGGTGAGGCTCGTGACGCC
Organism: Micromonospora sp. AMSO31t; assembly: GCF_008868175.1. Taxonomy (GTDB): domain Bacteria; phylum Actinomycetota; class Actinomycetes; order Mycobacteriales; family Micromonosporaceae; genus Micromonospora. The sequence goes on from NZ_WBKT01000087.1 coordinate 18,881, forward strand.
CTCGTGCCGCTGCAACCGGCCCCGCACCACCAGCGCGCCGCTGGTGCGGGCGATTCGACGGTAGCGCTGCCAGAGCCCCGGGGAGCAAGTGACATTGAGCATGCCGGTCTCGTCCTCCAGGTTGAGGAAGGTGACCCCGCCGGCGGTCGCCGGCCGCTGCCGGTGGGTGACGATCCCGCCGACCCGGATCCGCTGCCCGGGCTCCACCCGGCCCAGCCGGGCGATCGGCACCGCGCCGAGGGCGTCCAGCCGCTCCCGGATGAACCGGGCCGGGTGGCTCTCCGGGGACAGGCCGGTGGCCCAGACGTCGGCGACCAGGCGGTCCACCGCCTCCATCCCGGGCAGGGTGGGCGGAGTCGTGCCGGTCACCGTGCCGGGCAGCCGCCCTGGCCGGTCCTGCGCCGCCGCGCCGGCGGCCCAGAGGGCCTGCCGCCGGGTCAGCCCGAAACAGGCGAAGGCGTCCGCGGTGGCCAGCGCCTCCAGGTGCGCCGCGGTCAGGCCGACCCGGCGGGCCAGGTCCGGCATGTCCCGGTACGGCCCGTGGGCCGTCCGCTCCGCCTCGATCCGCTCGGCCACCTCGTCGCCGAGGGTACGCACGCCCGACAGCCCCAGCCGGACCGCCGGGCCGCCCAGCCCCCAGGCGTGCGGCGGCTCGCCCGGCTGGCTCCCCCACCGGGTTTCCGGCGTGGACTCCAGGACCGCCTTCGCGCCGCTGGCGTTGATGTCCGGCCGGCGGACCTCGACGCCGTGCCGGCGGGCGTCGTCGACCAGGGTCTGCGGCGAGTAGAAGCCCATCGGCTGGGCGTTGAGCAGCGCGGCCAGGAACGGGCCCGGGTGGTAGCGCTTCAGCCAGGAGCTGGCGTACACCAGGTAAGCGAAGCTCATGGCGTGGCTCTCCGGAAAGCCGTAGCTGGCGAACGCGGTGAGCTTGCGGTAGACGTCGTCGGCCAGCTCGCCGGTGATGCCCCGCTCGGCCATCCCGGCGTAGAGCCGGTCGGCGATCTGCGCCATCCGCTCCACCGAGCGCTTCGCCCCCATGGCCCGGCGCAGCTGGTCCGCCCCGGCCGCGTCGAAGCCGGCCAGGTCGATGGCGAGCTGCATGAGCTGCTCCTGGAACAGCGGCACGCCGAGGGTCTTCTCCAGCGCGTTGCGCATCAGCGGGTGCGCGAAGGTCACCGGCTCCTGGCCGTTCTTGCGCCGGATGTACGGGTGCACCGAGCCGCCCTGGATCGGGCCCGGCCGGATCAGCGCCACCTCCACCACCAGGTCGTAGAACTCGCGGGGCTTGAGCCGGGGCAGGGTGGCCATCTGGGCGCGGCTCTCCACCTGGAACACGCCGACCGAGTCGGCCCGGCAGAGCATGTCGTAGACCTCGGGGTCGTCCAGGGTCATGTCGCCCAGGTCCAGGCTCATCCCGATCAGGTCGTAGCCGTAGTGCAGCGCGGAGAGCATGCCGAGGCCGAGCAGGTCGAACTTGACCAGGCCGACGGCCGCGCAGTCGTCCTTGTCCCACTGGAGCACGCTGCGGCCGGGCATCCGCCCCCACTCCACCGGGCAGACCTCGATCACCGGCCGGTCGCAGATCACCATGCCGCCGGAGTGGATGCCCAGGTGCCGGGGGAACGTCTGCAGCTCGTTCGCGTACGCCACCACCTGCTCCGGGATGTCCTCCACGTCGACCGCCGCGACCGAGCCCCAGCGGTCGATCTGCTTGCTCCAGGCGTCCTGCTGCCCGGGCGAGAAGCCGAACGCCTTGGCCACGTCCCGCACCGCCGACCGCGGCCGGTAGGAGATGACGTTGGCGACCTGGGCGGTGTGCTCCCGGCCGTACCGGGCGTAGACATGCTGGATCACCTCCTCCCGGCGGTCCGACTCGATGTCCACGTCGATGTCGGGCGGGCCGTCCCGCTCGGGGGCGAGGAACCGCTCGAAGAGCAGCCGGTGCCGCACCGCGTCCACGTTGGTGATCCGCAGCGCGTAGCAGACCGCCGAGTTGGCCGCCGAACCCCGGCCCTGGCAGTAGATGTCCTGCTCGCGGCAGAACGCGACGATGTCGTAGACCACCAGGAAGTAGCCGGGGAAGCCGAGGTCGGAGATCATCCGCAGCTCGTGCTCCAGCTGCGCGTACGCCTCCGGGTGCGCCTCGGGCGGGCCGTAGCGCTCCCGGGCGCCGGCCATGGTGAGGTGACGCAGCCAGCTCATCTCGGTGTGCCCCGGCGGCACCGGGTACGCCGGCAGCTGCGGCGCGACCAGTTGCAGGTCGAAGGCGAGTTCCGCGCCGAACTCGGCGGCCCGGGCCACCGCCCCCGGGTACGCGGCGAACCGCGCCGCCATCTCCGCGCCGCTGCGCAGGTGGGCGGTCGCGGCGGCGGGCAGCCAGCCGTCGATCTCGTCCAGGCTGCGCCGGGCCCGCACCGCCGCCACGGTGGTGGCCAGCCGGCGCCGCCCCGGGGTGGCGTAGTGCACGTTGTTGGTGGCCACCGTGGGCAACCCCGCCGCGGCGGCCAGCTCGGCCAGCGCGTCGTTGCGGTCGGCGTCGAGCGGGTGACCGTGGTCGGTCAGCTCCACGGCCACCGTCTCGGCGCCGAAGAGCGCGGTGAGCCGCTCCAGCTCCCGGGCCGCCGCGTCGACGCCCTCGGTGAGCAGCGCGCCGGGCACGTGCCCCTTGCGGCAGCCGGTGAGCACCAGCACGTGGTCGCGCAGCTCGGCGGCGACCTCCTCCAACTCGCCGTAGACCGGGCGGCCCTTCTCGCCGCCGCGCAGCTGGGCCCAGGCGATGGTGGCGGCGAGCCGGGCGTACCCCTCGTGGCCGTGCGCCAGCACCAGCAGATGCGCGCCGTGCGGGTCCGGTTCGCCGTTCTGGGGACCGGGCAGGCCGAGGGAGAGCTCCGCGCCGAAGACCGTGGGCAGGTGCAGCGCGCGGGCCGCCTCGGCGAAGCGCACCACGCCGTAGAAGCCGTCGTGGTCGGTGACGGCGAGCGCGGTGAGCCCCAGCCGGGCGGCCTCCTCGGCCAACTCCTCCGGGTGGCTGGCGCCGTCGAGGAAGCTGAAGTTGGAGTGCGCGTGCAGCTCCGCGTAGGGCACCGCGTCGTCGGGGCGGGGCAGCTCCGGCGGCGCGTACTCCTGCCGCTTGCGGCTCCACGCCGGTGAGTCGCCGCCGTCGGCGTCGACCGCGAGCGGGTCCACCACGTGCAGGTGCCGCTCGCCCCTGGGCCGCCCCTTGCCGGGCCGCCCGGAGAGCACCTGCTCCAGCTCCGACCAGGGCATCTTCGGGTTGTGGAAGCTCACCGGCCGCCTCCCGGGCGGTTCCGCGTCGAGATCTTGGAACCTCGCGGCCCCCTGAGGGGCCGAATTCCTCCAAGATCTGGCTCCACCCTCGCCGGGAGGCTGATGACCGTTGGCCGACCACGAACGTGATGACGCGAATGAATCGCGGGCACGGGCGCGAAAGGAGGCGCAGGCGCAGGCGCGGAAGCCGGCGGCGATCCGTTCACGTCATCACGTTCGTAGCCTCCGGCGGGTAGGAGCCAACGCGGCACGCCGGCGTGCCGCGCGGCCAAGGCACGCCGCTCAGTCATAGATCGCCTCCACCAGCCACTGGCCGCCCTCGACCGCGAGCAGCAGGGCGGCCCCGTCGGCCAGGCAGACCTGGAACCGGGCCCGGCGGCGGGCCTCGGCCGGCGCCCACCAGCGCTCGTCCACCGGCCACGGGCCGGCCCACCCGACGACCTCGGCCGGCCGGCCGGCGCCGACGGTCAGCCGGGCCGGCGCGGCGCTGACCGCCAGCCGGGCGCTGACCACGACCGGCTCGCCACCGGCCGGGACGACCGGCCGCTCGCGGTCCGGCAGCCGCCCGCCGACCTGACCGTCACCGCCGACCACGACGAGCCGATCGACCGGGTCGACGCCGCGGCGTTCGCCGCCCGGAC
>NZ_WBKT01000088.1 GCF_008868175.1 Micromonospora sp. AMSO31t
GGAGGTCCAGCGCCGGGAGCGCGGTCGCGGCGAGCACGGCGGGGCCGGCCGCGGGGACGACCTCGACGGCGGGGACGGGCCGGGCCGCCGGGGCGGCCGGGCGGCGCCGCCACAGCCAGGTGACGTCGCGGGCGAACGACTCGACCAGCAGGACCAGCGCGCCGGCGACCAGCGCCGCGGTGGCCGCCGGCGGCAGCAACCCGCTCGCCGCCACCGCGAGCACCACACCCTGCGCCGCCGCGACCACCTTGCGCCAGAACCGGGGCGGCAGCGCGCCGCCCATCCAGGGCAGCGGCCAGCTCGCCGCCACGAACGCGTACCGCATCCCGCCGATGACCAGCACCCAGGCCCCGACCGACGGGGCGAGGTGCACGCTGAGCACCAGGAGCAGGAAGGAGTCGACCTCCATGTCGAACCGGGCGCCCAGCGCGCTCACCGTGCCGGTGCGCCGGGCCACCTGGCCGTCCACCGCGTCGAGCGCCAGCGCCACCGCGGTGAGCGGGACCAGCACGGCCACCGGCGCCGGCCCGCCGTCGACGACCAGGGCCAGCACCCCGCCGACCAGCAGCGCCCGGGCCAGCGTCACCCGGTCGGCCGGGCCGAGCCGGTCCGCGCCGGCCGCCCGCAGGCCGTGCCGGAGCAGCCCGCAGAGCACCCCGGCGTACGCGAGGCCGGCCAGCCAGCCCGCCACGCCGAGGCCCACCGTGCCGGCGAGACCGGCCAGCAGGACGAACTGCACGCTCAGCCCGACCAAGGGGCCATTTCGAACCGTGGACACCCTGCCTCCGTGTCTATGATCGACAACCCTGTCAGTCATCACGGGAAATTCGGCCGTCCGGTTCGGTCCGGATGCGGAAAAGAGGAGAATTCGTGACCGGTGACGCCCGCGCCTTCTGGCTCCGCGCCCCCGGCGAGGGTGAGCTCCGCCCGGTCACGCTCACCCCGCCCGGCCCCGGCGAGGTGCTGGTCCGCGCCCGCTACTCCGGCGTCAGCCGGGGCACCGAGACCCTGGTCTTCAGCGGCCGGGTCCCCGCCGACCAGCACGCCGCCATGCGCGCCCCGTTCCAGGAGGGCGACTTCCCGGCCCCGGTGAAGTACGGCTACCTGAGCGTCGGCACCGTCGAGGCGGGCCCGGCGGAGCTGCGCGGGCGTACCGTCTTCTGCCTGCACCCGCACCAGACCGCGTACGTGGTGCCGGCCGACGCCGTGGTGGTCGTACCCGATGCGGTGCCGGCGGCCCGCGCGGTGCTGGCCGGCACCGTGGAGACCGCGGTGAACGCGCTCTGGGACGCCGCGCCGCTGGTCGGCGACCGGGTCACCGTCGTCGGCGGCGGCATGGTCGGCTGCTGCGTGGCCGCCGTGCTGGCCCGCTTCCCCGGGGTCCGCGTCGAGCTGGTCGACGCCGACCCGGCCCGGGCGGCGGTGGCCGCGGCGCTCGGCGTCGACTTCGCGCTGCCCGCCGACGCGGCCGGCGACCGGGACCTGGTGGTGCACGCCAGCGCCACGGCCGAGGGGCTGCAACGCGCGCTGGAGCTGCTCCGCCCGGAGCGCACCGTGCTGGAGCTGAGCTGGTACGGCGACCGCCCGGTCTCCCTCACCCTGGGCGGGGCGTTCCACTCGAAGCGCCTCGGCATCCGCAGCAGCCAGGTCGGCACCGTGTCGCCCCGGCGTGCCGACCGCAGCTACGCCGACCGGCTGGCGGTGGCCCTGGACCTGCTCGCCGACCCGGCGTTCGACGCCCTCATCACCGGCCGGTCCCGCTTCGCCGACCTGCCCGACGTGCTCGACCGGCTCGCCTCGGGCCGGCTCCCCGCGCTCTGCCAGCTCATCACCTACGACGAGGAGTGACATGTTCAGCGTCACCGTCCGGGACCACATGATGGTCGCCCACAGTTTCCGCGGCGAGGTGTTCGGCCCGGCCCAGCGGCTGCACGGCGCGACCTTCGTCGTCGACGCCACCTTCCGCCGGCCGGAGCTGGACGCCGACGGGATCGTGGTCGACATCGGCCTGGCCACCGAGCAGCTCAAGGCGGTGCTCGGCGCGCTCAGCTACCGCAACCTGGACGACGAGCCGGACTTCGCCGGGGTGAACACCACCACCGAGGTGCTGGCGCGGACGGTGGCCGACCGGCTGGCCGGGGCGGTGCACGCCGGGCGGCTCGGCGAGGGGGCGCGCGGCCTGGCCGGGATCACCGTCACCCTGCACGAGTCGCACGTCGCGTGGGCCAGCTACGAGCGGTCGCTGTGACCGGATGACGGTCGTGCACGTGGTGCTGCCGGGCGACATCGACGACCCGGCGAGCCCCAGCGGTGGCAACGGATACGACCGCCGGGCCTGTCACGAGCTGGCCGCGCGCGGCTGGACGGTGCGGGAACACCCGGTGCCGGGCGGCTGGCCGCACCCCGGGCCGGGGGAGCGGGCGGCGCTGGCCGGGGTGCTGGCCGCGCTGCCCGACGGCGCGGCCGTGCTGCTCGACGGCCTGGTCGCGTCGACCGTGCCCGAGGTGCTGGCCCCGCACGCCCGGCGGCTGCGCCTCGTGGTGCTGGTGCACCTGCCGCGGGAGGACGAGGTCGAGGGCCGGGCCCTCGCCGCGGCGACGGCCGTGGTCTCCACCAGCGAGTGGACCCGCCGCCGGCTGCTCGACCGCTACCGGCTCGCCGCCGACCGGGTGCGGGTCGCCCCGCCCGGGGTCGACGCGGCGCCGGTCACCGCCGGCTCGCCGGAGGGCACCCGGCTGCTCTGCGTCGCGGCGGTCACCCCGCTCAAGGGGCACGACGTGCTCGCCGGCGCCCTCACCCGGGTCGCCGACCTGCCCTGGACGTGCGACCTGGTCGGCCCGCTCACCCGCGACCCGGACTTCGTCGCGCGGCTCCGCCGGCAGCTCGCCGACACCGGCCTCGCCGGCCGGGTCCGGCTGGCCGGGCCGCTGACCGGGGCCGACGTGGCCGCCGCGTACGCCGCCGCCGACCTGCTGGTGCTGCCGTCCCGCCGGGAGACCTACGGGATGGTGGTCACCGAGGCGCTCGCCCGGGGCGTGCCGGTGCTGGCCAGCGACACCGGCGGCCTGCCCCGGACGCTCGGGCGCAGCCCGGACGGGGACCGCCCCGGCCTGCTGGTGCCCCCGGCGGACCCGGCGGCGCTGGCCGGCGCGCTGCGCCGCTGGCTCACCGACCCGGACCTGCGGGACCGGCTGCGCCGCGCCGCCCGGCAGCGGCGGGACACCCTCACCGGCTGGGCGGTCACCGGGGACCGGCTGGCCGCTGCCCTCAAGGAGGCCACGGCGGCATGACCACCTCGCTACTTCCCCCCGGCTTCGCGGACTGGCTGCGCCTGCGCGAACCCGCCGACGCGGCGGCCCGCTCGGCCGACCTGCTCGACGCGGTCCGCCGCCGGCTGCCCGCCGACCGGCCGCTCGTCGTGCACGACCTGGGCAGCGGTACCGGCTCGATGGCCCGCTGGCTCGCCCCGCGGCTGCCCGGCCCGCAACGCTGGGTGCTGCACGAGCGGGACGCCGACCTGCTGGCGCTGGCCGCCGCCGGCGGGACCGCCGCCGCCGACGGCGACCCGGTGACCGTGCTGACCCGCGGCTCCGACATCACCCGGCTGGCCGCCGCCGACCTGGCCGACGCCCACCTGGTCACCGCCTCGGCGCTGCTGGACATGCTGACCGCCGGGGAGGTCGAGCGGATCGTGGCGGCCTGCGCCGGCCACCCCACCCTGTTCGCCCTCACCGTGCTGGGCCGGGTGCGCTTCACCCCCGCCGACCCGCTCGACGCCGAGTTCGAAGCCGCGTTCAACGCCCACCAGCGGCGGACCGCCGCCGGCCGTGCCCTGCTCGGCCCGGACGCCGTGGACGTCACCGTGGCGGCCTTCCGCCGCCGGGGCGTACCGGTGCGGGTCCGGTCCAGCCCGTGGCGCCTCGGCCCGGAGCAGGCAGCGCTCACCGCGGAGTGGCTGGTGGGCTGGCTCGACGCGGCCGTCGAGGAGCGCCCGGAGCTGGCCGGGGTGGCCGGGGGGTACCGGGAGCGGCGGCTCGCCGAGGCGGCGGACGGCCGGCTGCGGGTGGTGCTGCACCACGCCGACCTGCTCGCCGGGTGAACCGGACCGGCCGGCGGCACGTGACAACAGATGGACCGAGGGAGGACCACTCTTGTCACACGCCGCCGTCGCCGGGCCCGTCCCGGCCGCCGCGTCCGCTCCGGCCCGGTCGTTCTGGGCCTGGGCCCGCCCGCTCGCCGGGCTCGCCGTGCTCGCCGCGCTGGTCTGGTCGGTGGGCACCGGCCCGTTCCTGGCCGGGCTGCGGCTGATCGACGCCCCGGCGCTCGCCGCCGCGCTCGGGATCGGCGCGATCACCACGGTCTGCTGCGCCTGGCGCTGGTCGCTGGTCGCCGGCGGGCTGGGCGTACGGCTGCCACTGCGGGCCGCGGTCGCGCACTGCTACCGGGCGGTCTTCCTCAACTCCACCCTGCCCGGCGGGGTGCTCGGCGACGTGCACCGGGCGGTCCGGCACGGCCGGGACGCCGGGGACGTGGCCCGGGGCGTCCGCGCCGTGGTCTGGGAACGCACGGCCGGGCAGGTGGTCCAGCTGGTCATCGCGGTGGCCGTGCTGGCGGCGCTGCCGTCCCCGGTCCGGCCGTACCTGCCGGTGGTGGCCGCCGGGCTGGCGGCCGTCGCGCTGGCGCTGGCGCTGGCCGCCCGGGCGGTGCCCCGCTCCGGGGCGTCCCGCTGGGCCCGCGCGGCGCGCACCGCGGTCGCCGACGTCCGGGCCGGGCTGCTCGCCCGGCGCACCTGGCTGGGCGTGGTGACGGCCTCCGCCGTGGTGGTCGCCGGCCACCTGGCCACCTTCGTGGTGGCGGCGCGCACGGCCGGCGCCGACGCGCCGCTGTCCCGGCTGGTGCCGCTGACCCTGCTTGCCCTGCTCGCCATGGGACTACCGACCAACGTGGGCGGGTTCGGGCCACGCGAGGGGGTCGCGGCCTGGGCGTTCGCGGCAGCCGGCCTCACCGCCGCGCAGGGCGTCGCCACCGGCACGGTGTACGGGGCGCTGGTGTTGGTGGCCAGCCTGCCGGGCGCCGCGGTGCTGCTGATCCACCGGCGGCCGACCGCCGTGCCCGGCGACTGTCGGTGATCCCGCCTACGGTGAGGGTGCGAGGTGTGTGTTGCCGGCACGTCCGGCAGCCGCGGACGAAGGAGAAGCATGGACGAAACTCTGCCCGCCGCGACGGTCCGGACCGAGGTCACGGTTCCCCTGCGGTTTCCGGACGGCTACGTGACCACCGCCCGGGTGCACTCCTTCCACGGCCTGGTCGACGGCCGCGAGCACCTCGCCATCGGGCTCGGTGAGCGGCGGGACCCGGACAGCTCACCGCCGCTGGTCCGCCCGCACAGCGAGTGCCTCACGGGGGACGTGTTCGGCAGCCAGCGCTGCGACTGCGGCCCGCAGCTGCGCGAGGCGGTCGAGCGGATCGCCGAGGCCGGCGGCTACCTGCTCTACCTGCGGCAGGAGGGCCGGGGCATCGGCCTCTACGCCAAGCTCGACGCGTACGCCCTGCAGGACGGCGGCCTGGACACCTACGAGGCCAACGTGGCGCTCGGCCGGGGCCCCGACGAGCGCGACTACACGGTGGCCGCGCAGATGCTCGCCGCGCTGGGCGTGACCCGGGTGGCGCTGCTCAGCAACAACCCGGACAAGGCCGCCCAGCTGGAGCGGCTGGGCGTCACGGTGGTCGACCGGGTGCTCACCGGCGTGCACCTGTCCCCGGCGAACGCGGGCTACCTGGCGGCCAAGGTGACGCGCGCGGACCACGCCCTCGACCTGCCGTTCGTGCCGTGACCAGCCGGCCGTACGTGCTGCTCAGCTGCGCGATGTCGATCGACGGCTACATCGACGACGCCACCACCGAGCGGCTGCTGCTCTCCAACGACGCCGACCTGGACCGGATCGACGCGGTGCGGGCCGGCTGTGACGCGATCATGGTGGGCGCCGCCACGGTCCGCCGCGACGATCCCCGGCTGCTGGTGCGCAGCGAGCGGCGGCGGGCCGAACGGGTGGCGCGCGGCCTGCCGCCGTGCCCCGTGAAGGTCACGGTCACGGCCAGCGGCGATCTCGACCCGACCGCCCGGTTCTTCACCATGGGGGAGGGGGCGAAGCTGGTCTACTGCCCGAGCGGCGTGGCGGAGAAGACCCGGGAGCAGGTGGGCGCGGTGGCCACGGTGGTCGACGCGGGCGACCCGGTGACCCCGGGGGCGGTCCTCGCCGACCTGGCCGGGCGGGGCGTCGGCCGGCTCATGGTGGAGGGCGGGGGCACGGTGCACTGCCAGTTCCTCACCGCCGGTGTCGCCGACGAGCTGCACCTGGTGGTCGCGCCGTTCTTCGTGGGCGACCGCCGGGCGCCCCGGTTCGTCGGGGACGGCCACTTCCCGTGGCACGCGGGCCGCCGGGCCCGGGTCGTCGAGGTCCGCCAGATCGGCGACGTGGTGCTCACCCGCTACGCCCTCTCGGACCGCTGCCCCTCCGGCGGCTGACGGGCCCGGATCAGAGCACCTGGGACAGGAAGCGGCGCAGCCGGGGGTGTTCCGGGGCCTCGAAGACGGCGGCCGGCGGGCCGGCCTCCAGCACGACGCCGGCGTCCATGAAGGCCACCGTGTCGGCCACCTCGCGGGCGAAGCCCATCTCGTGGGTGACCACGACCATGGTCATGCCGGCGGCCGCGAGGTCGGCCATGACCCCGAGCACCCCCTTGACCAGCTCGGGGTCGAGTGCCGAGGTGGCCTCGTCGAAGAGCATGACCTGCGGCCGCAGCGCGAGGGCCCGGGCGATGGCCACCCGCTGCTGCTGCCCGCCGGAGAGCTGCGCCGGCCGGGAGTCGGCCTTGTGGGCCAGCCCGACCAGGTCGAGCTGGGCGCGGGCGACCTGCGCCGCCTCGTCCTCGGAGAGCTTCTTGAGCCTGCGGAGCGCGAGGGTGAGGTTGCGCAGCACGGTCATGTGCGGGAACAGGTTGAACTGCTGGAACACCATGCCGATCCGCTGGCGCAGCGCGTCCGGGTCGTCGCCCAGCACGCTGCGCCCGTCCAGCAGCACGTCGCCCCGGTCCGGCTCGATGAGCCGGTTGATCGTCCGCAGCAGCGTCGACTTGCCGGAGCCGGACGGGCCGATCACGCAGGCGGTTCCGCCCCGGGCCACCTCCAGGTCGGCGCCGCGCAGCACCTGGTGCTGACCGAAGGCCAGGTGGACGTCGCGGATGGCCAGGCTGACCGAGGTGGCGGTGGTGGTGCTCATCGCGGGTCCTTTCCGGCCGGTGCCGGCGCGCCGGCGGGGTCGAGCTCGACGTCGAGGTCGGGGGCGGCCACCGACCGGCCCTGCCGCAGCCGCCGGTCGATCCAGTTGACGGCGTGGGTCAGCGGCACGGTCAGCACCAGGTAGAACAGGCCGGCCAGCAGCAGCGCGGACTCGTTGCCGGTGGTGGCCGCGTAGTCCTGGCCGATCCGGAACAGTTCCCGCTGGCTGGCCACCAGGCCGAGGAAGTAGACCAGGCTGGAGTCCTTGATCAGCGCGATGAGCTGGTTGACCCAGGCCGGCAGCACCCGGCGTACGCCCTGCGGGACGATGACCAGGCGCATGGCCTCACCCCAGGAGAAGCCGAGCGCCCGGGCCCCCTCCAGCTGGGCGGCCTCCACGCTCTGGATGCCGGCCCGGAAGATCTCGCCGATGTAGGCGGCGGCGATCAGCGACAGCGCCAGCACGCCCAGCGGGTAGGGGTTCGGGCCCCACAGCTGCATGCCCAGCGGCGCCAGGCCGACGCCGATGAGCAGGATCGTCGCCGCCGCCGGCAGGCCGCGGAACACGTCGGTGTAGACCCGGGCCGGCCACCGCAACCAGCGGGTACGCGAGATGCCCGCGACGGCCAGCAGCATGCCCAGCACCGAGCCGAGCAGGGCGGCGGAGACCGCCAGGAGCAGCGTGTTGGGCAGCCCGACGGTCAGCATCTCGGGCAGCGCCTCGCGCATGGCGTCCCAGTCGAAGAAGGTCTCCCACAGGGTGCTCAGTGGATCCATGTCTCCGTCCGCCCCGCTCGTCTCCGTTGTTCCGCGTCTCCGTCGTCAGGTCAGGAGGCCGCCGACGGCGACGGCACGGCGACCGTGCCGCTGCCCGGCGTGAAGTCGGCCGGGATCGGACGGCCCGGGTAGTACTGCGCCTGGAGACGGCTCCAGGTGCCGTCGGCGATCACCTCGTCGAGGCCCTTGTCCAGCGCCTCGCGCAGCTTGTCGTTGCCCTTGGCCACCGCGTACGCGGTGGGGGCCGGGCTGAGCTGCTTCGCGGCCACGGTGATCTTGCCGCCGCTGTCCGCGGCGGACTTGTCGCCGATCTCGGCGGGGGCGATCCAGGCGTCCGCGGTGCCGGCCTTGAGCTGGTTGATCGCGCCGTTGTAGTCCGGCACCCGCACCGGGTTGAGCTTCTCGCGGGTGGCGTAGTCGTCCTGCACGGTGCCCTGCACGACGACCACCCGCTTGCCGGCGAGCTGGTCGAAGCCGGTGATCGGGGAGCCGGCGGGCACGTCCAGCCCGAAGTAGCCGAAGTCGTAGCCGTTGCCGAAGTCGACGGTCTTCTTCCGGGCCTCGGTGATGGTGATGGAGGAGCTGCCCACGTCGAACTTGTGGTTGTTGACCTGGGCGAGCAGGGCGGAGAAGTCGGTGCCCACGAACTCCACCTTCAGGCCGGCCTTTCCGGCGACCGCGGTGAGCAGGTCGTTGTCGAAGCCGGTGAACTTCCCGTCCTTCAGGTAGACGTTCGGCGGGGCGTCGGTGAGGGTGCCGGCGCGCAGCACGCCGGCCTGCAGCAGGCCGTACGGGTTGGCGGCCTCGCTCGTGGAGCCGTTGTCGCCGCAGGCGGTGAGGGCGGTCGCGGCGAGCACGGCGGCGGCGCTGAGCGCGGCGGCGCGGGTCAGGGCGGTACGGAATCGCACAGGTGTCTCCAGGGTCTCAGGCGGCGTGGGCGCACGCCGCCGACGGCGCGCCCGGGGTCGGGCGGGCCGCAAGGGATGGTGCGGAGGTGGGGGAGTGGCGCTCAGCGCGCGTCGGGGCGGCGACAGGCGTCGCTGCACACCCGCATCAGGTCGACGTGCCGCCGCTTGACCAGCGCGAAACGCGCCGGGTAGGCGATGCCGTCGGCGGGCGGGGTGCGGAGCTGAGCAGACATGGTTCCCTCGGGTCGGTGATGACCTGGGTACCAGGCCACGCTTGCACCGGCGGCTGCCGGTGCCTGGTCCTCACCCGGGGCACCCCACCGCGGAGGAGGGTTGCCGGCCAGCGAGCCGGGGCTTGGCGCTGGCGCTCATGACCTGCCGAGAAGGCTAGCAGGAGGCCGGCCCCGACCGTCCAGCCGTTATGACCACGCTCACGCCCGGGCCTTACCGGCGAGCGGGCATGACCGGGGCGTCGCGCCCGGTGCCGTGCCGCGACGGCGTCCGCTGCTCGTGGTAGTCCTGCTCGACGTTGACCGTCCAGACGTCGTGGCCGGCGCCGTGGGCGATGTTCTCGGCGGCCAGCATCGCGGTGAGCATCGAGTGGTCGGCGTTGTTGTAGCGGTGCATCCCGTTGCGCCCCACCGGGTGCACGTTCGGGGCCGCACGGGCCAGCCAGTCCCGGATCACGTCCACGTTGTGCTGGTAGCGCTCGTCGTAGACCGGGTACGCCTTCGGCATCCGGACCACGTAGCCGGCCTCCACGCAGCCGGGGCGAACCAGGCGCAGCCGCTCCAGCTCGGCCGTGGCGAAGGCGACCAGGTCCGCGTCCGGCGTCCGCCACATCTCGTCGTCCTCGAAGACGAAGTACTCCAGCCCGAGGCAGGTCCGCCCGTCCTTCACGAGGTACGGCGACCAGGAGCCGAAGTTCTGGATCCGGCCCACCTTGGCGGCCGGGTCGTGCACGTAGATCCAGTTGTCCGGGAAGGAGAACTCCTCCGGCACCACCAGCGCGACGGTCAGGAAGTCCCGGTAGCGCAGGTCCTCGGCGGCGGCCCGGACCTCCGGTGGTGCCTCGGGGCGCATGGCCCGCACCAGCGCGGAGATCGGCATCGAGGAGATCACGTGGTCGGCCTGTTCGGTGCGCGCTCCGTCGCCGTCGACCACCGTCACGGCGGTCGCCCGGCGTGCGGCCGGGTCCCGGTGCACCTCGGTCACCCAGGTGTTCAGCCGGACCGTGCCGCCCCGCTTCTCCACCTCCTCGGTGCAGCGCTCCCACATCATCCCGGGGCCGTGCTTCGGGTACTGGAACTCCTCGATGAGGCTGGTGACGTCCTTGCGGTTGCGCCGGGGCAGCAGCGCGTTGAGCACCGCCGTGGACAGCGACAGGTTCTTGATCCGCTGGGCGGCCCAGTCGGCCTGCAACTGGTCGGCCGGCATCCCCCAGACCTTCTCCGTGTAGGTCTTGAAGAACTTCGAGTAGAGCCGCCAGCCGAACCGGGCCGACACCCACCCCTCGAAGTGCGACTGGTCCTTCGGCGGGCGCAGCCGGGCCCGCCCGTACGAGCCGACGCAGCGCAACGCCTCCACCAGGCCGAGGTTACGCAGCGCGTTGCCGGCGCTGAGCGGGTAGTCGTAGAGCGCGCCCCGGTAGTAGATCCGGCTCATCCGGGGCCGGAGCAGGAAGTCCTCGTCGGGCAGGATCTCGTGCCAGAAGTCCTCCACCCGGGAGACCTTCGTGAAGAACCGGTGCCCGCCGATGTCGAACCGCCAGCCGTCCCGCTCCACCGTGCGGCTGATCCCGCCGACCACGCCGTCGGCCTCGTAGACCCGGACCGGCTCGCCGTGCCGCAGCAGCTCGTACGCGGCGGTCAGCCCCGCGGGCCCCGCCCCGATGACCACGGTCCCGTTGCCGTCACCCATGCCGTCCGCGCCCCCCGCCGCCAGCCTGCCGATGCGGCAGCGCCCTTACCCGTCCTGCCCGCCGACTCACCTGCGGCGGGCAATCCACCGAACCCGGGTCACCCGTTCGGGGTGGGCGGGTGTGAACCGGCACGGAACGGGGAACCGCCGACGGTTTCCCGGTCCGGGGGTCGGTCGCGGGGCGGCCGGTGGGAGCGGGATGGCGGACGAGCGGCGGGCCGGTACGGCGGACGTGCCCGGCCCCGACCTGCGGCCGGGCGCGCGCGCCCGGCTGGCGTCGGCGGGCCGGCGGCTGGCCGCGCGGATCCCCGCGCCCTGGGGCTTCGTGCTCGCCGTCTTCGTCGGCTCGAAGGTCGTGCTCAGCCTGGTCGGCGTGCTCGTGCTGACCGCCTGGGACGGGGTGCCCGGCGCGCCGCCCGCCGACGAGGCGATGATGCGGACCCAGCAGAACCAGGTGTCGTCGCACCGCTGGGTCTCGCTCTGGTTCGCCTGGGACTCGTTCCTCTACGACCACCTGGCCCGGCTGCCGCTGGACCGGCCGTGGAACGACTTCGGCTTCCCGCTGCTCTACCCGTTCCTGGCCCGGCCCCTCGCGCCGCTGCTCGGCGGGCACACCGCCTGGGCACTGCTGGTGGTCGCCAACGTGGCGCTGCTGTTCCAGCTCTGGTTCGCGTACCGGCTGGGGGCCCGGCTGCTCGGCGCCGACGACCCGGACGGCGCGGGCGCGGACGGGCGGCGGGCCGTGCGGTACCTGCTGCTCCTGCCGACGGCGTTCCTGTTCCAGGCGGCGCTGACCGAGTCGCTCTTCGTCTGCCTCGCCCTGGCCGCGTTCTGGTACGCCGAGCAGCGCCGCTGGCTGGTGGTCGGGATCGTCGGCTACTTCCTGGCGATGAGCCGCTCGGTCGGCTTCGTGGTGGTGATCCCGCTGGCCCTGGTGCTGCTGCGCCAGCACGGCTGGCGCCTCGACCCGCGCAGCCTCGCCCGGTACCTGCGGCTGGGCTGGCCGCTGCTGCTGGTGCCGGCTGGCTGGCTGACCTTCATGGCGTTCTGCCGCTGGCAGGGCGGCGACTGGTTCGCCTACCAGCACGCCCAGGAGAAGGGCTGGGGGATCAGGGTGCAGAACCCGCTCGGGGTGGCCGGGTCGGCGCTGGTCGGCGACAACTCGGCCAACGCGTTCCGGGTCTGGATCGCCGTGGCCATGCTGCTCGTGGCGGTCGTCGGGCTGCGCCGGCGGGCCGACTGGCCGTACCTGGTCTACACGGTGATCGTGGTGCTGGTACCGCTGTCGATGGGCCCGCCGGTGTACAAGAGCCTGCTGCGCTACCTGCTGGCCGCGTTCCCGGTGGCGCTGGTGCTGGCGCGCTGGGCCCGCCGGCCCGGCCTCGACGGCTGGCTCACCGCCGGGCTGGCGCTGCTCCAGGGCGCGCTGTTCGCCGTGTGGCTGACCTACTGGACCCACCTCATCATCTGACCGCCGCCGGGCACGGCGGCCGGCCGGGCTGCAGAATGGCCGGATGACCGACCGGCGGGTGACCCTCGACGACCTCGGCGCCTGGCTGATCAAGGGCAACGCGGACGCGGTGGACCTGACCGGCCGCTTCGCCGCCGACCCGACGGTGACCGGCTGGTGCGTCCGGCCCGGCTACCGCGTCCGGCTGATGCGGGCCGGGCAGCCCGTGGTGTTCTGGGCCAGCGGCAGCCGCGGCCGGGCGCCGTACGGGGTGTGGGGCCTGGGCCGCGTAGCGGCCGCGCCGCGTCCCGGCGAGCCCGGCGAGCCGTGGACCCTCCCGCTGGACCTGACCATCCTCGACGAGCCGCTGCGGGTGTGCCGGGAGCTGCTGCGCGCCGACGCGCGGCTGGCCGGGGCCGAGGTGTTCCGGCAGCCGCAGGCGGCGAACCCCTCGTACCTGACCGTGGCGCAGTTCGCCGCGCTCCACGATCATCTCCCCGCACCGCATGGTCCGGTCCGACCCGGGTAGATCGGATCCAGGCGGAGAAGCGAGGTGGGCGATGGCCGGGACGTGGTTGATGGGCGCGGGCGCCGCGACAACCGGGGGGCGGCCGACGGCGGTCCTGGTGGCGGTGCATCCCGAGGACGGGGACGGCAGCGGCCCGGGGAGCGATACCTCGCTGGCCGAGTTGAGCCGCCTGGCCGACACCGACGGGCTGACCGTCGCCGAGTCGGTGGTGCAGAACCGGACCAGGCCCGACCCGGCCACCTACGTCGGCGCCGGCAAGGTGGACGAGCTGGCCGCGGTGGCCGAGCGGACCCACGCCGACGTGGTGATCGCCGACGGCGAGCTGAGCCCCGGACAGGTGCGCAACCTCGAGGAGCGCACCGGGGTGCGGGTGGTCGACCGGACGGCCCTGATCCTGGACATCTTCGCCGAGCACGCCCGGACCAGCGAGGGCCGGGTGCAGGTGGAGCTGGCGCAGATCGCGTACCAACTGCCCCGGCTGCGCGGCGACGGCCGCGCGTTGTCCCGGGTGGGTGGTGGCCGGATGGCCGGCGGCGCCGGCATGGGCGTGCGCGGTCCCGGTGAGATGAAGCTGGAGACCCAGCGCCGCCGGCTGCGGCAGCGGGCCACCCGGCTGCGGGGCAACGTGCGCGAGCTGGCCCGGCGACGGGAGCGCAACCGAGGCCGCCGGGCCCGCAACCGGGTGCCCTCGGTGGCTATCACGGGTTACACCAACGCCGGCAAGTCCGCGCTGCTCAACCGCCTCACCGGGGCGGACGCGCCGGTCCAGGACGTGCTCTTCGCCACGCTCGACCCGACGGTGCGGCGGATCTCCACCGGCGACCTCACCTACACGGTCACCGACACGGTCGGGTTCGTCCGGCACCTGCCCCACCAGCTGGTCGACGCGTTCCGGTCGACGCTGGAGGAGGTGAGCGGCAGCGACCTGGTGCTGCACGTGGTCGACGCCGCCGCGCCGGACGCGCTGGAGCAGATCACCACCGTGCACGGCGTGCTGCACGAGATCGGCGCGGGGGACGTGCCCGAGCTGCTGGTGCTCAACAAGATCGACGTGGCGCCCCCGGAGTGGGTGGACGCGCTGTGCCGCGCCTGCCCGGAGGCCGTGCCGGTGTCGGCGTTGACCGGCGAGGGCGTCGACCGGCTGCGCGCCGAGCTGGCCGCCCGGCTGGGCCGCCGCTGAACGAAGCCGGGTCTTGCTATGCAACTCGTTGCATAGCAAGATGGCCGGCATGTCGCTGGAGCACGCCATCCTCGTCTCGCTCCTGGAGCAACCCGCCTCCGGGTACGAGCTGGCCCGGCGCTTCGACCGCTCGATCGGCCGCTTCTGGACCGCCACCCACCAGCAGATCTACCGGGTGCTCAAGCGGATGGAGCACGACGACTGGCTCACCGCCGAGGAGATCGGCCAGGAGGGGCTGCCGGACAAGAAGGTCTGGTCCGTCACCCCCACCGGGCGGTCCGCCCTGGTCACCTGGCTGCGCGCCCCGGTGCAGCCGGAGGCCGTCCGGCACGAGCTGGCCGTCAAGATCCGCGGCGCCGCGTTCGACGACGCGGCCGGCCGCGCCGCCCTGGTCGCCGAGGTCGAGCGCTACCGCGCCGACCACGAGGCCACCCTCGCCGGCTACCTGGCCGGCGAGCGCCGCGACTTCCCCGACACCGCCGCTCCCGACGCCCGCGCGGCCCTCCAGCACGTCGTCCTGCGCGGCGGCATCGCGTACGAGCGCATGGTGCTGGCCTGGCTCGACGACGTCCTCGACACCCTGCGCCACCTCGACCCCGCCACCCCCAGGAAGGCGACCTCGTGACCGACCCGCTGCTGTTCCACCCGCACCGCTACGACCCCGCCCACCTCGACGAGACCTCCCGGCGCCTGCTGCGCGCCACCGTCGACTGGTTCGAGTCCCGCGGCAAGCGGGCCCTGGTGGACAGCTACAACCACCACGAGTGGTACGCCGACTTCCTCGACTTCGCCGCCAAGGAGGGGCTCTTCGCCACCTTCCTCACCCCGGCCGCGGACGGCGGCGGCGACCCGGACAAGCGCTGGGACACCGCCCGCAACGCCGCGCTCAGCGAGATCCTCGGCTTCTACGGCCTCGGCTACTGGTACACGTGGCAGGTCACCGTGCTCGGCCTCGGACCGGTCTGGCAGAGCGGCAACGCCGCCGCCCGGGCCCGCGCCGCCGCGCTGCTCGACGAGGGGCACGTCATGGCGTTCGGCCTCTCCGAGCGGCCGCACGGCGCCGACATCTACTCCACCGATCTGCTGCTCACCCCGGACGGCGCGGGCGGCTTCCGGGCCACCGGCGGCAAGTACTACATCGGCAACGGCAACGTCGCCGGGCTGGTCTCCGTCTTCGGCCGCCGCGCCGACGTGGAGGGCCCCGAGGGGTACGTCTTCTTCGCCGCCGACAGCCGGCACCCCGCGTACCGGCTGGTCCGCAACGTGGTCAACGCGCAGATGTACGTCAGCGAGTTCCGCCTGGAGGACTACCCGGTGCGGGCCGAGGACGTGCTGCACACCGGCCCGGCCGCCTTCGACGCCGCGCTCAACACCGTCAACGTCGGCAAGTTCAACCTCTGCACCGCCTCCATCGGCATCTGCCAGCACGCCATGTACGAGGCGGTCACCCACGCCCACCAGCGGATCCTCTACGGCCGGCGGGTCACCGACTTCCCGCACGTGCGCCGCGAGCTGACCGACGCGTACGCCCGCCTGGTGGCCATGAAGCTGTTCAGCGACCGCGCGGTCGACTACTTCCGCTCGGCGGGCCCGGACGACCGGCGGTACCTGCTGTTCAACCCGATGACCAAGATGAAGGTCACCACCGAGGGCGAGAAGGTCATCGACCTGCTCTGGGACGTGATCGCCGCCAAGGGCTTCGAGGCCGACACCTACTTCGACAAGGCCGCCAAGGACATCCGCGGCCTGCCGAAGCTGGAGGGCACGGTGCACGTCAACCTGGCGCTGATCCTCAAGTTCCTGCCGAACTACCTGTTCCGGCCGGCCGAGCACCCGCCCGTGCCGACCCGGCGCGACCCGGCCGACGACGAGTTCCTCTTCGCGCAGGGCCCGGCCCGCGGCCTCGGCGCGATCCGCTTCCACGACTGGCGCGCCGCCTACGACGCGCACGCCCACGTGCCCAACGTGGCCCGGTTCCGCGAGCAGGCCGACGGGCTGGCCGCCCTGCTCGCCGCCCACGCGCCGGACGAGACCCAGCAGCGGGACCTGGACTTCCTGCTCACCGTCGGCCAGCTCTTCGCGCTCGTCGTCTACGGGCAGCTGATCCTCGAGCAGGCCGAGCTGACCGGTCTCGACGCCGACCTGCTCGACGAGATCTTCGACCTGCTGGTCCGGGACTTCTCCGCGTACGCCACCGAACTGCACGGCAGGGCGGCCACCACCGAGGCGCAGGCGGCCTGGGCCGTGGCGCACCTCCGGCGCCCGGTCACCGACGCCGACCGCACCGCCCGGGTGTGGCAGCGGGTGGTGGACCTCGCCGGCGCGTACGAGATGCACCCCTGACCGGTCGGGCGGGGGCGGCCCGCGGCGCCCCCGCCCGGTAGGTTGCTCGGATGTTCGCCCTCGCCCTGACCGACGACGCCGAGCTGCGGCCGCTGATGCCGTGGCACGCCGACGAGTTCCTCGCCAACCTCGACCGCTGCCGGGAGCACATCGCCCCCTGGGTGGGCGCGTCCTTCGTGGCCACCGACGCCGATTCCGCCCGCCGGGTCCTTCAGAACTACGCCGACCGGTGGGCCCGCGACGACGGCGGGATCTGGGGCATCTGGCGGCACGGCACGCTGGTCGGCGGGGTGATGTTCGTGTCGCTCAGCACGACCACGGGCGTCGCCGAGGCCGGCTGCTGGCTGGAGCCCGCCGCCGAGGGGCAGGGCCTCGTCACCCGCGCCGCCCGCGTGATCATCGGCTGGGCGGTCCGGGACCGCGGCATCCACCGGGTGGAGTGGGTCACCAAGGCCGACAACGCGCGCAGCATCGCCGTCGCACGGCGGCTGGGGATGAGCCGCGACGGTGTGCTCCGGGAGGCCGCGCCGGGGCCGGACGGCCGGGCCGACCTGGAGGTCTGGTCCGTGCTGTCCCCGGAATGGAAGCCGGAGGGATAGCCGGGCCCTGGCCTCGGAGGGACCGGGCGATTGGCACGCGGCGGAGTTCTGTCGTACCCGGACGTCAACATGTATCCATGGCTGTCCCCGCACTGGCCGACCGGTCCCCCCAGCCGCGCGCCCTGCCGCTGCGCGAGGTCCGCACCCGGCTCACCCAGCTCGTCTCCCTCGCCGAGCTGACCGACACCGTCACCGTCGTCACCCGCGACGGCGATCCGCGCCCGGTCGCCGCGATCGTGCCCGCCGCGGCGGCGCGCACCGCGGCGCAGGCTCGCGCCGACGCCGACCGGATCGCCGCGATCAGCGCCGGCTGGTCGCGCCGCCTGGAGGAGCTGCACCGGCAGAGCAGCCGGCGGCACGCCGCCGAGCTGCGCACCCTCGCCGACGCCCTCGCCGAGGTCTGGGCCGAGCTGGACCGGCGCGCCCCGGCCGGCGACCCGGCGCTCGCCCGGCTCCGCGCCGCCCACGCCGACCTGCTGCGCGGCTGACCGTGCGGCCTCCGACCACCTCGGGCCGGAGGCCGCGGGCGCCCGTCAGTCCCGGCCGCGCTGCGCCCGGTAACGCCGGATCAGCGCGGCGGTGGACGAGTCCACGTCGCCGAGATCCGGCCCGGCGCCGGTGAGCTTCGGGGCGAGCTGGTTGGCCATCACCTTGCCCAGCTCCACGCCCCACTGGTCGAAGGCGTTGATGTCCCAGACCGCGGCCTCGGTGAAGACGATGTGCTCGTAGAGGGCGATGAGCTGGCCCAGCGTCGCCGGGGTCAGCTTCGGCGCGATGATCGACGTGGTCGGGTGGTTACCCGGCATCACCCGGTGCGGCACCACCTCGGGCGCGGTGCCCTCGGCCTCGACCTGCTCCTTCGTGCGGCCGAAGGCGAGCGCGGCGGTCTGCGCGAAGAAGTTCGACATGAACAGGTCGTGCATGTCGCCCAGGTCGTGGTTGGGCTGGCTGAACGCGATGAAGTCGGCCGGGATCAGCCGGGTGCCCTGGTGGATGAGCTGGTAGAAGGCGTGCTGACCGTTGGTGCCCGGCTCGCCCCAGAAGATCTCCCCGGTCGGGTAGGTGACCGGCCGGCCGTCCCGGGTCACCGACTTGCCGTTGCTCTCCATGGTGAGCTGCTGCAGGTAGGCCGGGAACCGGTGCAGGTACTGCGCGTACGGCAGCACCGCGTGCGTCTCCGCGCCGAGGAAGTCCGTGTACCAGACGTTGAGCAGGCCGAGCAGCGCCGGCACGTTCCGCGCCACCGGCGTGGTCCGGAAGTGCTCGTCCACGGCGTGGTAGCCGGCCAGCAGCTCCCGGAACCGCTGTGGCCCGACCGCCAGCATCACCGACAGCCCGACCGCGGAGGGCAGCGAGTAGCGCCCACCCACCCAGTCCCAGAAGCCGAACATGTTCTCCGGGTCGATGCCGAAGTCGCGGACCCGCTGCTCGTTGGTGCTGACCGCGACGAAGTGCCGGGCCACGGCGCTGTCGTCGGCGTCCAGCCCGGCCAGCAGCCAGCGCCGGGCCTGGTCGGCGTTGGCCAGGGTCTCCTGGGTGGAGAACGTCTTGGAGACCACGACGAACAGCGTGCTGGCCGGGTCCAGGTCGGTGGTCTTGTCGTGGATGTCGGTCGGGTCGATGTTGGACACGAACCGGCAGCTGATCCCCGCGTCCCGGTACGCCTTCAACGCCTCGTACGCCATCACCGGCCCGAGGTCAGAGCCGCCGATGCCGATGTTGACGACGGTGCTGATCCGCTCGCCGGTGTGGCCCCGCCAGGCGCCGGAGCGGACCCGCTCGGCGAACGCCGACATCCGGTCCAGCACGGCGTGCACGTCGGCGACGACGTCCTGGCCGTCCACGGTGAGCGACGCGTCGCGGGGCAGGCGCAGGGCGGTGTGCAGCACGGCCCGGTCCTCGGTGGAGTTGATGTGTTCACCGGCGAACATGGCGGCGATCCGGTCGGTCAGCCCGACCCGCTCGGCGAGCGCGGTCAGCAGGCTCAACGTCTCGTCGGTGACCAGGTTCTTGCTGTAGTCGACGTGCAGGTCGGCGACCTCGCCGGTGAGCCGCTCACCCCGTTGCCCGTCCGCGTCGAACAGCTCCCGCAGGTGCGTGCCGCGCACCGCCTCGGCGTGCTTGCGCAGGGCCTGCCATTCGTCCGTGGTGGTGACGTCCACAGCCATCGGGTCGATCTTCTCCTTCACGACGGGTCTGCCGGCCGGGCCGGCGTCGCCCCGCTGCCGGCGACCCCACCAGCCTGCCACCCGGAGCCGGTACGCGCGACGCGACGCGACATCGCCCACCCTCGGAAGCGGGGATCCGCCGGCGCGACACGCGTTTGGGACGGGTGTTCGACACGCCGGTCACGGGCAGACAGCATCCGACTGCGAACAGTAAGCTCCGGTGCTGCCCGTCCCGCCGAGGAGGTGCCATGACCACGGTGATCGGCCCCCGTCCCCCGTCCGACCAGGACGAGCCGGCGGACGGACCGGCGCTGCCGGAGCTGGAGGACCCGCACTGGATGCACCGGGCCACCGAGCTTGCCCACACCAGCTTCTGGTCGGTGGCCCGCCGGCTGCCCGCCCTGGTCCGGGAGGCCGTCACCCTGGCCTGGGCGACCAGCCGGCGGGACACGCTCGCCTCGATCGGTCTCAACGTCGCCGCCGGCGTGCTCACCACGCTGGGCCTGCTCGCCACGACGGGGGTCCTGCACCAGCTCTTCGCCGCCGGCCCCACGCCCGACCGGATCCGCGCGGCGCTGCCCGCCCTGACGCTGGCGGCAGCGGCGGTCACCGTCCGCGGCGCCCTGACCGTGGCCGCGGGCTGGGCGCAGGCGCGGCTCATCCCGCAGATCAACTACGCGGTGGAGCTGCGGCTCTTCGAGACCACCTCGGCGGTCGAACTGGCCGCCTTCGACGACGCCGGGTTCGCCGAGGAGATGGTGCGGGCCCGCGACCGGGGCCTGGCCGAGGCCGGGTCCATCGTGAACGACACCGTCAACCTGGTCAGCGGCGTGGTGGGCGTGGCGGCCACCGCGGCGGCGGTGACGGTGATCCATCCGCTGCTGCTGCCCTGCCTGCTGGTCGCCGCCGCGCCGGAGGCCGTGACCGCCGTGCGGATGGCCCGCCGCCAGCACTCCGACTGGCTGGCCCGGATCACCCGCCGGCGGCGCAAGTTCCTGCTCGGCGACCTGATGGCCGACCGGCACACGGCCGCCGAGATCCGCGCGTACCAGATGCGGGAGTTCCTGCTGGCGGAGTACCACCGGATGGTGAGCCTGGAGACCCGCGCCGAGCTGCGCCTGGCCCGCTCGCAGACGGCGACCCGCGCGGTCGGCCTGTCGGCCACCGGGGTCGCCGCCTTCGGGCTCTACGCGGTCCTCGGCGGCCTGCTGCTCAACGGCGTCGTGGCCCTCGCCGCCGCAGCCACCGCCCTGCTGGCGTTGCAGTCCGCCCGGGCCGGCCTGCGGACCGCGGTGTTCGCCACCAACTCGCTCTACGAGGACGCGCTCTACTACCAGGACTACCGCGACTTCCTGGACCGGGCCCGGCACCGGGTGCCGGCCGGCGGCACGCGGCCCGTCGACGGCTTCGACCGGATCGAGCTCGACCGGGTGAGCCTGCGTTACCCGGACACCGAGACGGCCGCCGTGGACGAGGTCAGTCTCACCGTGCGGCGCGGTGAGGTGATCGCGTTGGTGGGGGAGAACGGCTCCGGCAAGACCACTCTCGCCAAGCTCGTCGCCGGCCTCTACCGGCCTACCGCCGGCGTGATCCGCTGGGACGGGGTGGACACCGCCGAGCTGGACCCGCGGCAGACCGCCGCGCAGGCCGCGGTCATGAGCCAGGACTGGTGGAAGTTCCCGTTCACGGCCCGGCAGAACATCCGGGTCGGCCGGCACGACCGGCCCGCCGACCGGCCCGGCCCGAAGGTCGAGGACGCGGCCCGCGACGCCGCCGCACACGACATGATCACCGAGTTGCCGTTCGGGTACGACACGCTGCTGGACCGGCAGTTCAAGGACGGCCAGGACCTCTCCGGCGGGCAGTGGCAGCGGCTCGTGGCGGCCCGCGGTCTCTACCGGGACGCCCGCCTGCTGATCTGCGACGAGCCGTCGGCGGCCCTCGACGCGCGGGCCGAGCACGCCCTGTTCCAGCACCTGCGGCGGCACCCCGACCGGGCCGTCGTGCTCGTCACCCACCGGCTGGCCAACGTCCGGCACGCCGACCGGATCTTCGTGCTGGACCACGGCCGGATCGTTCAGCAGGGCGACCACGACGAGCTGATGGCCCAGGAGGGTCTCTACCGGGAGCTGTTCCAGCTTCAGGCGGCCGGCTACCTGGCGCAGGCCGGCGACGCCGGAGCCGAGCGTTGACCTCCAGTGCGCTCGAACTCCTACGGTGACCGCACCGGCCGCCGCCCGGTCAGCGCGGCGTCACCTCAGGGAGCTTGCATGCGTCACCGCGTCCTCGGCGGCACCGGCATCCAGGTCAGCGTCCACTGTCTCGGCACCATGATGTTCGGCGCGGTCGGCAACCCCGACCACGACGACTGCGCCCGGATCGTCCACGCCGCCCTCGACCGGGGCGTCAACTTCGTGGACACCGCCGACATGTACTCGGCGGGCGAGTCGGAGGTGATCGTCGGCAAGGCGCTGCGGGGCCGGCGCGACGACGTGGTCCTGGCCACCAAGGTGCACTTCCCGATGGGGGAGGGGCCCAACCGGGGCGGCAACTCGCGGCGTTGGGTCGTCCGCGCCGTCGAGGACAGCCTGCGCCGCCTCGGCACCGACTGGATCGACCTCTACCAGGTGCACCGGCCCGACCACACCACGGACGTCGAGGAGACCCTCGGGGCGCTCACCGACCTGGTCCGGGCCGGCAAGATCCGGGCGTTCGGCTGCTCGACCTTCCCGGCCGAGGAGATCGTCGAGGCGCAGCACGTGGCGGAGCGGCGGGCGCTCGGCCGGTTCCGCACCGAGCAGCCGCCGTACTCGATCCTGGCCCGCGGGATCGAGACCGCGGTCCTGCCGGTCTGCCAGCGGTACGGCATGGGCGTGCTGGTGTGGAGCCCGCTGGCCTCCGGCTTCCTCACCGGCCGGTACCGGCAGGGGGCGGCCGTCGACCTCACCGCCGGCCGCCCGGCGCGCACCCCGGCCCGGTTCGACCCGGCGCTGCCGGGCAACGCCGCCAAGTACGCCGCCGTCGAGGAACTGGTCGCGCTCGCCGAGGAGATCGGCTGTTCGCTGCCCGAGCTGGCCGTCGCGTTCACCGTGGCGCACCCGGCCGTCACCTCGACGATCCTCGGGCCGCGCACGCTGGAGCAGTTGGAGGGGCTGCTCAAGGGAGCGGAGCTCGTGCTGGACGACGCCGTGCTGGACCGGATCGACGAGATCGTCCCGCCCGGCACGAACCTCTACCCGCCGGACGGCGTCTGGTCCCCGCCCGCGCTCACCGACCCGTCACGCCGCCGTCGGCCTCCGGCCGAGCGGGCCGCCGCCTGATCGTCGGCCGCCGGCCGAGCGGGCCGCCGCGACATCGCCGGGAGCCACCGACTGACCGCCGGAGCGCGGCGCCTGATGCGCGGGCCGCGCCGCCGGCCGCCGCAGGTGGACCGGGTGACTGTTGCCGCCGGCCGCCGCCCTCGGTCTTGAACAGCTTCTTGCCGGCCACGTGCAGTTGCTGGAAGGGGCGCAGCGTGCCGAGGTCGAAGATGGCGCCCAGGTCGACGAAGAAGCCGTCGGCCCGCTGGCCGGCGAAGACCTT
>NZ_WBKT01000089.1 GCF_008868175.1 Micromonospora sp. AMSO31t
CCGGGGGGCCGAATAACACCGGCCCGGCAAGCCCGCCCGACAGCGCCGACCCGACGCAGCCCACCGCCGGTCCGACCGCTCCCGGTCCGACCTCTCCCGGCACTGCCGCGCCGGCGGTCGGGACCACGCAGGGCGCTCCCGACAGCCCGGCCGAGGGCCCGTCGCCCCGGCTCGGCCCGTTCCCGCCCTCGCCGGGTGTGCCCCTCCAGCAGCCCTACGGCGACGGGACGGGGTACCCGCCCGGTCCGGTCGGCTACGGGCAGCCGGCGCCGCAGTCCGGCGCACCGGGCTGGTACCCGCCGGCCTGGCCCCAGCAGGCCGGCCCACCCCAGCAGCCGCCCGCACCGCCGCAGCCCGGACCGCACCAGCCCGGCCAGCACCCGGCCGGGCCGGGCCAACCTGGCCCCCACCAGGCCGGGCCGGGCCAACCCGGCCCCCACCAGGCCGGGCCGCACCAACCCATGCCGCAGCAGCCGGCGCCGGGCGCGTACCCCGAGCAGGTCTGGACACCGGCGAGCGGTGCCCCGCCGACGGCGGAGGACTTCGCCCGGCGGCGGCAGGCGCGGCCGGTCGACCCGGTCGCCACGACGGGCGTGCGGGCGGTGGTCAACAAGATCGGGCTGGTCCGGCTCGCGCCGGGGCGGCAGGAGCAGGAGATGCGGCGCGACATCGAGATGGTGCGCCGCAACTTCGGCGGCCTGCGCCAGGTGACCGTGGTCAACCCGAAGGGCGGGGCCGGCAAGACGGTCGCCATCCTGCTGCTCGCCATGACCTTCGGCCAGAAGCGTGGCGGGTACGTGCTGGCCTGGGACAACAACGAGACCCAGGGCACCCTCGGGATGCGGGCGCAGCAGGACTTCCACTCCCGCACGGTGCGGGACATGCTGCGTGACCTGGGCCAGTTCCAGGGGCCGCACGGCCGGGTCGGTGATCTGTCGCAGTACGTCCGCTCGCAGGGCGAGGGGATGTTCGACGTGCTCGCCTCGGACGAGTCGGCGACCGGCGGCGAGATGCTGACCGCCGCCGCGTTCGCCGAGATCCGCGAGGTGGTGAGCCGCTTCTACAAGCTGATCTTCGTGGACACCGGGAACAACGTCCGGGCGCAGAACTGGCAGGCCGCCATGGACGCCACCGACCAGCTGGTGGTCACCATGTCGGCGCGGAACGACTCGGCCGAGACGGCCGCGCGGATGCTGGACCACCTGGAGCAGAGCGGCCGGCAGCGGCTGGTCCGGCAGGCCGTGACGGTGGTGTCGATGCCGCCGTCCCGCAAGGAGATCGACCTGCCGGCCATCCAGGAGCACTTCGCCGCCCGGACCCGGGCGGTGCTGCTGGCGCCGTACGAGCGGCTCATCGACACCGGCGAGCCGATCCGGTACGGGCAGCTCTCCTCGGCCACCCGGGACGCCTGGCTGAAGATCGCCGCCTCGGTGGCGGAGGGGCTGTAGACGGGCGCGACGGCCGGCTCCCGCACGGGGAACCGGCCGTCGCGTGCGTCAGCGGCTGGCCAGGGCGTCCCCCGCGGCCGGGTCGCAGTCGCGGAGGAACTGGGCGCAGCGCGCCGCCTCGTCCGCCTCGCCGATCTCGCCGGCCGCCCGGGAGAGCACGTAGAGGCAGCGGAGGAAGCCCCGGTTGGGCCGGTGCGACCAGGGCACCGGGCCGTGGCCCTTCCAGCCGCTGCGGCGGAGCTGGTCGAGGCCCCGGTGGTAGCCGGTGCGGGCGTACGCGTACGCCGGGATGACCTGGCCCGCGTCGAACGCCCGGGTGGCCAGCGCCGCCCAGCCCGCGCTGTAGGTCGGGAAGCGGGCCGCGACCTCGGCGTACGCCTCGTCGGTGTCCTGCTCGACGGCGGCCGCCAGCGCGGCGTCGGCCTCCTCGTTGACGGGGAGCAGGGTGGCCGGTGGCTCAGGCAACAGGTTCTGCATCGCCCCATTCAACCCGCTTCGCCCTGGGGTACGCGAGGGGGTCCGGCGAGCCGGTCGGCTGAACGGCTGAGGGTTTCGTCACGCCTGCGGTGTGCCGCCCACGTACCCGCGGCCCATGCCGGGGCGAGGGTTTTTCCACTACAACTACAGATCCGGAACCTCCCCAGGACCGGGTAATGCAGGAGCCCGGCGGCCTGGCCACCGGGCTCCTGTCCGTGCTCCCCACGTTTGGCGGCTTGCCGCCCGGGGGCAGGATGATCTGGTGCCGACCCCACCACCCGCGGACGTCATCGAGCCGCGCGACACCCGAACCGACGAGATCGAGACCCGGACCGAGTTCGACCGGCGGCTGGCCGAGGGGACCCTCGCCGGCGTGACCGTGCAGGGCCTCCGCCTCGACCTGGACCCGGTCCCCGACCTGCGCGGCGCCGAGGTCGCCGGCACGCTCTTCGTGGGCTGCCGGTTCGCCGACCGCGAGGTCGGCGCGGACCTGGTCCGGCGGGGCGCGAACGTCGTCCCACCCTTCTCCGGCCTGCCCTACCCGACGCAGCCGTCCCACCTCTACACCGCCGACGACCTGGCCGCCGGCTTCGCCGAGGGTGGCTTCGCCGGGATGTACGACACCCGGGTGTACGCGCACTTCCGGGCGCACGGCGGCGCCCTGCCCGACGTGCGGGAGGCGCTGGGCCAGCGGCTGCACGACCACGGGGTGGACAACGCCCTGGCCGACGCCACCCGGGCCTGGCTGGCCGTGCACGGGCCACAGTCCGTGGTGGGCGTGATGGGTGGGCACGCGGTGCCGCGCGGCAGCGCCGCGTACCGGATGGCGGCCGTGTTGGGTTGGGAGCTGGCGCGGGCCGACCGGCTGATGGTGACCGGCGGCGGCCCCGGCGTCATGGAGGCGGCGAACCTGGGCGCGTTCCTGGCGGCCTGGCCGGCGGAGGAGCTGACGGCGGCGATCGACCTGCTGGCCACCGCGCCCGACTTCACCGACCACGACCGCTACACCGCCGCGGCGTTGCAGGTCCGGGCCCGGTACGCAGCCGGCCCGTCCCTGCCGACGCCCCGCCCGGCGGCGCCCGGCACCGAGTGGGCCCGCTCGGGCGGGCTGGCCATCCCCACCTGGCTGTACGGGCACGAGCCGGCGAACCTGTTCGCCGGGCGGATCGCCAAGTACTTCTCGAACGCCATCCGGGAGGACACCATCCTGCGGTTGGCCCGGGGCGGGATCGTCTTCGCGCCCGGCCGGGCCGGCACCGTGCAGGAGGTGTTCCAGGCGGCCACGAAGACCTACTACGGCACCGACGGGGCGAGCGGCGCGTACGTGTTCCTGGACCGGACCTACTGGACGACGGAGCTGCCGGTGGAGTCGCTGCTGCGGCCGCTCTTCGCGGCGTCCCCGTTCGGCGACCTGTCGGCCACGATCCACCTGACCGACGACGCCCGCGAGGCGGTCCGGGTGCTCACCGCCGGCTGAGACGCGCGGAGGCCGGCACCCCGATCGGGTGCCGGCCTCCGGCTCAGGCAGTGGTCACTTCATGGTGGTGCCGGTGGAGCGCAGGTGCTCGCAGGCCTCGACGACGCGGGCGGCCATGCCGGCCTCGGCGGCCTTGCCCCAGACGCGCGGGTCGTACATCTTCTTGTTGCCGACCTCGCCGTCGACCTTGAGCACGCCGTCGTAGTTGCGGAACATGTGGTCCGCGACCGGCCGGGTGAAGGTGTACTGGGTGTCGGTGTCGATGTTCATCTTCACCACGCCGTAGTCCAGCGCCTCGCGGATCTCGGACAGCAGCGAGCCGGAACCGCCGTGGAAGACCAGGCTGAGCGGCTTCTCCTTGTTGTACTTCGCGCCGACCGCCATCTGGATGTGGTTGAGCACCTCGGGGCGGAGCTTGACGTTGCCCGGCTTGTAGACGCCGTGCACGTTGCCGAAGGTCAGCGCCGCCATGTAGCGGCCCTTCTCGCCCAGGCCGAGCGCGTCGACCATGGCCAGGCCGTCGTCGACGGTGGTGTAGAGCTTCTCGTTGATGGCGTTCTCGACGCCGTCCTCCTCGCCGCCGACGACGCCGACCTCGATCTCCAGGACGATCTTGCCCTTGGCGGCCTCGGCGAGCAGCTGCTCGGCGATCTCCAGGTTCTCCGCCACCGGCACGGCCGAGCCGTCCCACATGTGCGACTGGAAGAGCGGCTCCTGGCCGTTCTTCACCCGCTCCTGCGAGATGGCCATCAGCGGCCGGACGAACTTGTCCAGCTTGTCTTTCGGGCAGTGGTCGGTGTGCAGCGCGATGTTCACCGGGTACTTCTTGGCCACCTCGTGCGCGTACGCCGCGAACGCCACCGCGCCGGTCACCATGTCCTTCACGGACGGGCCGGACAGGTACTCCGCGCCACCGGTCGAGACCTGGATGATGCCGTCGCTCTCCGCGTCGGCGAAGCCCTTGAGCGCCGCGTTCAGCGTCTGCGAGGAGGTCACGTTGATCGCGGGGTACGCGTACCGGCCGGCCTTGGCCCGGTCCAGCATCTCCGCGTAAGCCTCGGGGGAAGCGATGGGCATGTCGAACGCTCCTTACTTACCGCTCTCGGCCGTGCAGGCCGCTGTCTTCCATAGAGGCGACCGTTCCGGCCGCTGACGTCCATGGGTGCGCCGGACCGCGCTGTCCACCGCGGGAAGTATCCCGTAGGAGCGCGCGGCGGACACCACCGACCCGGGAACCGCTCACCGTTCCTCCAGGCGGTCCGGCACCACGACGCTGATCAGCCAGCTCACCACCGCCATCACGATGGCGCCCCAGAAAGCGGCCCAGAAGCCGTCCACGTGGAACGGCAGGCGCAGCACACCGGCGATCCAGTCGGTGAGCAGGAACAGCAGGGCGTTGACCACGAGCGCGAACAGGCCGAGCGTGAGCAGGTAGAACACACAGCCGAACACCTTGATGACGGGCTTGAGCACCGCGTTGACCACGCCGAAGATGAGCGCCACCACGATCAGGGTGAGCGCGGTGTTCGCCCCGTTCCGGCCGGTCACCTCCACGCCGGGCACGACCAGCGTGGTGATCCACAGTGCGACCGCGGTGATCGCCAGCCGGATCAGGAAGCCCACGTCACCATCCTGGCACCGGGTGCGCGCCCCGGACGGCACAATTGCCGATCCACCGTTCCACCCGCTGCCGAGCGGGGACCCGAGCCAACCCGTACGGTGTGGTGGTGACCGTCCGCACCGAGTTCCAGGGAGGGACGATGGGTCAGCCCGAGGAGGACTTCGCCCCGAGCCACCACCTCGCTCCGGAGGAGCGCGACCTGGAGGCGGAGCCGGCCGACGCGGTCGAGCAGGCCACGATGGTCACCCCCGAGGAGGGTGACGGCGAGCCGCAGCGGGGTCTCGAGGTCGACGACTGGGACGCCATGGAGCAGGCCCGGGTGGTCACCGCAGACGAGGACGACTACCGCTGAGCCGCGCGGAGCGGGGGCCGTGCCCCCCGCCCCGCCTCAGCGCAGGGCGGTGACCTGCTTCGGGTGGGCCGCCGTCCACTCGCCGAGCCGGTCCGCGC
This sequence comes from Micromonospora sp. AMSO31t, assembly GCF_008868175.1. Classification (GTDB taxonomy): domain Bacteria; phylum Actinomycetota; class Actinomycetes; order Mycobacteriales; family Micromonosporaceae; genus Micromonospora. Next base: position 5,474 of record NZ_WBKT01000089.1, read on the forward strand.
GCAGCGCGTCGAGGAAGCCCGGGGCCAGCGCGGGGTCGAGCCGGAACCCGTACGGCCGCTCCTCCGCCCCCCCCGTGGCGGACCGGCAGGCCGACCGCGACCGGCTCGGCGGCGGACGCCGTCCCGGCCGCCGAGACCAGGGCCGGCAGGGACAGCTCCCCGGTGTCGGTCACCACGCCCGAGCCGGCCTTTTTGATCAACTGGCTGAGCAGCAGCGGGTTGGTCAGCACTCCCTGCTCCTGGATCCGGTGGAGCAGTCCGGCCGCGTACCGGGCGGCGTTGCGGTCCCGGTCCACGGCGCCGTCGGGCATGTTGTACCGCTGGCGGAGCACGTCCACCGCGGCGGCGCCGTCGAGCTGTTGGCAGCCGGCGGGGTAGGTCCGCCGCGTGTGGTAGGAGCGGACCGTGGTCGGCAGGCAGATCGACACGCCACCGATCGCGTCGGTGAGCTCGCGGGTGGCCCGGTAGGTGAGCACGGCACCGGCGTCGATCGTTACGCCGGTGAGCTGGGCGACGACCTGCCGGGTCGCCTGGTATCCGGCGGCCAGGTCCGTTCCGGCCGGCCCGGCGCCGAAGGCAAAGGACGGGTTCAGCTTGTCCGTCCCGCGGCCCGGAATCGGCACCAGCAGGTCGCGTGGGAGGGAGACCAGGTAGAGCCGGCTGCGGTCCGCCGGGACGTGCACCAGCAGCACGGAGTCGGCGCGCCGGCCCCCGCCGGCCCGGTCCAAGCCGAGGAGCAGCACGTTCAACGCCCCGGTGGGCGTCGGCGAGGGACCGGCCAGCAGGTTCGGGGTTTCCGGCTGGCGCGGCGCCACGGCGGTGGAGCCGGCCAGGGCGGCGGCCACCACCGCCAACGCCGTCCCGGCGAGTCGGAGCCGGAGCCGGCGGCGCCGGCGGCGGACCACGGCCCGGTCGATGGCGAGCCGGACCGGGCCGACCGCCGGGGTCAACTCCTCGCCCCGCGCGAACGCGGCCCGCAGGTCGTCCTCGATCATCAGCAGACCTCCACGTACTCGGCTCGGAGGGTGGCGAGGGCGGGAGATGCAGGAGCGGACGGTGCCGACGGCGCAGCCGAGGATCTCCGCGATCTCCGCGTCGGGCAGGTCCTCGTAGTAGCGCAGCACCAGCGTGGCCCGCTGCCGCCGGGGCAGCCGCGACAACCAGGACCAGAGCTGGTCGCGGTCCACGGCGGACTGCGCGTGGTCGGTCGGGGCCGGCAGCCCCTCGTCCGGTTCGCCGCGCAGCAGCACCCGGCGCGCCCACGAGCCGCGCCGCCAGTCGATGAACTGGTTGGTGAGCATCCGGCGCACGTACCGCTCGGGCGCGTCGCTGCGGGCGACCCGGCGCCAGTTGAGCTGGACCCGGACCATGGTGTCCTGCACCAGGTCCTGGGCCTGGTGCGGATCCCCGGTCAGCATGATCGCGTACCGCAGCAGGGCGCCCAGCCGCGCGTCGGCGAACTCCTCGTACGTCACTGCACCTCCCGGTGTCCCGCCCTTGATGACGGGTACGGGCCGGCCAAACATTGCACGGCCGCCGATCAACCGTTCGGTCAATATCTGCGGGGTGGCGTCACCTGGGACAGCGCGGCGACTTAAGGATTCTCTAAGCTCCACGGGCTCCACCTGATCAACCCCCACGGAGGACCCCCCATCATGCTCACCAACTCCACCCGGCGCTGGCTCGCCGGGTTGGGCGTCGCAGGCGCGTTCGTCGCCGCCTCCGCCACCCCTGCCTTCGCCGAGGAGTCCCAGGCCAAGCTGGGCATCTACTTCGGTGACACGACGATCGCGACCGGCTCGGACGGGAAGATCGAATACAGCACGATCCACAGCTCGGCCCCGGTCGTGCTGCACGACCTCACCATCCGCTACGACTTCTCCGACCTGGCCGGCAAGGTGACCGTCGGCGAGGAGGAGGACACGGGCAACGACTGCACCAGCCCCTCGCAGAACGTGCTCGTCTGCACCACGCCCTACGAGGTCGAGGTCGACGAGTGGGGCGTGGCCGGGCTCTCCGCGGTGCAGATCAAGGCCACCGACAAGGCGCAGGACGGCGACGTCGGCACGCTCAAGGTGACGCTGACCGCGACGGGCTTCGACGCCGTCTCGCACGACGCGAAGGTCCGCGTCGGCGAGGGCGTCGACCTGGCGGCCGGCCCGGAGACCGCGGTGTCGGTCGCGCCCGGCAAGAGCTTCACCGCCCCGCTGAAGGTCAGCAACGCGGGTAAGAGCACCGCCAAGGGCGCCGCCGTCATCTTCTACAACGACTACGGCCTCAACGCCGGCAAGCACTACAGCAACTGCACCTACGTCGGGGACGAGCTGCGGACCTGCCGGTTCAAGGACGACCTGCCGTCGGGCAGCACCGTCACCGCGTCGCTGCCGTACGTGCTCGGCGCGGACAGCCTCGCCCCCGGCTTCAAGTACGGCGAGATCATCTGGATGACCCCGGACGAGTTCGAGGACTTCCAGGGCTACCTGGAGCACTACGACGCGACCATCGGCGAGCCGGGCACCGACGGTGAGCTGACCCTGGCCCAGGCCGGCGGCAAGGCCACCGCGCGGGGCTTCCAGGCGGACCCCAGGCCGGAGAACAACGGCACCAACCTCCAGGTGACGGTGACCGGCAACAACAGCACCGACCTCGAGGCGCTCGGCGCCTCGGTGACCGGCAAGGCCGGCGCGACGGTGCAGGCGACCGTGGGTCTCCGCAACAACGGCCCGGCGACGCTGGACTACACCCGGTCCGGCAGCTCGGTCACCTACCTGACCCTGGACGTGCCGAAGGGCACCACCGCCGTCACGGTGCCGGAGAACTGCTTCCCGGTGAACGGTGACGAGTGGGGCGAGCCCGGCAAGCCCGGGGCGCAGCACTACCGCTGCTACTTCGACTCGTTCCTGAAGGCCGGGGACAGCGTCAACCTCGACTTCGCGCTGCGGATCGACAAGGTCATCGCGAACGCGACCGGCCTCGTGAAGATCAACGTGCCGTGCGAGTGCGACGGTGGCTTCTACCGTGACCTGAAGCCGGCCAACGACACCGCCAAGGTCGTGGTGAACGCCGCGCCGGGTGGCGAGGGCGGCCAGGGTGGCGGTGGCGAGGGTGACGGCGGCACGCTGCCGATCACCGGTTCCTCCACCGCGCTGATCGCGGGCGTCGGCGCGCTGCTGCTCGCCGCCGGTGCGGCCGGCTACGTGGTGTCCCGCCGCCGGCGGACCCGCTTCGTCGCCTGACGGAGGCACCACCGCGACGACGGTGCCCCGCCGACCCTCCGGTCGGCGGGGCACCGGCATGTCCGGGTCCCGGCGGTGACCAGTACGCCCGGTCCGGCGAGGCGCCGCACAGCGCCCGGGTACCCTTTGTGGCCGTGGACACAGCAGAGAAGACCCGGATGCTCTCCGAGAGCGTGGCCCTGAACCCGCTCGACCCGAAGGACCTCATCCACACCTTCGGGATGGTCGGCGTCTGGGCGATCCTGTTCGCCGAGACCGGCCTGCTGGTCGGCTTCTTCTTCCCGGGCGACTCGCTGCTGTTCCTGGCCGGGGTGGCCGCCTCTCCGGTGGCCGATGCCATCTTCGGCAACGGCACCCGGCTCTCGCTGGCCGGCCTGCTGATCGGCGGTCCGCTCTGCGCGATCGCCGGCGCCCAGCTCGGCCACTGGCTCGGCGCGCGCTACGGCAAGCGGATGTTCGACCGCCCCAACTCCCGCCTGTTCAAGCGGGAGTACGTGGAGAAGGCCGAGTACTACTTCCAGAAGTTCGGCCCGGCGAAGGCCGTGGTGCTGGCCCGGTTCATCCCGATCGTGCGGACCTTCCTCAACCCGGTGGCCGGCGTGCTCGGCATGCCCGCCCGGCAGTTCCTCCTGTGGAACGTGGTCGGGGCGATCCTCTGGGTGGACGGCATCCTGCTGATCGGCTACCTGCTGGCCCACCAGATCTACGACGCGATCGGCGACAAGATCGACCGGTACATCCTGCCGGTGGTCGCGCTCATCATCCTGATCTCGGTGCTGCCGATCTTCTTCGAGTTCCTCCGCGACCGGCGGGCCCGCAAGCGCGGTGAGGCCGTCGCCGTGATCGCCGCGGCCAGCGCGGCGGGCGCCGTGGACGCGGTCCGGGACGCCATCGACGGCGACGACGACCAGCAGCACCGGCGCGGCGGCCAGCACCGCCGCTGACCCGGGCACCCGGCCGGCACCGCCGCTGGCCCCGGACACACCGAAGGCCGGCCCCCTCGCGGGGGCCGGCCTTCGACTACGACCTGTCGACCTGCGGGTGGCACGGATGACGGGCAGCCGTCACCGTCCGGTGGTGGCGCCACCCCTGGCACGCCACCCGTCGCCGCACTCAGGTGAGGCGGCCACCCTCTCGGACACGTCCGGATTCAGCGGGCCTTCTTGGTGGCCCGCTTCCGCGGCGGGGTGAGCAGATCCGCGATCGTGGCGATCGCGGTCGGCACCAGCCGGTAGTACGCCCAGACACCGCGCTTCTCCCGCTCCAGCAAGCCGGCCTCGGTGAGGATGCGCAGGTGGTGGCTGACCGTCGGCTGCGAGAGGCCGAGCGGCGCGGTGAGGTCACACACGCACGCCTCCCCCTCGGGAGCCGACTGGATCAGGCTGAGCAGCCGCAGCCGGGCGGGGTCCGCGAGGGCCTTGAGGACCCCCGCGAGCCGCTCGGCGTCGGCACGTTCGATCGGCTCGCCGGCAAGCGGCGAGATCTGAGGCATGGTCATTTCAGCCAACGCAGTTCCCACGTTTTCCATCCTTCCACCAGCAGCATCGATCCGCCTGCATATCAGCAGATCCGAATCGGCAGACTTTTACGCCACAAGGCCGAGGTCAGCCAACGTATAGGCCGCCCGATAAGGCAGTCCGGCGGCTCGCACCGCGTCGCCGGCACCTCGATCAACAATAACCGCCACACCCACCACCTCGGCCCCGGCCTCGCGCAATGCCTCGACGGCGGTCAACACGCTGCCGCCCGTCGTCGAGGTGTCCTCGACCGCCAGGACCCGGCGGCCGGCCACGTCCGGCCCCTCGATCCGTCGCTGGAGGCCGTGCGCCTTGCCCGCCTTGCGGACCACAAAGGCGTCCAGCGGGCGGTCGGTCCCGGCCGCCGCGTGCAGCATCGCGGTGGCCACGGGGTCGGCCCCGAGGGTCAGGCCGCCCACCGCGTCGTACGCCCAGTCGGCGGTCAGGTCGCACATCACCCGGCCGATCAACGGCGCCGCCCGGTGATGGAGCGTGACGCGACGCAGATCGACGTACCAGTCCGCCTCCCGACCCGACGAGAGCACCACCCGGCCGTGGACCACAGCCAGGTCAGTGATGAATTTACGCAGGTCGTCGTGGTCCCCCATGGCGATAGAGGGTACTTCGCAAGTCTGGGAGCCGGGCGTGGGGTCCACCCGGGTCAACCCTGCGGGCGACCGACGGGTGGCGATGGCCGACTACGCTGTGCGACTGTCCACCCCGGTCAGCGGGCGGGCATCCCGGCGACGGGACGGCGCGGGGTCACCCGCCGGGCCGGCCGACCCTCCCGCGGGTGTCCGGGGAGACGCCGCGCAGCAGCCGCCGGGGCGCGTGCCGCAGCCCGGCCACGGCCAGCTTGTACTTCCAGCTCGGCACGCTGACCGGCTTGCCTTTGCGCAGGTCACGCAGCCCTTCGTCGACCACGTCCTCGGCCCGCAGCCACATCCACGCCGGGGTGCGCGACATGTCGATGCCGGCCCGCTCGTGGTAGCCGGTGCGGGTGTAGCCGGGGCAGAGCGCCATCACGCGTACGCCGAGCGGGGCGGCCGGGACCGGACCGGCCGGTGGAGTCGGCCCGGCCGGCGGGCGCGGCACCCGGCGGTGGAAGAAGGCCCCGGCCGACGGCAGGGTGAGCAGCGCGGCCACCACCAGGTAGCCGAGGATCTGCGCCACCGACAGCGCCGCGTTCACCGGGATCCACCAGGACGGGTAGGCGTCGCCGACCAGGGCCAGCAGGTCGGCGGTGACCCGGTCGTCGGCGCCGAGCCGGAGCGGCGCGGTCCGCTGCCCGACCAGCACCGCCAGGCCACAGCAGCCGCAGAACAGCCCGAGCCCGGCGACCACCCAGGTGGCCACCCGGGCGCCGGACCGGCCGGCGAGCAACCCGAGGGCCAGCCCGACGAGCAGCAGCGCCACCAGCACGCCCAGCACGGCGGAGAGAACGGTGGAGCCGCGCAGCAGCGACGCCACCCCGTCGATCTCGCTTCCGCCCGCGTCGGTCCCCCGCGCCGCCTCCCGGAAGCGGTCCACCGTGCCCGCCGTGATCAGCAGGGTGGCGACCGCGTACACCACGGCGCCCACCGCCATCAGCAGCAGCAGTGCCGCCGCCGAGACCACCGCGCCCGGCCGGCGGGGCGGGGCCTCATGGGGGTACGACACGACGAATCCCTCCGGTAGGCGTCGGCTTGCAACCTACTCGGAGGGATCGTCGGCGTCGCTCTTATCCGGACGTCAACTTGCCGAGGGTGGCTCGCCCTCGCGGCGCTCCCCGGACTCCGGCGACGGACCGGCCTGGCCCGGTTGCCCGGGAGCCGGCTGACCGGGGTAGCCGGGGGTGGCCGGGTAGCCCGGGGTCTGCGGGTAGCCGGGCTCCGCCGGGTAGGCGGCACCCGGGACCGGGGGCTCCCAGCCCTGCTTCGGCTTGCGGAAGAACTCGTTGGCCTTGGGCAGCGCCAGCAGGATCAGGGCGGCCAGCAGCGAGATCAGCCCGAGCACCCCGAGCGTCGTGCTCACCGGCCCGTACCAGGACGGCAGGGCGTCGTTCAGGCTGCGCTGGAGCTCCTCGGCGGAGGGCCCGTCGCCTCCGGTGTTGCCACCCATGGCACCGGTGGCACCGCTGATCAGGGTGCCGCCGAGGCAGCAGATGAGAATGCCGCCCAGCACCCAGGTGGTGATCCGGGTGCCGTTGCGGCCCCGGTTGTTGAACAGGCCCAGGACGACCAGGGCCAGCGCGAGGACGAGCAGCAGGGCGGCGGTCCCGATGGTGAAGGCGACCACGAAGGTGCCGACGTCCTGGGCGCCCGTCGTCGTACCCTCGAACGCCCGCTCGAAGCCCTCCTTCAACCGGCTGCTGACCGCGACGGTCACGATCAGGCCGATCAACTGGGTGAGCGCGAAGAGCAGCAGCAGATAGAAGGATGCCGCCACCAGGCCCGGACGCGCTCGGCCCGGCGCCGGGGAGGAATCGGTCATGACTCTCTCCTTCTCTAGATCAGGCCCACACAGTAGCGGCCCCGACCCATTGATGCCGCGCGCCGAAGTTCAGCTCGTGGACCCCTCCCCGGCCTCCCGTTGCAGCCGGCGGTACTCGGCGGTCACCACCGCGAGCAGGAAGAGATCCACGCCGAGCGCGAAGACCGCGCCGAACTGGTTGACCGTGAAGCTGAAGATCTGCCCGAACAGCAGGTCCACGAGGAGCGCGAGCTTGAACAGCCGGAAGGCCCGCGTCTGGTCGCTGGGCAGCAGCAGGGCGCCCCGGATGCTCAGCACCGCGGTGATCAGCGCGGAGGCCGACACCCCGAGCAGGGCACCCCACTCGTCCTGGTCGGGCAGGTGGCCGGTGATCGCGTCGAGCAGGACCCGCAGCACGACGACGAACGGCTCGCCGACCACGTAGAGCACCACGATGGACACCACCCACCGGTGCGTGGTCATCCAGACCAGCGCGCGGCGAGCCAGGCCGACCCAGCGGTGCCAGAACCGGGGTGCGGGCGTCTCCCGCCGGGGCACCACGTCCAGCAGCCGGGTGACCGCCCCCTCGACCTCCGGCCCGCAACCCTGGACCATCCGCAGCACCGCCGCGCGGCGCCGGGCCGTGAGGCCGGTGGTGAGACCCCCGACCACGGTGTACAGGGCGTTCGCCGTGCGCTCCGGCCCGGACAGCCGGGTCCGGCCGCGCAGCGCCTGGGTGAGCAGGACCAGCAGGGCGAAGGCGACATAGATGATGCTGGCGGCCGGGGCGTAGAAGTAGTCCGTCCCGGCGGTGACGAACTTGCCGACCTCGTCGATGAAGAGCCCGAAGCCCATCCCGCCCAGGATGGCGCCCAGGATGCGCGCCGCGCTGCCGAGGAAGATCAGCCCCACGGCCAGGCCCGCGGTCATCAGCAGGCCGCCCCAGAGCACGTGCGCGATGTGCAGCCCGCCGCCGCCGAGCTGCGGAAAGCCGGTCGCCTGGAGGTACGCCCGGGTGACCAGCACGGTCACCACCCCGGACAGCACGAACGCCTGAAGGTACGACGGCGCCTCCAGTGCCCGGGGCGGTCGCGACCAGCGGGACGGACGTGCGGGCATGGCTACGACGCTAGTAGCCGCGCCACTCCGTGCGGGCGTACTCCAGCACCCTGGGCTGCAGCAACGTCGAGGCGGGCACGTCCACCCGGGCCCGGTCGGCGGGGAAGGTGGCCGCCGCGGCGAGCACCGACGGGGTGAGGAAGCGCAGCGCCGGCGCGTCGGCGGGCAGCCCCAACGTGGGCGGTGTGCCGCCCGGCGCGGCGAGCACGAAGCCCCAGTCTCCGAAGCTCGGCACGTCCACGTGGTAGGGCACGGTGGCGAAACCCGCCTCCCGGATCGACCGCTCGATCGACCAGTACGACCGGGGCGCGAAGTACGGCGAGCCGGACTGCACCACGAGCCGGCCGCCGGAGGCCAGCGCCGGCCGGATCAGCGCGTAGAACTCGACCGTGTAGAGCTTGGCGGTGGCCGTCTCGTCCGGGTCGGGGAGGTCGGCGACGACCACGTCGAAGCGTTCCGTGGCGGTCCGCAGCCAGCCGAACGCGTCGACGTTGAGCACCCGGACGCGGGGGTCGGCGAGCGAGTCGCGGTTGAGGTCCCGCAGCTGCGGCTCGGAACGGGCGAGCCGCACCACGGCCGGGTCGAGGTCGACCAGGGTCACCTGGCGCACGTCCGGGTACGCGAGGATCTCCCGCAACGCCAGCCCGTCCCCGGCGCCGAGCACCAGCACGTTGCCGTGCGGCCCGCGCATCGCCGGGTGGACCAGCGACTCGTGGTAGCGGTACTCGTCGACCGAGCTGAACTGGAGGTCACCGTTGAGGAACAGCCGCAGGTCGGTGTCGGCGTGGCCGACCTCGCGCACCGACCGGGTCAGCACGATCTCCTGGTAGCGGCTGCGCTCGGCGTGCACCACCGGGTCGCGGTAGAGCTGCTGCCGTGCGGTCACCTCGAAGTCGTGCGCGGTCACCCAGGCGTACCCGAGGCAGAGCGCGACCACGACGGCGCCGGCGCCGAGCGCGACCCGGGACCGGCGGCCGAGGTCGGCGCGGAAGACCGTGCAGACCAGGGCGAGGCCGGCCACGGCGTTCACGGCGCCCACCACGAGGGCGCCCTTGAGCTGGCCGAAGACGGGCATCAGCAGGAACGGGAAGGCCAGCCCGCCGAGCAGCGCGCCGACGTAGTCGGCGGCGAAGAGGTCGGCCACGGCGCTGCCCGCGGCCTGCTCGCGGATGCGTTGCAACAGCACCATGAGCAGCGGGATCTCGGCGCCGATCAGCAGGCCCAGCACGAACGCGGTGCCGACCAGGGCCGGCCCGTAGAGGTCGAGCCAGGCGAAGGCGGCGTAGAGACCGAGCACGGAGAGGCCGCCGAGCAGGGCCAGGGCCAGCTCGATCGCGGCGAACGCGGCCGCCGCCCGGGACTGGAACGGCTTCGCGACCAGCGCGCCGACGCCCATGGCGAAGACCATCACGCCGAGCACGATCGACGCCTGGCCGACCGTGTCGCCGATCAGGTAGCTGCCGAGCGCGACCAGGGCCAGCTCGTACACCAGGCCGCAGGCCGCGCAGACGAAGACCGCGAGCAGGACCGCCGCGCGGGCCGGGCGCCACGGCGGCCGCGCCGGCGCGTCGGTGGTCACGCCTTCTCCCGGGTACGCCCGGCGACGCCCGCCCCGGCGCGCTGCGCGGGCACGGCCACCCGCAGCTGCCGGCCGCGCTGCACCACGCCCACGGTGACGAAGAGCGCGGCGAGCAGGAGCAGCCCGACGGTGGCGAGCAGCCAGCCCCACCGGTCCCGCAGGTAGTCGCTGCCGGCGTCGGGCAGTGGGGAAGGGCTGGCCGCCGCCGGCACGGGGGTGTCGGCGGGTTCGGCCAGGCCGGCCTCGACGGCGAGCAGCGGCAGCATGACCGCGGCCCGGGTGACCGCCCAGCCGGGGTCGTCGACGAAGACGTCCTCGGTGAGCCCGAGCCGCCCCAGCCCGCTCTCGACCTGCCAGAGGTCGGCGGAGTCGATGTCCGGGGAGCCGGTCACCTCGATCCGCGCGAAGTCGTTGCTCTCGCTGCTCTCCGAGACGTACCCGATGTTGGCCGTCACCTGCACCCAGCGCGGGCAGCCCGGGTTCTCCTCGACGGCGACCCCGTCGCCGAGGTTGGAGCCGACGTTGCGGGGGGCGGCGCCGTAGTCGTAGTAGTCCACCAGCTCCCAGCCGTAGCAGAGGCCCTGCTCGGCGCTGGTGCGCTGGAGGATGGCCACGCTGTCGGCGCGCTCGTCGGCGGCCGGCGCCGGCACCGTGGTGTCCCCGCCGGTGTTGAGGACCCCCACCGCCACGCAGCCGGCGACGACCAGGGCGACGGCCAACCCGGCGACCCAGGCGGTCTTCTTCTTCGCCGCCCGCTTGCCGGCTGTCATCAGCTGATGGCGGCGGCGATGATCGCGCCGGTCGCCAGGTGCACGACTGCGGAGACCCAGACCGCGGGGTGCGGCTCCGGGTCGACCAGGAGCTCACCGAGCTTGCCGGGGGTGGCCATGTCCAGCAGCAGGAACGACGCGGCCATGATGACCAGCCCGAGGATCCCGTACGCGGCCGCGCCCACCAGGCCGAGCGCGAAGTCGTCCGCGCTGGCGGCGATCGCGGCCACCACGATGATGCCCACGCCGGCCAGGTTCGAGGCGAGCAGCAGCGCGGCGTTGCGGTTGCGCTCGGCCCAGATCAGCTCGTGCAGCTTGCCCGGGGTGGCGACGTCGACCAGCACGTAGCCGACGGCCATGAGGGCGACGCCGACCACGCCGTAGGCCAGCGTGACGAGCAGATCGGTGAGGAGGGTCTGCACAGGGGACTCCAGGATTCGTCGGGTCAGGTCACTTGCCGGAGCCAGGTCCGCCGCCGCGGACCGTGCTGCCCCGCCCCCAGCCCCAGTGGCTGCCCACCCGGGAGTGGTAGCGGGGGTACGCGGTGGTCATCCGCTCCAGCAGGATCACCGAACCGGCGGCGAGCGGCAGGATCACCACCGAGTCGTCGTCGTAGCGCAGGTAGACCCCGCTGCCGTCGACGTACTGGTCGGCCGGCTGCCAGGCGTCGGTGATCTCCTTCGACACCTGGCTGGGCGTCCGGTTCGACGTGTACGCGACCGCGTCGGAGCCGAGGTCCCGGCTGGTCGCCCGGCTGTAGCGGTCCTCCACGTAGCCCCGGGGCGAGAAGTTGCCGTAGAAGATCGCGAAGGCGGCGACCACGGCGCCGATGACGGCGAATGCCACCCCCACCACCAACCACCGTCGATACGTCATAGCTTCACCACCGTCTCGGTCAGGACCAGCTCGTTGGTCTGCGGATACGCGTGCCAGGTGCGCCAGGACACCGAGCCGGCCGGGGGCTCGGGGCGGACGGCGAGCGCGGTCACCGCGTCCTCGTCGCCGGGAAAGACCCCGACCAGCGCGTACGGGTCGTCGGCCAGGTCGGCGCGGAGCGCGGCGACCCGGGTACGCAGGCCGTCGCCCGCCGGCCGGAGCACCGTGGCGCTGAACCGGTAGCCGGCGGTCTCGTCGTGCAGGGCGTCCGGCAGGTGCGGGGGGCGGCCGGGCAGGCAGGCGACCGTCTCGGTGAGGTCGCCGCAGACCACCTGGTGCGAGGCGCCCAGCAGGCGCATCCGCAGCCGCAACCCGCCGGGCAGGGTCACCTCGCGCACGTGCAGGGCGGGGCGTTCGGGGCCGCCGAGGTCGAGGCTCAGGTCGGCGGCGCGGGTGTCGACGTACGGGGCCTGCAGGGCGACGAGCACGTCCTAGCCCACCTTCTCCGGGCCACCCTGCGGGTAGATCATCACCTCGGCGCGGCGCACCTGCTCGCCGAGGTTCACCTCCCAGCCCGCCTCCCCGTACGCCTCGAAGGAGAGCCGGGCCCCGCCGGGCGCCTGGTAGTCGTGGTAGCGCATGGTGCCGCGCGGGTCGAGGCCGGTGCCCTCGGTGGCGGTGAACTTCGCCTGGCCGGACTCGTCCCAGTTGTAGCGGCGGCCGGCGATCTCCAGCGTCGGCGCGCCCGGGGTGACGGTGGCCGACGGCTCGCTGGTCCAGAGCACCAGCTCCAGGTCCGGCTCCGACTCGACGGAGAGCCAGCGCTTCACCCCGCCGGCGTCGTCGAGCAGGTGCTCCGCCCAGCTCCAGCCGCCCTCGACCAGGTGCACCGAGCCGCGCACGGTGTAGGGCACCTGGCGGATCTCCACGATGTCGCCGGGCTTGAGCGCGCGGGGGTCGCCGCGCAGCGCGTCGGCGTCCCGGTCGCGGAAGGGATCACCGGGGGTGGCCTTCGGGCGTGGCGCGGACCGGGCCCTGCGCAGGGCGATCACGGCGATCACCACGCCGGCCACCCCGACCAGGCACCCCAACGCGGTCACCACGTACGCCAGCGAACCGTTCACGGCCGTCTCCCCCCAAGGTGTTTCGGCGGAGACGGTAACAACCCGACGCACGCGCGCCGAAGTGACGTTCGTTGAGTGAGCGGTCAGCTACGGTCAGATGCCGGCGAGGCGTTCGGCGGCGTACTCGCGCAGGGTGGCGCGGTCCATGAGGCACCCGCTGAACGTGGTGAACTCGCCGTCGTCGTCGCGCAGCCGTTCCCAGGCCGCCCGGCCGGCCGCCGGGTCGACCGTGTCCAGCAGCGTGGCCGCGTACGCCTTCCCGGCCGGCGACCCGTGCTTCAGCAGCCGGTCGACCTTCTTCCGGGCCGCCTCGGGGTGCTCCCGCAGCGCCCGCTCCACGTGCCGGTACGCATCGGTCGCCGGCAGGATCTGCCCGGCGATGCCCACCCCGCCGAAGGCGAGCGTGTCGGCCCGCCGAAGCTCCTCGACGGCCGCGTCCAACTCCCGGTCCTTCTCCCCGATCCCGAACACCATGCCCTCACTCTTTCCCCGGCCGGCCACCACCGACCCTGTTGATCAAGAAGTTTGCGTCGGCCGATGTGCCGCAGCCGACGCAAACTTCTTGATCAACGCAGCTCTCAGGCCGCCGTGACCGTCAGGCCGTCCTTCGTGTCCGACAGGTCGACCCGCACCGTGTCGCCGTCGCGGATCTGGCCGGCCAGCAGGGCCTTGGCGAGCTGGTCGCCGATCGCCGACTGCACGAGGCGGCGCAGCGGGCGGGCACCGTAGATCGGGTCGTACCCGTGCTCGGCCAGCCACACCCGGGCGGCGTCGCTGACGTCCAGCGACAACCGGCGGTCCGCGAGTCGGCGTCGCATCCGGTCGAGCTGGATGTCCACGATCGCCCGCAGGTCCGCGCCCTGGAGGGCGGCGAACACCACGATGTCGTCGAGGCGGTTGAGGAACTCCGGCTTGAAGTGCGACCGGACCACCGCGAGGACACCCTCCCGGCGCTGCTCCTCGGCCAGCGTCAGATCGCTGATCACCGACGACCCCAGGTTCGAGGTGAGGATCAGGATCGCGTTGCGGAAGTCGACCGTGCGGCCCTGGCCGTCGGTGAGCCGCCCGTCGTCGAGCACCTGGAGCAGCACGTCGAAGACGTCCGGGTGCGCCTTCTCGACCTCGTCCAGCAGGATCACCGAGTACGGCCGGCGGCGCACCGCCTCGGTGAGCTGGCCGCCCTCCTCGTAGCCGACGTAACCGGGCGGGGCGCCGACCAGGCGGGCCACGGAGTGCTTCTCGCCGTACTCGCTCATGTCGATGCGGACCATGGCCCGCTCGTCGTCGAAGAGGAACCCGGCGAGCGCCTTGGCCAGCTCGGTCTTGCCCACACCGGTCGGGCCGAGGAAGAGGAAGCTGCCGGTCGGGCGGTCCGGGTCGGCGACGCCGGCCCGGGCGCGGCGGACCGCGTCGGAGACCGAGGTGACCGCCTCGGTCTGGCCCACGACCCGGGAACCCAGCGTCTCCTCCATCCGGAGCAGCTTGGCGGTCTCGCCCTCCAGCAGCCGGCCGGCCGGGATGCCGGTCCAGGAGGCGACCACCGCGGCGATGTCGTCCGCGCCGACCTCCTCCTTGAGCATCGCGCCGTCGGCCTGGAGCCGGGCCAGCTCCTCCTCGGCCTGCTTCAGCTCGGCCTGGAGGGCGGGGATCCGGCCGTAGCGCAGCTCCGCGGCGCGCTCCAGCTCGCCGTCGCGCTCGGCCCGCTCGGCCTCGCCGCCGAGCCGCTCCAGCTCCTCCTTGGCGGTGGAGAGCTTGGTGATGTGGCTCTTCTCCAGCTGCCAGCGCTCGGAGAGCGCGGTGAGCTGCTCACGCTTGTCGGCCAGCTCCTTGCGCAGCCGGGCCAGCCGCTCGGCCGAGGCGGCGTCCGGCTCCTTGGCCAGCGCCATCTCCTCGATCTCCAGCCGGCGCACCGCCCGCTCGATCTCGTCCACCTCGACCGGGCGGGAGTCGATCTCCATCCGGAGCCGGGAGGCGGACTCGTCGACCAGGTCGATCGCCTTGTCCGGCAGGAACCGGTCGGTGATGTAGCGGTCGGAGAGGGCGGCGGCGGCGACCAGCGCGGCGTCGGTGATCCGCACGCCGTGGTGCACCTCGTAGCGCTCCTTGAGGCCGCGCAGGATGCCGATGGTGTCCTCGATGGTCGGCTCGCCGACCAGCACCGGCTGGAAGCGGCGCTCCAGCGCCGGGTCCTTCTCGATGTGCTCGCGGTACTCGTCCAGCGTCGTGGCACCGACCATCCGCAGCTCGCCGCGGGCCAGCATCGGCTTGAGCATGTTGCCGGCGTCCATCGAGCCCTCGCCCTTGCCCGCGCCGACCACGGTGTGCAGCTCGTCCAGGAAGGTGATGACCTGGCCGTCGGAGTTCTTGATCTCCTCCAGCACCGACTTCAGCCGCTCCTCGAACTGGCCGCGGTACTGCGCGCCGGCCACCATGGCCCCGAGGTCGAGCGAGACGAGCTTCTTGTCCCGCAGCGACTCCGGCACGTCACCGGCGACGATCCGCTGGGCCAGGCCCTCGACGATGGCGGTCTTGCCGACGCCCGGCTCGCCGATCAGCACCGGGTTGTTCTTGGTACGCCGGGACAGCACCTGGATCACCCGGCGGATCTCCGAGTCCCGGCCGATGACCGGGTCGATCTTCCCCTCGCGGGCGCTGGCGGTCAGGTCGACGCCGTACTTCGCGAGCGCCTGGTAGGTCTGCTCGGGGTCGGCCGTGGTGACCCGCCGGTCCCCGCCGCGCACGGTCGGGAAGGCGGCGACCAGGTTCTCCTCGGTCGCGCCGGAGTTCTTCAGCGCGACGGAGACCGCGCCACCCACCCGCGCCAGGCCGGCCAGCAGGTGCTCGGTGGAGGTGTACTCGTCGCCCAGCGGCCGGGCGATCTGCTCGGCGGCGCCGATGGCGTTGACGAACTCGCGGGCCAGGGTGGGCTCGGCGATGCTGGAGCCGCGCGCCGCGGGCAGGGCGTCGACCGAGCGCTGGGCGACCCGGCGCAGCTCGGCGGGGTCGGCCCCGACGGCGCGCAGCAGGCCGGCGGCGGTCGAGCCCTCGGTGTCCAGCAGCGACAGCAGCAGGTGCCAGGGCTCCACGGTGGCGTGACCGCGCTGGTTCGCCAGCGCGACGGCACCGGTGATGGTCTCGCGGCTCTTGGTGGTGAGTCGTTCCGTGTTCATGGGCTCCCCCGGATCGGCGTGTCCACTGGAAAGGACACAACCAGAGTTGAGTCTATTCCGCTCAACTCCAGCGGTGTGACGCCCCTCACGACGCTTGTTTGTCCAGCACCACCCTGACCCAGCGCCGGTTGGCCGTCCAGCCCGTGCCGAGCACCACGTCGTCCGGGCCACGCGCGGCGATCGTGCCGTCGTCCAGGACGGTGAGGTAATGCTCCCCGGTGAGCGGCCAGTCCACCCGGTAGTAGCGGCCGCCGGCCACCACGCCCACCCCGTCCGGGACGGTCACCGCGACCAGCTCGGCGCCGAGCGGCGCCACCGAGCGGGCCTGCGCGGGATGCCCGACCGCGCCGACCGGCGCCCACTCGGGGCCACCCACCAGCCGCCAGAGCGCCGGGAAACCCGTCCGGTCCGGGCGCTCCCCGACCAGCCACGCGCCGCCGTCCGGGGCGATCACCACGCGCAGCACCCCCACCTCGTCGCCCCGCCAGGACAGCGGCGTCGACACCCAGTGCCGGCCCCCGTCCCGCGACACCGCGGCGAACGGCCGGCCGTCGCGCGCGCCGGCCGCCACCACCAGGTCACCCGAGCCGCCGACGGTGTTCAGCCCGGGTACGGCCGGTTGGGCGGGCAACGGCCGCAGGGTGGCGCCGTCCCACTCGGCCACCGCACCGAGCCCCTCGGCCAGCTGGAAGCGACCCCGGGCCGCCACCAGCGCCACCGGTTCCCCGCCGGTGGTGTGGGCGAAGGTGACCCCGCCGTCGGTCGAGGTGTACCAGCCGTACGGCTCGGCGAGCAGCACGAGCGCCCCCGGTACGGCGTAGAGCTGCTGGCTCACCGCCACCGGATGAGGGTGCCGCAGGGCTCGCCAGGTGCGGCCACCGTCCACGGTGGCGAAGAGCAGGGC
>NZ_WBKT01000090.1 GCF_008868175.1 Micromonospora sp. AMSO31t
CGGGAGGGCGCGTCCGGCGTCCGCCCCGTGGGCCGGCCGCGCGAGGCCCTCGATGCGGCCCGGCCCGCGTCGCACGCGGCCTCCGAACCGCCGGCTCTTGAGCCGCCCCCCCGCACCCGGGTGCCGCAGCAGGTCGGTGACCGGCTCCCGGTGCTCCGGCCCACCGCCGAGCCGGAGTCGACCGAGCCCGGCAGCCCGGTCGAGCGCCCCGCCCGCCGGACCGACCGGCGGACGGCCGAGCCGGCCCGTGCCGACAGGCGCGAGATGACCACCGCCGCCACCCGCGAGGTGGCCCCGCCGCCCAACCGGGAGGTGGCCCCGCCTCGGCAGCGGTCCCCGGAGCGCGCCGGGAAGCCCAGCAAGCCGGTCCGGGTCCGGGCCCCGAAGATCAAGTTCGGTGACCGGGACCCCTCGGTCGAGCTGGCCATCACCGAGATCGCCGGCCACCTCACCTTCACCCCCAACACGGTCACCGCCTGGTACTGGCTGCCCGAGGTGCGCTGGGCGTTCCGCCCGGACGCCGAGCGCGAGGCGCTGCTCTCGGCGATCTCCGAGCAGTACGCCGGCCTGGCCGGCTTCCGGCTGCACCTGCGCCGCACCACCCGGCCGTTCCCGGCCGACGAGTGGGCCCGCACCATCGACGCGCACACCGCCGCGCCGCTGCCCGACGTGCCCGGCACCACCGGCTGGGCCGACCACCTGGTCGCGGCGCAGCGGCACCTCATGGCGGTCAACCAAGCCGAGGGGCAGACCTACCTGGGCGTCACCTTCGCCCGCCGGTCGCTCGGCGACTCGCTCACCGAGCGGCTGCTGCGCACCTTCGGCCGGGGCACCGCCGACGGCGAGCGGCGCCGGCTGGGCCGCACCGTCGAACAGTTCGACGAGGTGCTCGGCGCGTTCGGCATGCGCGGCCGCCGGGTCACCGCGCAGGAGCTGGAGTGGCTGCTCTACCGCTCGGTGGCGCTCTGCATGGCGCCTCCCGGCGTGCTGTCCCCGATCACCAACGGGCGGTGGGAACGCGGCGACCTGCTGGCCCTCACCGAGCAGGTCGAGCGCTACCGCACCCCATACGGCTCGACGGTGAAGCTCGTCAACCGGATGACCGGCGAGGAGCGGCACGTGGCCGTGCTCGCGGTCGGCCGGATGGAACCACTGGAGATCCCCGAGCGGCACGAACCCTGGCTGCACTTCCACGAGCGGCTGCCGTGGCCCATGGAGCTCTCCACCCGGGTCGACATCCTCGGCCCCGGCGACTCCTTCCGGAACCTCGAACACCGGCTCCGGATGATCCGCTCCCAGCAGCTCGACTATGCCGAGCACGGCATCGACGCCCCGCCCGAGCTGGAGCGGCTGGCCAAGCGGGCACTGGTGATCGGCGACGAGATGACCACCGGCCTGCCGGTCGACTCGGCCCGCGCGCACGGCTGGCACCGGATCGCGGTCGGCGGCCGGACCCGCGAGGAGTGCCTGGAGCGGGCCCGCCGGCTCATCCAGCTCTACTCCCGCGAGCTGCGCATCTCGCTCCAGCACCCGAAGAACCAGGACTGGCTGGCCCGCGAGTTCATCCCCGGCGAGCCGATCGCCAACACCGGCTACGTCCGGCGGATGCCGGTCAACCTGCTCGCCGCCGCCCTGCCCCAGGCCGCCTCCACGGTCGGTGACCGCCGCGGCGACCTGATCGGCAGGACCGCCGGCACCTGCCGCCGCCCGGTCTTCCTCGACCTGCACTTCCCCATGGAGGTCCGCGAACGCTCCGGCCTCGCCGTCTTCGTCGCCGAGCCGGGCGGTGGCAAGTCCACCCTGCTCGGCGCGCTCGGCTACCTGGCCGCCCGGCGCGGCGTGCAGGTGACCCTGCTCGACCCGTCCGGCCCGCTGGCCCGGCTCTGCGCCATGCCCGAGCTGGCGCCGTACTCGCGGGTGCTCAACCTCACCGGCTCCGAGCAGGGCACCCTGGCGCCGTACGCGCTGATCCCCACGCCGCTGCGCAGTGAGTTCAGCGCCGGGGCGGCCGGCGACCGGGAGTTCGAGATCGCGGTCTCCAACGCCCGCGCCGAGCGCCGGATGCTCGTGCAGGACATCTGCATGATGCTGGTGCCGCCGCAGGTGGCCCGGGAGGCGTCCACGGCCACCCTGTTCCGGCACGCCGTGCGCCAGGTGCCCGCCGAAGAGGCGTCCACGCTGGACGACGTGGTCGCCTGCCTGCAGGGGCTGGACGACGACGCCGGCCGGGAGCTGGCCAACCTGCTCCTCGACACCGCCGAGATGCCGCTGGCCATGCTCTTCTTCGGCCGGCCCCCGGAGGGCCTGCTCGGCGCCGACGCGGCGCTCACCGTGATCACCATGGCCGGTCTCCGGCTGCCCGACCTCAAGATCGAGCGGGAGTACTGGTCGGCTGAGGAGGCGCTGGCCCTGCCGATGCTGCACACCGCGCACCGGCTGGCCGTCCGCCGCTGCTACGGCGGCTCGATGTCCTCCCGCAAGCTGGTCGGCCTGGACGAGGCGCACTTCATGGAGGGCTGGCGCTCCGGCCGGTCGTTCCTGGTCCGCCTGGCCCGCGACTCCCGCAAGTGGAACCTCGCCGCGCTGGTCGCCTCGCAGAACCCGAAGGACATCCTCGGGCTCGACGTGCAGAACCTGGTCTCCACGGTCTTCGTCGGCCGCATCGCCGAGGACACGGAGATCGCCTCCGAGGCGCTGCGGCTGCTCCGGGTGCCGGTCAACGACGGCTACGAGGCCACCCTCGCCTCGCTGTCGCAGGCTGACAGCGGCTCGGCCGCCCGGCTCGGCTTCCGTGAGTTCGTCATGCGCGACGTCGACGGTCGCGTGCAGAAGGTCCGGGTCGACGTGTCGTACGTTGACGGGCTGCTGGACCACCTGGACACCACCCCCGCCGCGGTCGCCCAGGCCGCGGGGCAGCTGCCGACCGTCCTGGCTGATCTGGAGGCGTGACATGGCGAGGGCCCGGGCACGGATCGCGGCGCTCCTCCTCGCGCTCGGCCTGCTGGCCGGGGCCACCATCGGCTGGCCGCTGGTCGGGGCGACACCCGCGTACGCCGCCGAGCCGGCCGCCCAGGCCCGCGCCGAGCTGTGCAGCACCAAGCAGTGGCAGGCCGACTTCCGCGCCTGCGTCGCCAAGCTCAAGGCGGTGAGCGAGGACCAGGTCGAGTGCCGCAACGCGCCGGTGCCCGGGGCACCGGACTCCGGCCTGGCCGGCTGGTTCGCCTCCCGTCCCGACTCCGCCAAGCTGCCCGGCCCCAAGGGCCTCTACAGCGACTACGGGTACGCCGGCTACAGCTACACGACGTACGACGTCGACGGCGGCTGCGCCTCCTCGGTGCTGCATCCCGACTACCGGTTCACCACCATGGTCGCGAACGGCGAGTTCATGTTCGCCAACGCGATCATCGGGGCGTCGAACGCGCTGCGCGAGCGCGCCTGGGACCCCCGGACGATGTGGCGCTGGGCCGACCCGCTGGTGGAGCAGGCCACCAAGGCCGTCTACCAGAAGGTGTTCAGCGTCTTCGGCATCATCACCCTCTGCGTGGTCGGCCTCTACCTGCTCTGGCGCTCACGCCAGTCGGACATGAGCAACGCCATGACCACGGCCGGCTGGGCGATCCTGGTGATGGTGGCGGTGACCGCGCTGGCCGCCTGGCCGGTCAAGTCGGCGAACATCGCCGACAGCACCCTGATCACCACCCTCGGGGTGGTGCACGATGCCGTCGGCCCGGCGTCCAAGGACACGCCACCGGGCCAGTGCGATGATCCGAACCCCGCGGCGTGCAAGGATCACCGGCCCCCGGCAGTGCGGGCCAGCGACACGGCGACCGAGACCATGCTCTACCGCAACTGGTTGCGCGGCGTGCTCGGCTCCGCCGACAGCGAGACCGCCAAGAAGTACGGTCTTGCGCTCTATGACGCCAAGTCGCTGACCTGGGACGAGGCCGAATCGATCCGCGCGAACCCTGCAACCCGTGACGTGGTCATCAAGGCCAAGCAGCAGCAGTGGGCCCGGGTGGCCGAGCAGATCAAGTCGGAGGACCCGGAGGCGTACGAGTACCTCCAGGGCGTCCGGGACATGGACCGCATCGGGGCCGGGTTCATCGCGGTGCTGGCCTCGCTGCTGTTCGCGATGTTCGACCTGACCGCCTCGGTGCTGGTGCTGCTCGGCTTCCTGATCTTCCGATGGGCGGTGATCGCCGCGCCGATCCTGGGCACGGTCGGGCTGATGCGTCCCGCGAGCGCCGGCCTGCGGCGGCTGGCCAACGCCGTGGTCGCCGCGGTGTTCAACATCGCCATCTTCGGCACCGGGGCGGCCATCTACCTGTTCGCCGTGGATCTGATCATGAACACACCGACCCTGCCCGGCTGGCTCCAGGTGGTCCTGGTCTGGCTCTGCGGCGTGGTGGGCTGGCTGCTGCTCCGCCCGTACCGGCGGATCACGCAGCTCGGCGGCAAGGACAGCAGCGAGGCGGTCAGCTCCGCCGGCTCCTGGCACCGGCGGTTCTTCCGGGACATGCGCATCGCGGCCCGCCTCGACGTGGCCGAGCCCGGTGGCACCGCCGAGCCGGCGATGGGCCGGCGGCGCGCCGTGACGGCCGACCAGCGCAGCCTGCGACCGGAGGCCCGGCACGAGGACCCGGCGCACACCGTCACGGTGGTCGAACGGGAACGGCCCGACGGAAGGAGCCGGCCCGAGGACGCCCCGGCGGCCGAGCGCGGGTCCGGCCGCACGGCCGCACCCCGGCAGCGCCGCGCACCGGCGGGCTGGACCGGACCGGACGTGCCCGAGGAGGCGCCCTCCTTCGCGGTCTACCGGCCGGACTCAACCGAGCGCACCCCGGCGCCGAAGCCGCCGCGGATCCGCTCCGAGGCACGGTGAGACCGGTGCGGCGTGGGCTGGAATTCCTCGTCACCCGGATACTGCGGTCCCGGCTCGGCGTCGCGCTGGTGATCGCCGTCCTGGTCTTCGGCGTGATCGGCGCCGCCCGGCTGGTCTCCGGCCCGGCCGACTCGACCCTCGGTCTGAGCACCCGCCCGAGCCAGCCGATCAGCACGGTGGACCCGCACGCCGGTGACGACGGGGTGCTGTCGAGCCCGCCGGCGGCGGTCTCGCCGAAGACCCGGCCGGGCGAGGCCACCCCGGAGCAGACCGCGAGCCGGTTCACCACGGCGTGGCTGACCGGCCCGGGCAGCAGTGGCGAGGCGTGGCAGTCGCGCCTGCGGCCGCTCTCCACGCCCGCCCTCGTCGAGAAGCTGACCGGCGCCGATCCGGAGAGCGTGCCCGCCGGCCGGGTGGCCGGTGCCGTGACTCTCCGGCCCCGGACGGAGTCCTTCGTGGAGGCGCTGGTCCCCCTCGACGACGGCCGGCTCCGGCTCGAACTGGTGGCCACCGACGGCCGGTGGCTGGTGGACGCGGTCGACTGGGAGCGGCAGTGAACGCCGTCTCCGCCGCCACCGCGCCGGTCCGTCGCAAGCTGCGGGTCGGCGTGCTGCTCACCGCGGTCACCACGGTGCTCACCCTGCTCTGCTGCGTCGGCGGCGCGGGCGCGTTCCTCCTCACCGAACTGGGCGGCGACCAGAAGGACGGTGTGCTCGCCGGCCTCAACTGCGACCCGGCCTACCAGGTCAACCTCA
Source organism: Micromonospora sp. AMSO31t (assembly GCF_008868175.1). Classification (GTDB taxonomy): domain Bacteria; phylum Actinomycetota; class Actinomycetes; order Mycobacteriales; family Micromonosporaceae; genus Micromonospora. The sequence goes on from NZ_WBKT01000090.1 coordinate 5,638, forward strand.
CCGGGGACATGCCGCGTTTCACCGATTACGGCGAGGGCCAGCTCCGCAACGCCGCCGTCATCATCAAGGTCGGCCAGGACATGAAGGTGCCCGCCCGCGGCTGGGTGATCGCGCTGGCCACCGCCATGCAGGAGTCCGGGCTGCGCAACCTCGCCAACCGCAAGGTGCCGGCGTCGCTGGCCCTGCCGCACGAGGGCGTCGGCGCCGACCACGACTCGCTGGGCCTGTTCCAGCAGCGGCCCGGGTGGGGCAGCGTCGAGCAGCGGATGACGCCCTCGTACACGGCCCGGAAGTTCTACGAGAAGATGGTCAAGGTGCCAAACTGGCAGGACCGGCCGCTGACCGTGGTGGCGCAGCGGGTGCAGGTCAGCGCCTTCCCGGACGCCTACGCCAAGCACGAGGACCTGGCCGGCCGGATCGTGGACGCGCTCGCCGGTGGGGCGGCCCGGACCGTCGAGATCGCCGGCAAGGCGGTCTGCGACGCCGCCGCCGGGGCCCGGATCGCCGCCTCCGGCTGGACCGCCCCGCTCCCCGGCGGCGTGGTCTCCGCGTTCCGCACCACGGAGCGGCCCAGCCACAACGGGGTCGACCTCGCCGCGGACAAGCGCACCCCGATCCACGCCGCCTCCACGGGCCGCGTGCTCGTGGCCCGCTGCGACCCCGACCACTCCGGGAAGCGCGACTGCGACCGGGACGGCTGGCCGGGCAAGGGCGGCTGCGGCTGGTTCGTGGACATCCTGCACGCGGGCGGCTACATCACCCGCTACTGCCACATGATCGAGCGCCCCCGGGTGGTCCCGGGCCAGTTTGTGGAGGCCGGCGAGGTGATCGGCCTCTCCGGCACCAGCGGCAACTCCTCCGGCCCGCACCTGCACTTCGAGGTGCATGTGGACAGCGACCGGTCCAGCCGGGGTGCGATCAACCCGGTGCCGTTCATGCGCCAGCGGGGCGCCCCGGTGGACGGGACCGCGTGAGGCGCGCCCGCACATGAGCAACCCGCTACCCGACCCCTTCGCGGACCGGCCCGACTGGGCCCCGCAGCCGCCCCGCCCGGTCGAGATCGTGCCGGCCACCGGCCGGATCGAGCTGCGCGGCCGCCGCGTGCTGGTCGGCCTTCCCGGCCTCGGTTGGCGCGGCGACCTGCGCGCCGACGAACGGGTGGTGCAGGGCAGCCGGACCTACGTGCCGGTCATCCCGGAGCACGAGTGGTACCGCGCCGAGTCCGAGCAGGTCGAGGTCTTCGCGCCGCTGGTCCCGGTCGAGCGGGTCTGGGTGGAGACCGTGGGCGAGCGACGACCGCCCTCCGGGCCGCCCGAGTCCGGCATCCGGCTCGTCTCGCTCGACGCGCCCACCCGGCGCCCCCCGACTCCGGTTTTCGAGGCCGACGCCGTCACGGGCCGGCGCGTCGTGCACGTGGCCGGGTCGACCGAGCAGCGCGACCTGCGCGCGGTCACCGAGACGTACTCCGGCACGGACGGGGACATCTGCGTCCGGGTGGCCCCGGAGCTGGAGTGGTACCGCTGGGCCTGGCGCGGCCAGGCACCGACCACCTTGGAGGTGCCGGTACACCTGCTCTGGCTGGAATGACCGTCACTCAACCGATCTTGCTGCCTCCACAGACTCGCCAGCCGTCGTTATTCACAACATCGAATCGCCAGACCTCTCGCCGGCTGCTTCGCGGCTGTCCGTTCGACGAGCTTGAGATCGCCAGAGTCGTCGTCACCGACTCGCCTTTCCCCTCCTTCGCGCGGGCGAGCGGGCCCCAACTCACTTTGATGACAACATCGAAGTTGGCCTCACGCTGCTCCAACTCAGCCCGAAGAGCCCGGACTGCGTCGAGATCAGCGCCGGACGTGCAGGCATACTCCTGCGCCTTCGTGTCGTCGCGATCGATCAAGAAAGCCTGGATGTAATTGGCCACCACCACGTCCGGTGCGCTGCGATCCGGCGCAGTGGCGCGGTCGTAGAGCACGAATCCGACGATGCCGCCGCCGGCACAGACAAGTGCCAGCACCCCGGCGACCACGGCGAGCACGGTCCGCAGCCGCCGCTTCGGGCGTACCGGCGCCGGAGCGGGCGCGGGCGGCGCCGACTGCTCGGGCGGGGTCCGCTGCGCCGGTACCCGGGAGACCTGGGAACCGGCGGGGGGCTGCACTGATTCCACCTCCTGAGGCTATCGGCTGCGCCCCGCGTACCCAATGCCTCAGAACAGGCGGATCTGCGGCGATGATCCGGCCTCCGCGCCGCCGGACGGCGGCCCGTCCGGAGGACGGCCGTGGCGAACCGCCGGCGGGTGAGGCTGCTCACCGCGGAGCCGGGCACCGCGCCGACCGACATCCCGGAGGACGGCCGCCGGCTGGGATACCGTCACCATCGGGGAGGAGATGTCGGCCTCGGGAAGAGAGGTGGACGGGTGGCGAGTCCGAAGGCGCGCGCCGGCCGGGCCGCCGCGCTGCACCGCAGGGCCGAGGCCACCGCGACCGCGGCGGCCGGGATCCTCGACGAGATCCGGCCCGCCCCCGCCGACCACCACCGGCAGTACGAGCTGGCCGAGCGGCTCCGTGCCGCGGCGGCGGTCGCCGCGCCGGGTTGGGCCGGCGACCCGCTGGAGACGCTGGCCCCGACGACCCCGCCCGGGGACGGTCCGCCCGCCTTCGTCCGGCTCGGTGCCGCCGCGCCGCTGGACGACGCCCGGTTCCCCGCGCTGGTGCCGCTGCTCGGCAGTGGACACCTGAGCATCGACGCCGACGCCGGCGACCCGCGGGTGGCCGGGCTGCTCCGGGCCCTGCTGCTGCGGCTGTTCGCGGCCAGCCCGGCCGGCGCCCTGCTGGCCCGCGCGGTCGACGGCGGGCCGGGCAGCGCCTTCGCCGGTTACGTGGCGCTGGCCGACGCGGGCCTGCTGCCGCCACCCGCCACCGACCTCACCGGGCTCCGGGCGGTGCTGGCCGAGGCCGAGCAGTGGGTGGCCGCCGGCACGGCCCGCCAGCGCGGGCACGACCGCACGCTGCTGCTCATGGTGGCCGCCCTGCCCGACGGGGCCACGCCGTCCGATCTCGACCGGCTCGCCGACCTGGCCGCCCAGGGTCCCCGGGCCGGGCTGCACCTGGTGGTGGCCGGCTGGCCCGCCGGGGTGCCGCTGCCGCAGGCCACCCCGCTCGCGGTGCGCACCGCGTACGCGCTGGTGGGCGACCCGCCCGCGGCCGGGTTCAGCAGCCCCGGTGCGGAGTCGCCGGGCGGGTTGAACTGCCCGGTCTTCCTCGACGAGGATCCGCCCGGTGAGCTGGTCACCGGGGTGTGCCGGCGGCTGGCCCGGCAGATCGAGGACGGCTCCCGCCTGGCCCTCACCGACCTGCTGCCGGAGGGCGACCTCTGGGCGGAGGGTTCGGTCGACGGGCTCAGCACGACGGTCGGTGACGCCGCGGGGCGCCCGGTCAGCCTGGGCTTCACCGAGTTGACCCCGCACTGGCTGGTCAGTGGCCGATCGCAGGCCGGGCGGTCGGCGTTCCTCACCGACGCGCTCTTCGGCCTGGCCGCCCGCTACGGCCCCGACGAGCTGGTCCTCTACCTGGCCGACCTCAATGACGGCGAGTCCTTCGTGGAGTTCCTCCAGACCGAGCGGGACCGGTCCTGGGTGCCGCAGGTTCGGGCGGCCGGGATGGCCGCCGACCGGGAGTACGTGGCGGACCTGCTCGGCGAGTTGGAGGCCGAGCTGCACCGCCGGGAGGAGGCGGCTCGGCGGGCCGGTGGGCAGCGCTACGCCGAGCTGCGCCAGCACCAGTCGCTGCCCCGGATCGTCTGTGTGATCGACAACTTCCCGCTGCTGCTGCGCGAGCGGGACCGGCTCGCCGCCGACCTGCTGGCCCGGCTCGACGGGCTGGCCCGCGCCGCCCGGTCGTACGGGATCCACCTGGTCCTGGCCGGCGAGGGCGACCTCGGCATCGGCGGCCCCCGCGACCCGCTGCTCGGCCAGTTCCCGGTCCGGGTGGCGCTGCCCGGCGGTTCGGCCGTCCTGGAGCCGACCAACGACGCGGCCGCCGGCCTGCCGGTGGGCAGCGCCGTGGTGAACACCGCCGGCGGGCTGGGCGGCCCGCGGGGCGCGACCCGGGGCCACGAGCGGATGATCCGGTTCCCCGATCCGCACGAGGACCCGGCGGTCCTCGCGGACCTGCGGCACCGGCTCTGGTCGGCCCGGGCCGAGGGGGCCATCCCACCGGTGGTGTTCGCCGGCTTCGCCCGCCCCGTGCTCGCCAACGATCCCCGGCACCGGGCCGCGCTGGCCGGCCGGGCACACGCGCCGGCCGCACTGCTCGGCCGGGCGGTGGATGTCCGGCGCTCCACGGTGGCCGTGCCGCTCGGGGCGGCCGCCGGCCGGAACCTGGCGGTGCTGGGCCGGGACGAGGAGGCCGAGCGGCTGCTGGTCACGGCGGCGCGCAGCGCGGCGGCGGCCCACCCCGGCGCGGCGCGGTTCGTGCTGGCGCCGCTGGCCAACGGGTCGGCCGAGCTGGCGGGTGTGCTCGCCGCCGAGCTGGCCGGCCGGCACCGGGTGGAGACCGTCGACGTGGCCGGGCTGCGGGCGGCCATGGCGGCGGACGAGCCGGGTTACCTGGTGGTGTTCGGGCTGGACGTGCCGGACGCGACCGAGCTGCCGCCCGAGCTGCTCCGCGCGCTGCTGCTGGAGGGTCCGCCGGCGGGCCGGCACCTGCTGGGCTGGTGGCGCACGGTGGCACCGCTGGCCGGGCTGCTCGGCCCGGAGGGCGAGGTGGACAAGCTGACCGCCGTGGTGGTCACCGACGTGCCCGGCGGCCGGCTGGAGCAGCTCTTCGACCGGCCGGTGCTCTGGCGGCCCCGGCCGGGCCGGGCGGTGCTCTGGGACGGCCCCGGCGAGCAGGGCACGGTGCTGGTGCCGTTCGGGGAGGTGGCCGCATGAGTGAGACCGGCACGGCGGTGCCCGCGCCCCGGTCCGGGGGCCCGACGGTCGACCTGGATCCGGCCGGCGCGGCCTGGGCGGACTACGTGGCTGCCGCCCGGCAGCTCGACGGCGTACGCCGGGCGGCGGCGACGGCCGCCGGCGAGCAGGCCCGGTCGGTGGCGGCCGCCCGGGAGGAGCTGACCGCGGTGCGCGAGCGGCTGGCCCCGCAGCAGTCCCGGCTGCGGGAGCTGGGCGTCCCGGCGATCTCGCTCGTGCCGACGCCGCCGGAGGTGTCCGAGGCGGCCCGGTCGATGGCGGCCGGTCCGGCGGCCGTGCTGGCCGCCCTGCGGAACGCCCGGGGCTGGGCGGACGCGGCGGACGACAGCCTGGCCGCGCGGGGCCTGCCCCGGCTGGCCCGCTGGCCCGCGTATCCCCGCAACCTGCTGGTCTACGGGCCGTTGGCGCTGGTGGTGCCGCTCATCCAGCTCACGCTCCTCCTCGCCACCGGCACGGGCCCGGTGACGGTGGTCGCGCTGGTGGTGGGGCTGCCGCTGCCGGCGGTCGCGTTCATGCTGGGCTGGCTCGCGGTGGGGCGGCTGTTCCGGCCCCGCCCGGCCGACCGGGTGGACCGGACGCCCCGCTTCGGCGCGCTGGTCTGTCTGGTCCCGGCGGTGCTGACCACGGCCGGCCTGCTGCTGGCCATGCTGGCCGGCTGAGGCCGGATACGACACCGGGCCCCTCCCGTGGGGGAAGGGCCCGGTGGTGGTCCGGTCAGCGCGGGATGATCAGGGCCATCGCCTCGGCGCGCGACTTGGCGTCGTGCTGGAGGCTGCCCCGGACCGCCGAGGTGATCGTCTTGGCGCCGGACTTCTGGATGCCGCGCATCGCCATGCACATGTGCTCGCACTCGAGCACCACCACGACGCCGCGCGGGGCCAGCTTGTCCATGAGCAGGTCGGCGATCTGGGAGGTGAGCCGCTCCTGCACCTGCGGGCGCCGGGCGAACACCTCGACGAGCCGGGCCAGCTTGGACAGGCCGGTGATCCGGCCGTCCGGCCCCGGGATGTAGCCGATGTGCGCGCTGCCCCGGAACGGGAGCAGGTGGTGCTCGCAGAGGCTCATCACGTCGATGTCCCGGACGAGCACCAGTTCCTCGTGGTTGGCCTCGAAGGTGGTGCTGAGCACCTGCGCCGGGTCCACCCGCAGGCCCGCGAAGAGTTCCGCGTAGGCGCGGGCCACCCGGGCCGGCGTCTGCTGGAGGCCGTCCCGGTCCGGGTCCTCACCGACCGCGACGAGGATCTCCCGGACCGCCTTCTCGATGCGGGCCAGGTCGACGCTCTCCTCCACCGGCCGCCCGGTCAGCTTGCCGCTGATCAGGCGCGCGGCGACGTAGTCGAGCGCGTCGTCCCCGTCGGGCTCGGTCGCGGAGACGGCCAGCTCCCGCTTGCGGGAGCTGGCCGTCGGGTCGGTGGTCAGTGGGTACCGTCCGAGTTGTTCGAGGAAGACCCGCCGACCGAGGCGCCGTCGGCCTGGGCCTGCGCCTTGAGGGTCTCCTTCTCGGCGGGCGTGAGCACGGGCGGCTCGGTGGAGGGCTGACGCTTGCCGAAGCCGTGGTAGGGGGCCATCGGCGGGCGCTTCGCCACCCGGGCGCAGATCCGGGCCATGTCGGCCGTGGAGAGAGTCTCCTTCTCCATCAGCTCGAGCACGATGTTGTCCAGAACGTCCCGGTATTCCACCAGGATCTCCCAGGCCTCGTCGTGGGCCAGCTCGATCAGCGCCCGCATCTCGCCGTCGATCTCGGCGGCCACCGCGTCCGAGTAGTCCCGCTCGTGGCCCATGTTGCGGCCGAGGAACGGCTCGTCCCCGCTGGTGCCGTACTTGATCGCGCCGAGCTTGGAGCTCATGCCGTACTGGGTGATCATCGCGCGGGCCAGCTGGGTGGCCTTCTCGATGTCGTTGCCGGCGCCGGTGGTGGGCTCGTGGAAGACCAGCTCCTCGGCGGCCCGGCCACCCAGCGCGTACGCCAGCGTGTCGATCATCTCGGCCCGGGTCTGGGTGTACTTGTCCTCCGTCGGCAGGACCAGGGTGTGGCCCAGCGACCGGCCCCGGGACAGGATGGTCACCTTGTGCACCGGCGCGGCGTGCGGCAGCGCCCAGGCGACCAGCGCGTGCCCACCCTCGTGGTACGCGGTGATCTTCTTCTCCTGGTCGCTCATCACCCGGGTCCGGCGCTGCGGACCGGCGATCACCCGGTCGATCGACTCCTCCAGGGAGTCGTTGGTGATCGCCCGCTGGTCCTTGCGGGCGGTGAGCAGCGCGGACTCGTTGATCACGTTGGCCAGGTCGGCGCCGCTGAAGCCGGGGGTGCGCCGGGCGACCGAGTCGAGGTCGACGTCGGGCGTGAACGGCTTGCCCTTGGCGTGCACCCGCAGGATGGCCTTGCGGCCCTCCATGTCGGGGGCGTCGACCGGGATCTGCCGGTCGAACCGGCCCGGGCGCAGCAGCGCCGGGTCGAGGATGTCCGGCCGGTTGGTGGCGGCGATCAGGATGACCCCGCCCTTGGTGTCGAAGCCGTCCATCTCGACCAGCAACTGGTTGAGGGTCTGCTCCCGCTCGTCGTGGCCGCCGCCCATGCCGGCGCCGCGGTGCCGGCCGACCGCGTCGATCTCGTCGACGAAGACGATCGCCGGCGCGTTCGACTTGGCCTGCTCGAAGAGGTCGCGGACCCGGCTGGCGCCGACACCGACGAACATCTCCACGAAGTCCGAGCCGGAGATGGAGTAGAACGGCACGCCGGCCTCACCGGCGACCGCGCGGGCGAGCAGGGTCTTGCCGGTGCCGGGCGGGCCGAAGAGCAGCACGCCCTTCGGGATCTTGGCGCCCAGGGCCTGGTACTTCGCCGGGTTCTGCAGGAAGTCCTTGATCTCGTGCAGTTCCTCGACGGCCTCGTCGGCCCCGGCCACGTCCGCGAAGGTCGTCTTCGGCGTGTCCTTGGTGATCATCTTCGCCTTGGACTTGCCGAAGTTGAGCACCCGCGAGCCGCCGCCCTGCATCTGCGACATGAAGAACAGCAGCAGGAGCACGAGCAGCGCGATGGGCAGGAGGTTGACGAGCAGGCTCACCCAGATGCTGTCCGAGGAGACCTTGGTGTCGGCCGGGCCGGTGACCCGGTTGGCCGCCTTGGCGTCCAGCACCTCGTTCCAGACCTGGCCGCCCACCTCGTAGGGGAACTGCGCCTCGATCCGGTCGGTCGTGGTGTCGCCGAACTTCGTCTTCTGGGCCAGGTCGAGCTGGAGCGTCTGCTCCTTGTCCTGGAAGACCGCCTTGTTGATCTTTGCGGTGTGGAGCTGGTCGAGCGCCACCGACGTGTCCACGCGGTGGTAGCTCGGGCCAGCCGTGAAGAGTTGACTGAGCACAACGGCGCCGAGGATGACCAGGATGATCCAGACCACCGGTCGGCGGAAGAAACGCGTACGTTCCATGCTGTTGTCGGGCACCGAGGCGCCCGCATCCTCCTGATCGACGTCCTGACCGTCTGAATGGTGTCGCCGCCTCGGGCGGCGGCCGCAGCCGCCGTGCGGGCCGGCCCCGACCCCGAAGCGCCACAACTGCCGCGCCGCGGTCATTCGACGGTACACCGTTCGCGCCAGATGTGAGCTTGCGAGCCCGGCACTTACGCGTACGGCGAACCCGGGTTTGAGCCGGCGTGGCGGGGAGCTCCCCACCCGGCCACCCGACCGCCCGGTCACGCGGTTCGAGAGGTCGGGCGTGGAGGGTGCCTCCACGTCACCGGCCTCTACCGTAGACCGGAAGGCTGAGAGCCCGCTGAACGTCGGCTGACGACCGGCCGGGCGCCGGGGTCAGGCGCGGGCGTAGACCTCGGGCTTGAGCACTCCGACGTAGGGCACCTCGCGGTAGCGCTCGCCGAAGTCGAGGCCGTAGCCGACCACGAACTCGGTCGGGATGTCGAAGCCGACGTACTTCACCGGGACCGGCACCTTTACCGCGTCCGGCTTGCGGAACAGGGCGACCACCTCGACGCTGGCCGCGGAGCGCGACTCCAGGTAGCGCAGCAGCCAGGAGAGGGTCAGACCGGAGTCGACGATGTCCTCGACGACGACCACGTGCCGGCCGGCGATGTCCCGATCCAGGTCCTTGAGGATCCGCACCACGCCGGAGGAGGTGGTGCCCTGGCCGTACGAGGAGATGGCCATGAAGTCCAGCTCGGCGGGCGGGCCCTGGCGGCCCAGCGCGCGGGCGAAGTCGGCCATGAACATGACCGCGCCCTTGAGCACGCAGACGAGCAGGAGACCGTTCTCGACGTGGGCGTAGTCCGCCGAGACCTGCTTGGCCAGTTCCGCGGTCTTCTCGCGGATCTGCGCCTCGGAAATGATCACGTGGTCGATGTCGGCGTCGTACCAGGAGCCGTCAGCCATGCTCCTAGCCTGCCGTACGCCGGATGGCCTCCGTCGGCGGGGCCGCCCCTTTTGGCGCGGTCCCGCCGAGGATTAACGGCGCGGACGGGGCAAATCACCTCAGCAGGTGCGGGAGCGCCAGCGCCGACCGTCGTCGGTCGGCTTCCAGTCGGCCGAGTCCCGGGTGTCCGCGGTCAGCCCGAAGGCGCTGGCGCCCACGAGGAGGAGCAGGAAGAGCAGGAGCAGCAGAACGGTCATGGCGGCGCTCGCTTTCGCGTGGTTGAGGTGGTTTTCGCCGCCGGTGCGCACCGGACACCATTGATTCTGCGGGCCGCCGCCCCCATCGGACAGTGGCAGAAATGCCAGTGGGCCTCGATTTCCTGCCACCCATCGGGTTACCCTCGTCACATGCTTCGATCCGTCGCCGTCATCGCCCTCGAAGAGGTCGCCGCGTTCGAGCTCGGCGTCGTCGCCGAGGTGTTCGGCACCGACCGCACCGCCGACGGCTTCCCCGGCTACCGGTTCGACGTCTGCACCGTGGACGGCGGGCCGGTCCGCACCCGGTCCGGCTTCCGGCTCACCCCGACCGCCGACCTGACCGCGATCGAGGACGCCGACCTGGTGGCCGTGCCCGCCCACGGCGACGGGATGACGCCGGTCCCCGCGCCGGTGCTGGCCGCGCTGCGCCGGGCCGCCGACCGGGGCGCCTGGCTGCTCAGCGTCTGCTCCGGGGCGTTCGTGCTCGGTGAGGCGGGGCTGCTCGACGGGCGCGACTGCACGACCCACTGGCGGCACGTCGACGACCTGCAGGAGCGGTTCCCGGCGGCCCGGGTGCACTGCAACTCGCTCTACGTGCAGGACGGGCGGCTGCTCACGAGCGCCGGCACCGCCGCCGGCATCGACGCCTGCCTGCACCTGGTTCGCCAGGCGCACGGCTCGGCGACGGCCACGCGGCTGGCCCGCCGGATGGTCGTCCCGCCGCACCGCGACGGCGGCCAGGCCCAGTACGTCGAGGCGCCCATCCCGAAGGCGCCCGAGGCGCCCACCCTGGAGCCGGTGCTGGAGTGGCTCATGGGGCACCTGGACCGGACGGTGACCGTGGACGAGCTGGCCGCCCGGGCCGGCATGGCGCCGCGCACGTTCGCCCGCCGCTTCCGGGCCGAGACCGGCACGACGCCGCACGACTGGCTCACCAACCAGCGGGTGCTGCTCGCGCGGCGGCTGCTGGAGGAGACCCGGCTGAGCGTGGAGAGCGTCGCCGACCAGGCCGGCTTCGGCGACGCGGCGGCGCTGCGGCACCACTTCACGCGCCGGGTCGGCACCACCCCGCTCGCCTACCGGACCACGTTCCGGGAGCGGGTCGACGCCTGATCACCAGCCCAGCATCGCGCCGTCGACCCGGGACTCCGACCCGGCCACGTAGCCGCCGCCGGGCGCCCGCCAGATCGCCTGCCCGTACCCGAAGACCGACGGCTCGGCCGCGACGGTGATCTCGTGCCCCCGCGACCGCAGCCCCGCGACGACCTCGGGGTCGAGATCCGGCTCGACCAGCAGCGTCCGCCCGGCGTGCCAGTACCAGCGCGGGGTGTCCAGGGCCGCCTGCGGGTTGCGCCCGGCGTCGACGGTGGCCGAGACGAGCTGCACGTGCCCCTGCGGCTGCATGTGCCCGCCCATCACCCCGAACGGGCCGACGGGCGCCCCGTCCCGGGTCAGGAAGCCCGGGATGATCGTGTGGAACGGCCGCTTCGCCGGCCCCACCACGTTGGGGTGGTCGGGGTTGAGGCGGAAGCCGAGGCCGCGGTTCTGCAACGCGAAACCGTGCCCGGGGACCACCACGTGCGAGCCGAACGCCAGATAGGTCGACTGGATGAGGCTGACCATCATGCCGCCGGCGTCGGCCGTGCAGAGGTAGACGGTGCCGCCGCGCTCCGGCTCGCCGGCCACCGGCTCGCCCGCGCGCCCGGTGACCAGGGCCCGGCGGGTCGCCGCATAGCCCGGGTCGAGCAGCGCCCCCGTCGGCACCTCGGCCCGCTCCGGGTCGGCCACGTGGGCGTGCGCGTCGGCGAAGCCGAGCTTCATCGCCTCGATCTGCCAGTGCAGCCGTTCCTCGGGTGACAGCGCGGCCAGGTCGACCCCGTCGAGCACCTGGAGCGCCAGCAGCGCGGCGATCCCCTGCCCGTTGGGCGGCAGCTCCCACACCTCGTGCCCCCGGTAGCGCACCGCGACCGGGTCGACCCAGGTCGAGGCGTGCCCGGCCAGGTCGTCGCCGGTCAGGAACCCGCCCGTCCGGGCCGCGTAGCCGTCGATCGCCGCCGCGATCCGCCCCCGGTAGAAGTCCGCCGCCCCGCTCTCCGCGATCCGCCGCAGCGTGCCGGCGGCGTCGGGGTTGCGCCACCACTCGCCCGGCCCCGGTGCGCGCCCGTCCACCGTGAACACCCGCCGGAACTCGTCGTGCTCCGCCCCGGTCAGCGCGTCGTGCGCGGCGACCCCGCGCGCCCAGGCCGCGGCCGTGCCGGGGGCCACCGGGTAGCCGTGCTCGGCGTAGCCGATGGCGTCGGCGAACAGCTCGGCGAAGGGCAGCGAGCCGAACCGCTCGTGCAGGTCGCGCCAGCCGGCCGGCGCGCCCGGCACGGTCACCGGGAGCCAGCCCCGGGCCGGCACGGCCGGCCCCTCGCCCTGCGCCCCGCCGAGCGCGTCGACCGGCGCCGCACCGCGCCCGCCCGTCGCGGCCAGCACCAGCTCGCGGGTGAGCGCCGCCGGGGAACGGCCGGAGGCGTTCAACCCGTGCAGCCGCTCGCCGTCCCACACGATCGCGAACAGGTCGCCGCCGATGTCGTTCGACGGCGGCTGGACCACGGTCAGGGTGATCGCGGTGGCCAGCGCCGCGTCGACGGCGTTGCCGCCGCACCGCAGCACGGCCAGGCCCGCGGCCGCCGCGAGCGGCTGGCTGGTCGCGACGGCACCGTGGGGGGCCAGCAACGGCTGTCGGGGGTACGCCATGAGCCCTGTCTACCGCCTCCGGCGGCTCCCAGCGACCCCTCGGCGCTCCCCCTTCCGCCGGCTCGGCGACGTGGCGGCATCCCGTGCTGTCGGATGCCGCCACCTCGGCGAACTGGTGGCGGACACCCGGGGGCCACCGGGCGGGGTCAGGTGATGAGGCGGCCGGCGTGGCGACGGACGGGGAGGCCGCCGGGCAGGTGGACCGCGCCCTGCCCGTGCCAGTCCGTGACGAGGGCGTCCAGCGCCGCCACGTGCCGGTGCGACAGGGCAGCCGGGGTGGCGCCCAGCTCCCGGGCCCAGGCGTGCAGCACCCGGGTGCGTACGGCCGGGGGCAGCGCGGCCAGTCCGTCGACCGAGAGCCCGGCCTCGGCCGCCCGGACCTCGGCGAGCGCGGCCGCGGCGAGGTCGTCCAGGGCCGCGGTGTCGGCGGCCAGCAGGCGGGCGGTCCGGGCCAGGTTGTCCACCACCCCGGGGCCGAGCGCCCGGACCAGCGCGGGCAGCACGTCGGCGCGGACCCGCGAGCGGGCGTACGCGGGGTCGGCGTTGTGCGGGTCCTCCCACGGCGCGAGCCCGAGCGCGGCGCACGCCCCGCGGGTGTCGGCGCGGGGGACGTCGAGCAGCGGGCGCAGCAGCGGCACGCCGTCCCACTCGCGGCGGGGCGGCATGCCGGACAGGCCGCGCGGACCGGCGCCCCGGGCCAGCGCGAGCAGCACGGTCTCGGCCTGGTCGTCGCGGGTGTGCCCGAGCAGCACCCCGGCCGCGCCGTGCCGGCGGGCGGTGGCCAGCAGGGCGTCGTACCGGGCCTCGCGGGCGGCCGCCTCCGGACCGCCGGGCCGGCCGGTCACGCTCACCGTAACCACCTCGACGGGGTCGAAGCCGGCCTCGCGAGCCCAGCCGGCCACCCGTTCGGCGCGCCCGGCCGAGCCGGGTTGCAGGCCGTGGTCGACGGTCACCAGGCCGGCCCGACGGCCGAGGCGGGGCGCCACGAAGGCGGTGGCGGCGGCCAGGGCCAGCGAGTCGGCGCCGCCGGAGCAGGCCACCAGCACCGGCCCGGCGCCGGACAGCCCGGTCAGCGCCCGGCGCACGGCGAGCCGGACGCCAGCGACCGGCGGAGCGAGCGAGGTGCCCGCCCTCGTTCGCGACTGCGGTGCTCGCGAACCCGGCTCGCTCCTCGCGCTCACCAACTCAGCCGGCGGTGGGGGGAATGGTCGCCGCCCCGCCGTGCACCCGGGCCACCCAGGCGTCCGGGTCGCCCAGCTCGTCGAGCCGGGGCAGCGTCAGCGGCGAGGAGAAGATCTTGTTGAAGCCGGCCATGCCGACCCGGTCCACCACCCCGTGCACGAACTTGCGGCCCTCGGCGTACTGGCGCATCTTGACCTCGATGCCGAGGATCCGGCGGATCGCCTTCTCCAGGGGGTTGCCGGACTCGCGGCGGCGGTTGAACGCCGCCCGGATCGACTCGACGCTCGGGATGACCTGCGGGCCGACGCCGTCCATGACGAACTCGGCGTGCCCCTCCAGCAGGGTCATGAGCGCGGTGAGCCGGTCCAGCACGGCCCGCTGCGCGGGGGTCTGCACGATGTCCAGCACGCTGGCCCGGCTGTCCGGGTCCTTCACCGCGTCGGGGAGCGTGGCCACGGCGCGGCGCAGTCGCTCCAGGAGGTGCTCGCCGCCCTGGGACGCGTCCACGAACGCCTGCACCTCACTGAGGAAGTACGCCCGCATCCACGGCACGGCGGTGAACTGGGTCCGGTGGGTCACCTCGTGCAGGCAGACCCAGAGCCGGAAGTCCCGGGGGTCGGCCCCCAGCTTCCGTTCCACCTCGACGATGTTCGGGGCGACCAGCAGCAGCTGGCCGGGGTCACCGGCGAAGACCTCGTACTGGCCGAGCACCCGGCCGGACAGGTACGCCAGCACGGTGCCGGCCTGCACCCCGGTGAGCCGGGAACCGATCGCCTCGGTGAGCGGGCCGGGGCGCTTGTCGCCGGAGAGCCGGCCCACCAGCGGGGTGATCACCTCGCGGAGGCCGGCGATGTTGGCGGCCGCCCAGTCCCGGCGGTCGACCACGCGGACCGGCGGGTGGCTGACCTGGGAGCGCAGGCCGGTGTAGTCGGCCACGTGGCCGGCGGCCTCCTCGGTCAGCCGGCGCAGCTCGCCCACCACGTCGGTGGCCTCGGCGTACGACACCCGGGGGCCTGACTTGCCCAGCGCCCCCGCGGTCGCGGCGGCCAGATCCCAGTCCACGAACTGCGCCATGAACCCACCGTACCCGCGCCGCGACACCCCCACCCGGGCTCACGAGCGCCGATCGACGCCGCTCGCGCCGGGCGGGCCGGTCAGCGGCAGCCGCAGCCGGCCAGCGCGGAGGAGATCCGGTCGAGGGCCTGCCGGGTCTCGTCGAGGGTGTCCGGCGTGCGGTCGGTGAGGACGGCGAAGGTGAGCAGCCGGCCGTCGGAGGTGGTGACCAGCCCGGCGATGGCGTTCACCCCGCTGAGCGTCCCGGTCTTCGCCCGGACCACGCCCGCGCCGGCCTTCGTCACCGCCGCCTGGTAGCGCTCGTCCAGGGTGCCGGACCAGCCGCCCACCGGCAGGCCGCCGAAGATCGCGGCCAGGTCGGGATGGCTGCCGTTGCCGGCGAGCGTGACCAGGTCGGTCAGCAGCGACGGGCTGATCCGGTTGGTGCGGGACAGCCCGCTGCCGTCGGCCAGGCTGATCTCGTCGGCCGGCAGCCCCAGCTCCCCGAGGACCTGGTCGGTGGCGGCCGCGCCGCCGGCGAACGAGCCGGGCTTGCCCTTGGCGAGCGCGACCTGGCGGGCCATGGCCTCGGCGATCACGTTGTCGCTGTCGCTGATCATGATGTCGACCAGGCGGACCATCGGCAGCGACTGCACCTTGCCCAGCTCGGCCCCGGGAGCCGGCGTGTCGGTCGCCGTCGCGCCGGAGGCGGCGGGCGCGGTACCCCGCTTCACCTCGGCGGCGGCGCCGGTCAGCCCGAGCAGCTTGGCGAACTGCCGTCCGGCCGTCAGGTCCGGCTGGGGCACCCGCTCGGCCGCGTGGTTGGTGGCCTCGGCGGTGCGGCGGGCCTCCGCCGCGTCCCGGCGCGCGCCGTCGGTCATCAGCGCGGTGATCGCCGCGCCGAACCCGCCGGTGGGGATGTCGGGGTCCCAGCCGGGCTCGTACACCGGGCCGCTGAACAGGGACGAGTCGACGGTGACCTTGGTGGGGGCGGTGCTCGCCGACCGGGCCGGTCCGGCCGGCCGGCTGGCGCTGAGCGTCGGCGGGCTGGTCCTGGCCCTGGTCGCCGTCGCGGCCGGCGCCACGTACGCCCGGCGGCCGGTCTCCCCGTACCTCGGCCGGCTGGCCGACCTGACCGACACCGCGCTGGTGGTCGCCGTGGTCCCGGTGGCCTGCGCGGTGCTCGACCTCTACGACCGGGCCCGTGGGCTGCTCGGCTGACCCGACGCGCGCGGGCCCGGGTCGCTCGGTGGAGCGGCCCGGGCCCGTCGGCGCGGATCAGGTCAGTGCAGGGTCTCGCCGCGCTCGGCGGCCTCCTTGGCGCGCTGGTACGAGGCCACGATCTCGGCCTCGGCCTCGGTGCGACCCACCCAGGTCGCGCCCTCGACCGACTTGCCCGGCTCCAGGTCCTTGTAGACCTCGAAGAAGTGCTGGATCTCCAGGCGGTCGAACTCGCCCAGGTGGTGGATGTCCCGCAGGTGCTCCTGGCGCGGGTCCTCGTAGGGCACGCAGAGGACCTTGTCGTCGCCGCCCTTCTCGTCGGTCATCCGGAACATGCCGATGGTGCGGCAGCGGATCAGGCAGCCGGGGAAGGTGGGCTCGGGGACCAGCACGAGCGCGTCCAGCGGGTCGCCGTCCTCGCCCAGGGTGCCCTCGATGAAGCCGTAGTCGGCCGGGTACTGCGTGGAGGTGAAGAGGGTGCGGTCCAGCCGGATCCGGCCGGTCGCGTGGTCCACCTCGTACTTGTTGCGGTGACCCTTGGGGATCTCAACCGTGACGTCGAAATCCATCTTCCACGCTCCCTCGTTTGCCCACGCTGGCTGACGGAAACCAGTGGCGCCGCCCACCGGACGGGGTGAACGCTCCCCGCCGGCTCCGGCCGCCGCATAGTGTTCGGACCGAAGTAGTGTCACCCAAGGCGCTTTTGAGCGGGGGAGGAGGGGGTCGTGGGGAGGGAAGATTCACACTACCGCCCCGAGGGAGTTGACGGGCGCGGATCCGCG
>NZ_WBKT01000091.1 GCF_008868175.1 Micromonospora sp. AMSO31t
GCTGGACATGCCTCTGCTGTCCCTTCCTGACGCGCGCAGCCTGGATCGGGCGCGCGTCGCGCCGGATGCCGTGCGGGGATGCTGCGCCGGGCCCGCCGGATGAGGCTCGGTGGGCCGTGACCGCCGGTGGTTGCGGCCGGCCGGTCACCTCGACGAGGGTGCCGGGTGCGGGCGGTTGACCTCGACGAAACAGCTCTGTGCTTGCGCACGACATTAAGACCTTTCGATCTGCCTGTCCATAGCTTCCGCTGGTTCCGGAACGACTTTCGTCGATGGGCGACAAAAGTCGGCGTCAGCGGCGCCGGTCCACGGCCCGGGCCGCCAGCCCGGCCAGCGCCGTCCGGGCCGACCCCGCCAGCGGCAGCCCGTCCAGCGCGGCCAGGGCCGCGTCGGCCCGGGACCGGATCATCCGCTCCACCGCCGCGCGCGCACCGGAGGCCTCCACGATCTCGCGCACCTCGGCGGCCCCCGCCGGGTCCAGGGCCGGATCACCGACCAGCGCCCGCAACCGCGCCACCTCCGCCGGCCCGGCGGCCGCCCGGGCCAGCGCCATGAGCACGGTCGGCTTGCCCTCCCGCAGGTCGTCCAGGTTGGACTTCCCGGTCACCGCCGGGTCGCCGAAGACGCCGAGCAGGTCGTCGCGGAGCTGGAAGGCGTCCCCCAACGGATCGCCGAACCCGGCCAGCGCGGCCACCACGTCCGGGTCGGCGCCGGCCAGGGCGGCGCCGAGCTGCACCGGGCGGGTCACCGTGTAGCGGGCCGTCTTCAGCCGCACCACCGCGAGGGCGCTCTCCACCGAGCCGTCGCCGGCCGCGGCCACCACGTCGAGGTACTCCCCCGCGATCACCTCGGCCCGCATCCGGGCGAGCAGGGCGTGGCCCCGGCGCAGCCGCTCGGTCGCCAGCCCGCAGCCGTGGAACATCTGGGCGGACCAGGCGGCGCACAGGTCGCCGCAGAGCAGGGCCGCCTGCCGGCCGTACGCCTCCGGGTCGCCGCGCCAGCCGGCCCGGACGTGCCGCTCGGCGAAGACCCGGTGCACGGTGGGCCGGCCGCGCCGGCGGTCACTGCGGTCCACGATGTCGTCGTGGATCAGCGCGAAGGCGTGGAACAGCTCCAGCGCCGCCGCGGCCACCACGATCGGCGTGCCGTCGGTGCCGCCGAAGCCCCGCCAGCCCCAGTAGCAGAACAGGGGCCGCAGCCGCTTGCCGCCGGCCAGCACGAACCGGCGGAGCACGGTGTGGACGGCGTCGGTGCCGTCGTCGCCCGGCCGGCCGGGCCGGCGCTCGTGCAGGAACGCGGCGAGCGCGGCGTCGAAGCGGGCGCGCAGCAGGGCCGGATCGGTCGGTTCGGCGGTGCGGGTCAGCGCCTCCCGGGGCGCCGCATCCAGGCAGATCCCGAGCCGGTCGGTATCCATGGCTGACAATACCGCGCGTGCGTGTCCCGCGGGCTCCACCGGACAGCCCCGTTCAGCCTCGGAGCCCATCCAGGTCGGCGAGGTCCAGCCGGCCCGACTGGCCGTAGAACTCGACCGGGTTGCGCCAGAGCACCCGGTCCACGTCGTCCTCGGTGAAACCGGCGAGCAGCATGGCCTCCCCGGTGGCGCGGGTGAGCAGCGGGTCCGAGCGCCCCCAGTCGGCGGCCGAGTTGACCAGGATCCGCTCGGTGCCGTACGTCCGCAGCAGCTCGACCATCCGCGGCGGCGACATCTTCGTCTCCGGGTAGATCGAGAAGCCGAGCCAGCAGCCGGTGTCCCGCACGAGCCGCACGGTGACCTCGTTGAGATGGTCGACCAGCACCCGCCCGGGGTCGATGCCGGACTCGGCGACCACCGCCAGCGTGCGCTCGACGCCGCGGGCCTTGTCGCGGTGCGGGGTGTGCACGAGGGCGGGCAGGTCGTGCGCCACGGCCAGGGCGAGCTGCCCGGCGAAGGCGGCGTCCTCGGCCGGCGTCATCGAGTCGTAGCCGATCTCGCCGACCGCCACCACGCCGTCCTTGTCCAGGTAGCGCGGGAGCAGGTCGAGCACCGGGCGGCAGCGCGGGTCGTTGGCCTCCTTCGGGTTCAGCGCCACGGTGGCGTGGTGCCGGACGCCGAACTGGCCGGCCCGGAACGGCTCCCACCCGATCAGCGAGTCGAAGTAGTCCACGAAGGTGTCCACGCTCGTGCGCGGCTGGCCCTGCCAGAACGCCGGCTCCACCACGGCGCGTACCCCGGCGGCGGCCATCCGCTCGTAGTCGTCGGTGGTCCGGGACGTCATGTGGATGTGCGGGTCGAAGATGCGCATCACGCCTCCGGAATGGTGGTCGACGGCGAGCCGGCGCCCAGCCGGTCGAGCAGGTCGGCGGCGTCGGCGGGCATGCTCCGGCCGGCCGCGTGCCGCTCGGCGGCGAGCCCGGCCAGCATCGCGGCCAGCTCGCCGTCGGCCCGGCCGGCCAGGTCGTCGACGACGGCCAGCGGCACGCCGGTGAAGACGCACTTGAGCACCGCCTGACGCCAGGCCGGCTGCTCCAGGTGCCGGGCGTACCGGCCCAGCGCGGCGGCCACCAGCCGGGTGTCGTCGGTGCGGATCGCGTCGTGCAGCAGCGGCACGCACTCCGCCCCGATGGGCAGCAGCGGCAGGGCCCGCAGCACGGCCCGCTTCTCGGCGGCGTCGCCGTACCGGTAGAGCGACTCGGCCGCCGCGGCGTGGCCGGCGGGGAGCGCGGTGAGCAGCAGTGCCCGGGCGGCCTCGTCGACGGTCCAGCCCGGCGGGTCGGGCAGCGGCCCCCGGCCGCACTTCCGGGCCGCGGTGGCGAACAGCCGCGCGATCGCCGCGGGATCGGTCGCGACGCGGCGCAGGGCCGCGTCCAGCCACCGCGGATCGGGTACGCCCCGCAGCGCGGCGCGCAGTCGGTGGGGTGTCATGGCGCCGTACCCATGGGTTCGCCTCCCCGTCGTCGTCGGGGCCGGTCGGCCGGTGCAGCCGGGGAATCCCGGTCCGGCCGCACCGGACGGCCGTGCTGGTTCGTGCCGGCCGCGGGTTCGCCGCGGCGGCACGCTCTCCGGGGCCGGCCTCGTCCCCGCCGCGGGGCGCAACCGCGGCGGGCCCTCGCCGGCCGGCGCCGGAAAGCCCTTCGGGCGGCGCACGGGGCGCCGCCGTGAATCGGTCAGGCGGCCACCTCGGCCAGCGCGGGCTCCACCTCCGTCCACGCGGCCCGCTCGGCGGAGCGGGTCACCGCGTCGAGTACGAGCTGGACCTGCAACGCGTCGGCGAACGACGGCGCCGGGTCGACGCCGGTGGCGACCGCCTCGACGAAGTCGCGCATCTGGTGGGTGAAGGAGTGCTCGTAGCCGATGATGTGGCCCGGCGGCCACCACGCCGACAGGTACGGGTGCTCCGGCTCGGTCACCAGGATGCGGCTGAAGCCCTGCTCGGCGGCCGGCCGGGTGGCGTCGAGGAACTCCAGTTCGTTGAGGCGTTCCAGGTCGAACACGACGCTGCCCAGCGAGCCGTTGATCTCGACACGCAGGGCGTTCTTGCGCCCGGTGGCGAACCGGGTCGCCTCGTAGGTGGCGAGCGCCCCACCGTCGAGCCGGGCCACGAAGACGGCCGCGTCGTCCACGGTGACCCGGCCGGTCGCCCGGCCGTTGCCGTCGGCCTGCGCGGCCAGGCCGCTCGACCCGGCCGGCAGCGGCCGTTCCTTGACGAACGTCTCGGTGACCGCGCTGACCCCGGAGATGAGCTGCCCGGTCACGTACTGGGTCAGGTCGATGATGTGCGCGCCGATGTCGCCGAGCGCGCCGGAGCCCGCCCTGTCCTTCTGCAACCGCCAGACCAGCGGGAACTGCGGGTCCACGATCCAGTCCTGGAGGTAGACCGCCCGGACGTGCCGGATCTCGCCGAGCCGCCCGTCGGCGACGAGCTGCCGCATCAGGGCGACCGCGGGCACGCGGCGGTAGTTGAAGCCGCACATGGCGCGTACCCCGGCGGCCTGGGCCCGGGCGGCGGCGGCCGCCATCTCCCGGGCTTCCTCGACGGTGTTGGCCAGCGGCTTCTCGCACAGCACGTGCTTGCCCGCGGCCAGCGCGGCGAGGGCGATCTCGCAGTGGCTGTCCCCCGGTGTGCAGATGTCGACCACGTCGATCTCGTCGGACTCGACGAGCCGCCGCCAGTCCGTGGTGTGCCCGTCCCAGCCGAGCCGGCCGGCGGCCTCGGCCACCTTCGGCTCGTCCCGGCCGCAGACCAGCGCCATCCGCACCTGCGCCGGCAGGTCGTACACGCGGTTCACGGTGCGCCACGCCTGGGAGTGCGCGGCGCCCATGAACGCGTAGCCGACCATGCCGACGCGCAGGACGTTGTCGTGAGTGGACAAGGTGGGTCTCCCCCCGTGTGTCAGAACCCGAGCTTCAGGTAGCTGCTCGCGTTCTCCTTGGTGATCGTCTCGGAGGCGAGGACGATCTCCTTCGGTACCTGGAGTTCGACCAGGTCGGACATGCCCTTGCCCTGGCCGATGAGGCGGGCCAGGGTGATGGCCGAGGAGGCCATCGACGGGCTGTAGGTGACGGTGGCCTTCAGCACCGTGTTGTCGGCCGCGATGTCCTCCATGGCCTTCTTCGAGCCGGCGCCGCCGACCATGAAGAACTCCTTGCGGTTGGCCTGGTTGACGGCGGCGAGGACGCCGATGCCCTGGTCGTCGTCGTGGTTCCAGATCGCGTCGATCTTCGGCAGGGCTTGGAGGAGCCCGGTCGCCTCCTGCTGGCCGGAGTCGGCGGTGAACCGGGCCGCCCGCCGGTTTCTCACCTTGAACCCGGCCTGGGCCAGGGTGTCGGCGAAGCCCTTCGACCGCTCCTGGGTCAGCTCCAGCTCGTCCATTCCGGCGATCTCACCGATGACCGGAGCGCTGACGCCCTTGGCCTTGAACTGCTCGATCATGTACGTCGCGGCGGCGACGCCCATGCCGTAGTTGTCACCCTTGATCTGCAGCCGGTACGCCTTGGCGTCCGGGAAGGCCCGGTCGAGGTTGACCACCGGGATGCCGGCCTTCATGGCCTCCAGGCCGAACGCGTTGAGCTCCTTGCCGTCGTGCGGCAGCAGCACGATCACGTCGGGCTTCTGGGAGATCAGCGTGGACAGCGCCGCGCGCTGGGCCGCCGCGTCCGCGCCGGCCTCGACGCTCTTCAGCTCCACGTCGGAGTACGCGCCGGCCTGCGCCTTGGCGTTGTTGGTGATGGCGGCGATCCAGCCGTGGTCGGCGGCCGGCGCGGAGAAGCCGATGGTCACCTTCTTGCCCGGCTCGCTGTTGGCGCCGGCCGCGGCGGCCTTGGTCTGCGCGGCGCTCGGGGCCTGCTCGTTGCTGGTGCATCCGGCGAGCAGCACGCCGGCGGAGACTGCGGCCCCGCCGAAGAGCAGCCGGCGGCGCGACAGGTCGCTGCCCTGCGTTGTCATGACGGCCTCCTGAAATGAGGTGTGGTGGGAGTGATTTCGGGTGCGGCGGGCCGGACCACCGTCGGATGACGGCGGCCTGGCGGTCGCGATGGGATCAGGTGGTGGTGGCCCGGTTGCGGGCGAGGAACTGGGTGAGACTGCGGAACTGCACCTGCTGGACCAGGACGGCGACGACGATGATGCCGCCCTTGACCATGTTCTGGGCCTCGGTGGAGAGACCGTTGATGGCGAAGAGGTTGGTGATCGTCGAGAAGATGATCACGCCGAGCAGGGAGCCGATGATGGTGCCCCGCCCGCCGCTGAGCAGCGTGCCGCCGATGATCGCGGCGGCGATCGCGTCCAGCTCGTAGAGGTTGGCCATCGCCGCCTGGGCGGAGGTGGCCTGCGCGGTCAGCATGATCGCGGCGATGCCGCAGCAGAGGCCGGAGAGCGCGTAGAGCAGCACGGTGTGCCGGCGGACGTCGATGCCGGCGAGCCGGGCCGCCTCGGGGTTGCCGCCGACGGCCACCGTGCGGCGGCCGAAGGTGGTCCGGTTGAGCAGCACCCAGCCGGCCGCGACCACCGCGGCGAGGATGTAGACCAGCAGCGGGATGCCGAGCAGCTTCGTCGTGGCGATGCCGTTGATGAAGCTCTCGTTGGAGACCTGGGTCTGCTTGTCGGAGATCTCGGCGGCCAGGCCGCGCGCCGCGACCATCATGGCCAGCGTGGCGATGAACGGCACCAGCCGCCCGTACGAGATGAGCAGCCCGTTGATCACCCCGACGGCCAGCCCGACGGTGAGCGCGCTGAAGATCATGCCGCCGGCGCCGTAGCTCTGGGTCGCGAGCGTGGTGCTCCAGACCCCGGCGATCGCGACGATCGCGCCGACCGACAGGTCGATGCCGCCACCGATGATCACGAAGGTCATCCCGACGGTGACCACGCCGACCACCGAGGCGAGCTTCAGGATGGTGAGGGTGTTGCCCCACACCCAGCTCGCGTCGCCGTAGAGGTCGGGCCGGGTCAGGATGCCGATGACCACCAGCACGACCAGCGTCGCCAGCAGGCCGAGGTTGCGCTTGGCGCCCTCCCCGCGGTCCCCGCTCCACCAGGAGAGTCCCGGCCGGGCGTCGGCCTTCGCGGTCTCGGCCGGGTCGACCGGCGGCGACTGGGCCGGCAGCCCCGCCGCCCGCTCGGGCGCCGCCGTGGGTGTCGTGTCGCTCATGCTGGCGCGCCTTCCATGAGGGACCCCGCCATGACGAGGTCGAGCACGGTGTTCTCGTCGAGTTCGCCGGCCGGGGCCTCGCGGACCACCCGGCCCTCCCGCATCACCAGCACCCGGTCGGCCAGGCCGAGCACCTCGGGCACCTCGCTGGAGACCAGCAGCACGCCGACGCCCCGCGCGGCGAGTTCCCGGATCACCTGGTAGAGCTCGGCCCGGGCGCCCACGTCCACGCCCCGGGTCGGCTCGTCGAGCAGCAGCAGCCGGGTGTCCCCGAGCAGCCACCGGCCGACCACCACCTTCTGCTGGTTGCCACCGGACAGGGTGCGCACCGGCCGGCGGACGTCCCGGGGGCGCAGTTCCAGCGCGGCGGCGATCCGGTCCGCCGCGGCCCGCTCCCGCCCGGCGTCGGTGAAGCCGAGGCGGGCGTACCGGCCGAAGGTGGCCAGCGTGACGTTGCGGTAGATCGGTTCGCCGAGCAGCAGCGCCTGGCTCTTGCGCTCCTCGGGGGCCATCCCCATGCCGGCCTTCACGGCCGCGCCCACGCTGCCCGGGCGCAGCGCTCGGCCGCCCATCCGGACCGTGCCGGCCTCCGCTCGGCGGGCCCCGTAGATCGTCTCCAGCAGCTCCGAGCGGCCGGAGCCGACCAGCCCGGCGATGCCGACGATCTCCCCGGCCCGCACGTCGAGCGAGACGTCGGCGAACTCGCCGTGCCGGGTCAGCCCCTCCACCCGCAGCAGCTCCGCGCCGGCCGGGTCGTCGGCGGGGCGGTCCGGGAAGACGTACTCGATGGTCCGGCCGGTCATCCGGGAGACCAGGTCGCGGGTCGGGGTCTCGCGGGCCGGCAGGTTCGCCGCGGTGGTCCGGCCGTCCTTCAGTACGGTGACCCGGTCGCCGATCTCGCGGATCTCCTCCAGCCGGTGGGAGATGTAGATGACGGCGATGCCCTGCGCGGTGAGTTCCCGGATGATGCGGAACAGGTTGCCCACCTCGTCGTGGGCGAGCACGGCGCTCGGTTCGTCCATGATGATCAGTCGGGCCTCGTGGGACAGCGCCCGGGCCATGCTGACGATCTGCTTGCCGGCGGCCGGCAGGTGGCGGACCAGCCGGCCGGGCGGGATCTCCGGGTGGCCGAGCCGGGCCAGGATCTGCCGGGTCCGCCGGGCCATGTGGCCCCGCCGGACGAAGCCGAGCCGGCGCGGCTCGTGGCCGAGGAAGGCGTTCTCCGCCACCGACAGGTCCTCGACCAGGTCGAGTTCCTGGTAGATGGTGGCGATCCCGGCCCGCATGGCGGCCTGCGGGTTGGCGAAGGCCGCCGGCTCACCGCGCCACACCACCTCGCCGGAGTCCGGCCGGTGCACCCCGGCGAGCACCTTGATGAGGGTGGACTTGCCGGCGCCGTTCTGCCCGAGCAGGCAGTGCACCTCGCCGGCCCGCACCTCCAGCTGCACGCCGTCGAGCGCGCGTACGCCGGGGAAGGTCTTGACCACGTCGGTGAGGCGCAGGACCACCTCACCCGCGACGGTGTCGGCGGGCGCCTCGACGAGCGGTTCGTTCGTCACGTCGGCCTCCTCGCTGTTCATGCGGCCCGGCTCGCTCGTCGCGCTCATGCGGCTTCGCCGAAGGCGAGGTCGCTGGCGAGCACCGCGGCGCCGGCGACGCCGGCGCGGGGACCCAGCTCGGAGAGGACGACCGGCAGGTTGCCGGTGGCCAGCGGCAGCGAGCGGCGGTAGACCACGCTGCGGATCTCGGCGAGCAGGATGTGGCCGAGCTGCGCGAGCCCGCCACCGATCACGATCATCGACGGGTTGGTGAAGCTGACCAGGCCGGCCAGCACGCTGCCGACCCGCCGGCCCCCGTCGCGGATGAGCTGGATGCAGGTGACGTCCCCCTCGACCGCCCCCTGCGCGACGTCCAGCGCCGTCACCGCGCCGCGGGCGGCGAGCCGCTCGACGAGCGCGGGCGACACCTCGGCGCGGGCCGCGGCGGTGGCCGCCCGGGCCAGCGCGGCCCCGCTGAACACTGCCTCCAGGCAACCGAGGTTGCCGCAGGAGCACATCGGACCGTTCGGGTCGACCTGGATGTGGCCGATGTCGCCCGCGCACCCGTCGGTGCCCCGGTAGACCCCGCCGTTGAGGTAGATGCCGCAGCCGATGCCGGTGCCGATCTTGATGAACAGGAAGTCGTCGACCGAGTGGGCGACGCCGCCGTGCCGCTCGCCGATGGCCATGATGTTGACGTCGTTGTCGACCACCGCGGGGCAGCCGTGCTCGCGGGTGAGCAGCTCACGCACCGGATAGCGGTCCCACCCCGGCATGATGGGCGGCGAGACGGGCACCCCGTCCCGGAAGCTCACCGGCCCCGGGACACCGATGCCGATGGCGTCGAGCCGCTCGTACGCGCCGTCCACCCTGGCCTTGTGCAGCAACTCGTTGACCCGGTGGAGGGTCACCTTCGGGCCGGAGCGGATGTCGGCGGGCTCGGTGTAGGCGGCCACGGGCTCCAGCCGGCCGTTCACCACCTCGACGTCGATGGAGCTGGCGCCCAGGTCGACCGCGGCGAAGCGCAGGTGCGGGCTCAGCTCGACCAGGGTGGACCGGCGGCCGCCCCGGGAGGCGGCCAGCCCGGCCTCGGCCACGTAGCCGAGGTTGACCAGCCGCTCCAGCTCGGCGAGGAGGCGCGGGCGGGGCATCTGGAGCCGGTCGCCCAGCTCGGCGCGGGAGACGGCCCCCTCGTCCCGGAGGGTTCGCAGGAGCTGTACGTGCAGGGGGTCGACCGTCCGCACCGGGACTCACCTCCGCATCGGAGTCGTTCACATCGGCGCAACGGCGATGTGTCGTGTCCGACACAGTAGGAGCCTTCCAGGTCACGTGTCCATAGCTTCGGCACATTTGGCGGAAACTTTTGTCCGTATGAGCAAAAGCGATGAGTCGATCATGAAAAGCGGCCGCCCCCGCCGCGTTTCAGTGCGGCGGGGGCGGCCCGGGGCGTCGCTGGTCAGCGTCGGGTGGCGGCGTTGCGCTTCTTCTTGAGCTTGCGGTCGTCGCGCAGCTCGACGTACGGCTCCTCGTCGGCCGGGTGCCCGGCCTGGATGGCGCGGCTGCGCTCCAGCTCGGCGTCGAACTCCGCGCCGAGCAGGATGGCGATGTTGCTGAGCCAGAGCCAGACCAGGAAGATGATCACGCCGGCCAGCGCGCCGTAGGTCTTGTTGTACGAGGCGAAGTTGCTCACGTAGAGGGCGAACAGGCCGGAGATGACCAGCCAGATCACCACGGCCAGGATGCCGCCCGGGCTGACCCAGCGGAAGCCGCCGTGCCGGGCGTTCGGCGAGGCCCAGTAGAGGATCGCGAACATCAGGCTGACCAGCACGAGCAGCACCGGCCACTTGAGGATGTTCCACACCGTGACGGCGGTGGAGCCCAGCCCGATGGCATTGCCCACCTGCTCGGCGAGACCGCCCGTGAAGACCACGATCACCGCGCTGGCCAGCAGCATCACGCCGATCACCGCGGTCACGCCGAGCCGGATCGGCAGCGTCTTCCAGATCGGCCGGCCCTCCGGCACGTCGTAGATGCTGTTCGAGGCGCGCATGAAGGCGGCGATGTAGCCGGACGCCGACCAGAACGCGGCCAGCAGACCGATGATCGCGGCGATGCTGGCGAGCCCGCCGGAGGAGCCGGCCTGGTCGATCGCCGTCTCGATGATCGTCCGGATGTTCTTTTCGGGCACCACCTGGCCGACGGTGTCCCGCACCCCCGACTTGGCCTCGTTACCGAGCAGGCCGAGCAGGGAGATCAGCACCAGCAGGCCCGGGAAGATCGACAGCACCCCGTAGTAGGTGAGGGCGGCGGCCCAGTCGGTCAGGCTGTCGTCCTGGAACTCCCGCACGGTGCGCTTGAGCGTCGCCACCCACCCCGTGGCGGGCAGATCGGTGGGACTGTCCGGCCCCTCGTCCGGGCCCACCGGCCCGGTGCGGTCGCGCCCGTGCCGGGCGGAAGACTCGTCGGCGGCCATCGCCCCTCCCTCGTCGTCTGTGTTGTCACCACGACATGCCCCGAGGGGAGGGCCGGTTAACCACCTACTTGTACAGCAACCTGCTCATCCGCCGGGAGGCGAGCGCCAGCATCCCGACGGTCAGCACCACCAGGTAGGCCACGTCGACGAGCCAGGACCAGCCGGACCCGCCCACGCAGATGCCCCGGATCAGGTGCACCGACCGGTAGAGCGGGGTCAGCTCGACCACCCAGCGCAGCACCGCCGGGTATGCCTCGGCCGGGACGAACGTGCCGGAGAAGAGGAAGAGGGTGAACTGGGCCGACCCCATCAGGTCGAAATCCTGCCAGCTGCGCATCAGCGTGGAGACGGTCATGCCCAGCGCGCCGAAGGCGAAGCCGACCAGCACGGCGGCCGGGAACGCGGCGAGGGCCCGACCGGCGGTGGTCAGGTCCATCGCCACCATGAGGACCAGGAACGCGGCCGAGTAGAGGCCGCCGCGGAGCATGGCCCAGCCCAGCTCGCCGAGGGCGATTTCGAACGGCTGCACCGGGGTCGCGATGACCCCGTCGTACAGCTTCATGTATTTCATCTTGCCGAAGAAGTTGAAGGTGGTCTCGGACAGCGCCCCGCTCATGGCCGACGAGGCGAGCATGGCCGGGGCCACGAACGCCGCGTAGGAGACCAGCCGACCGCCGGGCAGGGTCAGGTCGCCGACGAGCGCGCCCACCCCGACGCCGATCGAGAAGAGGTAGAGCACCGGCTCAAGGAAGCCCGAGAGCAGCACCAGCCAGTAGGCGCTGCGCAGGGCGGTGAAGTTGCGCTCGGCGACCGAGGCCGAGCGGCGGGCCCCCGCCGGACTGACCAGCCGGGGCAGGACGAGAGCGACCACGACACCCTTCCTAGACGACGAGCTGACGCTGGAACACGCGCCGGGCCAGCCACCAGCCGGCGCCGGCCCAGACCGCGAGGTAGAGCAGGTGGCCGGTGACCGACCACTGCGGAGCGACGCCGAGTGTGGCGGCCCGGCACAGGTCCACCCCGTGCCAGAGCGGGGTCGCGTAGGCGAACTGGCGCAGCCCGACCGGCAGCGACTCGACCGGGAAGAACACCCCGGCGAAGAGGGCCATCGGGATGATCGCGAAGCGGAACAGCAGCGCCAGGTAGCTGTCGCCGGGCACCGCGGCGGCGTAGGCGAAGGTCGGCGCCGCCACCGCCAGGCCCAGCAGCACGCTCACCAGCGGGACGGTCAGCGCCCAGGGCGAGCGCAGCGCCCCGAACAGCGCCGTCACCAGCAGGAACGCCAGCGTGCTGGTGAGCACCCGGAACAGCACGAACGCGAGGTGCCCGGCCAGGATGTCGCCGGTGCGCAGCGGCGCCGCGACCTGCGCGTGGTAGGTGCGGATCCAGCGGAAGTTGCTGAGCACCGGCCACGTCGACTCGCCGACGGCGACCTGGAAGGCGGTGGAGGCGATCAGGCCGGGCACCAGCCAGTCGAGGTAGGGCACCCCGCCGACGCCCTGGTCGACATAGGCGCCGACGCCGACGCCGAAGCCGAGCACGGTGAGCACCGGCAGCAGGAACGACGAGAAGACCCCGGCCCGCCAGGTGCGCCGGTAGCCGACCAGGTGGTGGGAGAGCACCGCCAGCGCCGGCACCCGGGGCAGTGCCCGGTCGGACCGTTCCGCCACGGTCACGTGGACCACCCCCGTTCTCCGCCCACGTCACCCTTCCTACCGCTCGGGTACGACAGGACGCCGGTCACCCTACGACGGGCGACGGACGGTGTCGCCGGGGTTTCCGCGAGGTCGGGTCCTACGGCCGGCCGGCGACCCGCGTGACGAACGCGCGCCACGCGTCCGGGCCGAACGCCAGCACGGGACCGGCCGGATCCTTGGAATCGCGGACGGCGACCACGCCGGGAAGGTTCCCGGCCACCTCCACGCAGTTGCCGCCACTGCCGTTGCTGCGGGTGCTCTTGCGCCACCGGGCGCCGCTCAGGTCCATGTCTCCGCCACTTCCGAGATCAACTCCAGGGACTGCTGGTGCGACAGTGCCTCACCCCGGATCGATTCCCACACCTCGACCATCTGCTGCACGAACTCGGCGCGGTCGACCACCTGGCCGTGACGCTGACCCTCCAGGTAGACGACGTCCTCCCGGCCGGTCGAGGTGGCGATCACGAAGGGACCGTCGAGCCCAGCGTAGGCCCCGGCGCTGAGCGGCACGACCTGGATTCGGACCCGCGTCAACGTGCGGCCGAGCTTGACCAGGTGCGCCAGTTGCTCGCGCATCACCTCCGGGCCGCCCACCCGGCGGCGCAGGACGTGCTCGTCGACGACAGCCGTGAGCAGCGGGGGCCGGTCGCGGGTCAGGACGCTCTGCCGGTCGAGCCGCGCCGTCACCTGCTGGTCGATCTCGTTGGGCGCGAACAGCCCGGCGCCGGCCAGCACGGCGCGGGCATAGCCCTCCGTCTGCAACAGGCCCGGCACGTAGAGCGGCTCGAACGACCGCAGCGCGGTGGCCTCCTGTTCGATGGCGGCCCAGTCGCGGAACCACGGCACCACCGTCTCCCGGCTGATCCGCCGCTGGATCCGCTCGAACCGCCCGTCCGCGCCGAACACGGTGTCGCACCGGCGGGCGAAGTCGAGGCCCGGCCGGCGCTCGCAGGTCTCCACCTTGGCCACGAGCGCACCCGAGTAGCTGAGGGCCTCGGCCAGCGCGCTCTGGGACATGCCACTGGTGGCGCGGGCGAGCCGCAACTCCTCGGCGAAGTGGTCCAGCATGGACGAACGGTCCACGGACAGCCTCCGTACATCCTCGTACCGCTCCGGGCCGACCGCCGTACGCCCCGGTCGTCGGCGCGCGGGATCTCCCACCGTAGTCGGCGGGTCACCAGACTGTCACGCAGCGGAACCGCTCACGGGCACCGGACGGCGGGCGGAACCAGGCCGGGGGTGCCCGCGCACGACGAGGTGCGCGGGCACCCCCATCCCACGACGGAGGCCCAGCTCATGCGACTCAGGTTCTGGTGGCGCGCGACCCCGGCGGCGACTCACCCCGTGGGCGTGCAGCCAGCCTCGCAGGAGGGCGTGCGCTGATGCCCCGCTACCGTCCGCACGTGGCGGCGCGGCCGTCCTGGCGCTGCCGGGCCTGCGGCGCACCGTGGCCGTGCTCGCCGGCCCGGCTGGCGCTGCTCGGGGAGTATCGCGAGGACCGGATCGCCCTGCTCGTCTACCTCGGCACGCTCCTGTGCGAGGCCACGGCGGACCTCGCCGACCGGCACGCGCCGCAGCGGCTGGCCGACCGCTTCGTCACCTGGGCCCGCCCCCGCTGACCACCCCCAACGACGCCGAAGACCGCGCCCCACTGGCGTTGATCAAGAAGTTTGCGTCGGGATTCGCGCGGAGGGCGACGCAAACTTCTTGATCGACGGTACGGGGTGCGGGGGTGCCGTCGGCGGATGGTCGCCTGTCCAGTTCGGCCGGTTAGGGAACCGGGGGTCAGCCGGCTGGGGTGGGGCGGACGGGGAGCAGGTTGCGCTCCGCGAAGACCTTCTTGGCGACGAGTGTGGCGTTGACGGCCCGCGGCACACCGCAGTAGACGACCGCCTGGAGCAGCGCCTCGACGATCTCCGACGGCGTCAGGCCGGCGTTGAGCGCGCCGTTGACGTGCACCTCCAGCTGGGCCCCGGCGTCACCGAGGGCGGTGAGCACGCCGAGGCACAGCAGCTCGCGGTCGCGGCGCGCCAGCTCGGGCCGGACGTAGAGGTCGCCGTAGGACCAGGCGACGGACCGGTAGCTGAGCTCGGGTGAGACGTCGGCCAGGGCCTCCAGGAGTTTCTGCCCGGCGCCGCTGTCGGCCTCCCGCAGCGCCTCCAGACCTCGCTCGTACTGTTCGTCTCCGGTCATGGTCACGCCCTACCTCTGCCCAGTCGTCCGGTCGGCTGGCCGCGGTTACCCGCGGTCGGGCCGGACAAACGGCACAGCTCCGGCCGGGCGGTCAGGCGACCTGGCGCTCGGCTTCCGCTCCGACGGCCTGCTGGTCGAGGCCGCGCGTGCGGAACAGGGCGAGCACCGCGTAGGCCAGGAGGAGGGCGCCCGTGCCGGTGCCGACGACCAGCCCGGCGGACACCCCCGAGACGAGGTCGACCACCAGGCCGGCGAGGGCGACCAGCATGACGGCCACCCCGAGCGGCACCAGCAGCCGGTCGCGCAGCACCGGGGCCAGCGGCACGAAGTGGATGCCGACCACGGCGCAGACCAGCACCGGGATGTAGCCGGTGAGCCCGGCGGCGGCCAGAATCAGCGCGCCGACCAGGCCGACGACGACCTCGGCGACGACGACGAGCCCGTAGCGCCGGTCGGCGGACCGGTCACGCCCGCCCGCCGCCGGTCGCCCGGCCCGCACCACGAGCACGGCGCCGATGGCCGCGGCGACCAGCGCGACGACGCTGCCCACCACCAGCAGCGACCGCAACGGCGGATCGGCCTTCGGGACGCTGAACCAGACGGCGGCGAACACGCCGAGGTAGAGCGCCGTGAGCCCGGCCTGACGCCGCGGCAGACCTGTCATCGTCGAACGCTCCCGTCCACCAACCACCCTGGACCCGCCACCTTAGTCGATCAAGGTGCGGCCGGTGAGGTGGAGGAAGACGTCCTCCAGGCTGCTGCGCCGGACCAGGACGCTGGCCGGGACGAGGCCGCGCGCGGTCACCTCGGCCAGCGCGGCGTCGCCGTCGGGCACGTAGAGCAGGATGCGGTCCGGCAGCACCTCGACCCGCTCTCCCAGCCCGCCCAGCTTGCCGGCGAACGCCTCCTGCGACTCGGCCGCGAAGCGCAGCTCGACCACCTCGCGGGTGGAGTGCTGCGCGATCAGCGCCCGGGGCGAGCCCTCGGCGACGATCCGGCCGCCGTCCATCACCACCAGCCGGTCGCAGAGCTGCTCGGCCTCGTCCATGTAGTGGGTGGTGAGGACCAGCGTGACGCCCTGCTGCTTGAGCCGGAACAGCCGCTCCCAGACCAGGTGCCGGGCCTGCGGATCGAGGCCGGTGGTGGGTTCGTCGAGCAGCACGATCTCGGGGTTGTTGACCAGGGCGCGGGCGATGGTCAGCCGCCGCTTCATGCCGCCGGAGAGCGGCTCCACCTTGCTCTCGGCCCGCTCGGTGAGCTGGACGAAGTCGAGCAGCTCGGCGGCCCGCTCGCGGGCCACCCGGCGCGGGATGCCGAAGTAGCGCGCGTAGGTGGTCAGGTTCTCCCGGACGGTCAGCTCGGGATCGAGGCTGTCGAGCTGCGGGCAGACCCCCAGCCGGGCCCGGATCGCCGGCCCGTCGTGGACCGGGTCCATGCCGAGGATGCGCAGCTCCCCGCCCGAGGGCGGCGAGATGCAGCCGATCATGCGCATGGTGGAGGACTTGCCGGCGCCGTTGGGCCCGAGGAAACCGAACGCCTCGCCGGGGCGCACCTCGACGTCGATGCCGTCGACGGCCGTGAAGTCACCGAACCGCTTCACCAGCCCCCGCGCCTGAATGAGTGGTTGCGCGCTGGTCACGGGCCGACCCTAACCGCCGGGTCCGACAGGCTCGACCGTTTAACGCGGGGGCGCGGGCGGACCGGCACGCTGGAACGCCTTTTGCGGCTTTCCTGCGACAATTGTGAAGGCGGCTCGGAATTGGCCTGCGGTGAGTGAGCAGCCCTTCATTCCGCTCACTCCACGCAATCACGTCCGGCAATGTTCCCATGATGTAGACGATTCGCGTATCGTGCCCCCTCGTGCCGCCCGTTCGCTCCTCCGACGCGAATCTTCCGCCGCCGCGGCCCCCTGCGGCGGAATCTGCGGCGTCCGACGTGGACACCGCTCCCGTGCCGCTCCCGCCCGACAGCGGCGCGGTCGCCGACCCGGTGTGGGCCGACGACGGACCGGCGGAAACGCACCACGACACCCGGGAACTGGCGGCCCGGTTCGAGGACGAGAAACCGGGGCGGGTGCTGACCGGACCGGTCGCGCTGCTGTTCACCGGCGCCACCCTGGCGGTCGCCCTGCTCGCGCTCTGGCAGGTGTTCTTCCCGCTCGCTCAGGGCAGCAAGTACTACCTCATCATTTTCCTCGCCGGCGTGCTGCCGATGGTGTTCCTGGCGTACCCCTCGGGGGTGCGGCTGCGCCGCCGGCCGGCCGACGGCGAGCCGGCGGAGCGGCGCGGTCCCCGCCCGGCCGACTGGCTGCTCGCCGCCGTCGCGCTGCTGGCCTGCCTCTACCCCGTGCTGCCGGTGACCCTCGGCGCGGGCGGTGGCGGCTACGACGCGTTCCTCGACCGGCAGGGCCTGCTCGTGCCGCTGGACGTGGTGCTCGGCACGGTGCTGCTGCTCCTGCTGCTGGAGGCGTGCCGGCGCACCACGGGCTGGATCCTCCCGGCCGTCTGCCTGCTGTTCCTCGCCTACGGCTACTACGGCGGGCTGCTGCCGCAGGCCTGGCCGGTGGCCCACGCCGGGCTCGACTTCGCGCAACTGGTCGACGCGTTCTACAACTCCGACAGCGGTTTCTACGGCACCCCGCTCGACGTGGCGGCGTCGTACATCGTGCTGTTCACCATCTACGGCGCGGTGCTGGACCTCTCCGGGGCCGGCCGGTTCTTCGTCGAGCTGTCCGCCGCCGCGTTCCGCCGCTCCCGCACCGCGGCCGGGCGCACGGCCGTCGCCTCCGGCTTCCTGCTCGGCACGGTGTCCGGCTCGGGCGCCGCCACCACGGTCAGCATCGGGGCGGTGACCTGGCCGATCCTGCGCCGCGCCGGCTACCCGCCCGAGCGGGCCGGCGGCATGCTGGCCGCCGCGGGCGTCGGCGCGATCCTCTCCCCGCCCACGCTGGGCGCCGCGGCGTTCATCATCGCCGAATACCTGGGCGTGTCCTACCTGCAGGTGCTCGGCTGGGCCACCGTGCCGACGATCCTCTACTACCTGGGCATCCTGCTCTCCGTCGAGATCGACGCCCGGCGCTCCGGGGTCCGCCCGGTGGTCATCGACAGCGGCTCGGCCGGGCGGCTGCTGCTCCGCTTCGGCTACCACTTCCTCTCCCTCATCGTGATCATCGTGGTGCTGGCCATGGGCGCCTCGGCGACCCGGGCCGTGGTGATCGCCACCGTGCTGGCCGCCGCGCTGTCCTTCCTGGACCGCCGGCACCGGCTCACCCCCGCCCGCCTCGTCGAGGCGCTCAGCGGCGGCGTACGCGGGGTGCTCGCCGTGAGCGCCGTCTGCGCCGCGGCCGGCATCATCACGGCCACCACCACGAAGACCGGCCTCGGCCCGCAGGCCGCCGCGCTGCTGGTCAGCGGGGCGCAGAAGGTCAGCTCCGAGCCCGCCGTGGTGCTGGCCCTCACGGCGCTGCTCGCCGCGGTCGCGCTCAGCCTGCTCGGGCTGGCCGTGCCGGTCACCGCCTCCTTCGTGATCGGCTGGGTGATCATCGGCCCGGCGCTGCTGCACCTCGGCGTGGCCGCCCCCGCCGCGGCCATGTTCGTCTTCTACTTCGCGGTGCTGTCCGAGGTCTCCCCACCGACCGCGCTCGCCGCGGTGGCTGCCGCCGCGGTCACCGGCGGCCGGCTGGTCCCGACCATGTGGCAGACCCTGCGGTACGCGCTGCCCGCGTACCTCATCCCGATCGCCTTCGTGATCACGCCGACCGGCCTCGGCCTGCTCGGCATCGGCGGGGTCGGGCGGATCGCGGTGGCCGCGGTGGTCTCGGCGCTCAGCGTCACCGTGCTGGCGGTGGCGGCCGGCGGCTGGCTGCCCGGCGTCGGTCCGGCCGGCACGCCGGAGCGGCTCCTCGGCGCGGTCGCCGGGCTGGTGCTGCTCTGGCTGGAACCCCTGCCCGTCACGGTCGGCGCGGTGCTCGCCGCGCTGGCCGTCGCGGGCGTGCTCGTCCGACGTGGCTCCGCCGGTCGCGCCGGCGGCCCGTCGGTCCCTGAATTGGTGGACCACCGGGAGGAGAAAGAGTGAGACGGATCGACGTGCGGATCGCCGCGGGCGTCGGGGCGCTGGCCCTGGTCGCGGCCGGCACCGCCGGATGCGGGGGCCGTCAGGACGGCGCGGCGAAGGACGACGCCGCCCGCGAGATCACCTGCAAGGTAGCCAAGGACACCCGGGTCGGCATCGCGACCGGCAACGCCACGGGCGTCTACTACGTGGTCGGCAACGCGCTGGCCGGCCAGCTCTCCGCGGCCACCGGCGGCAAGCTCACCGGCACCGCCGCCGAGACCGGCGCCTCGGTGCAGAACGTGGAACAGCTCGTGGCCGGCCAGTACGACGTGGCGTTCTCCCTCTTCGACACCGCGGTCAACGCGGTGCAGGGCAAGGACAGCTTCAGCTCCCCGCAGCCGGTGAAGGCCCTCGCCCGGATCTACGACAATTACACCCAGGTGGTCGTCCGGGCCGACTCCGGGATCACCTCGGTGGCCGGCATGAAGGGCAAGAAGATCTCCACCGGGTCGCCCAAGTCCGGCACCGAGGTCATCGCCAACCGGCTGCTCACCGCCGCCGGGCTGGACCCGGCCAAGGACATCCAGGCGCAGCGGCTCGACCTCACCAAGACCGTCGACGGGATGAAGGACGGCAGCATCGACGGCTTCTTCTGGTCCGGCGGCGTGCCCACGGGCGGGGTGACCGACCTGTTCACCACGGCCGGCGACAAGGTGAAGTTCCTCGACATCAGCACCCTGCTGCCGAAGATGACCGAGCTGAACCCGGCCTACCAGGCCGGCACCATCGGCAAGGACATCTACCGGACCGGCGCCGACGTGCCCACCATCGTGGTGCCGAACGTGCTGCTGGTCCGCGACAACCTCGACGCCGACGTGGCCTGTGTGATCACGAAGACGGTCTTCGAGAAGAAGGACACCCTCGCCCAGGCCAACCCGGCCGCCAAGGGCATCGACCTGACCAATGCCCGCAAGACCGACCCGGTGGGGCTGCACCGCGGGGCCGACCGGGCGCTCAAGGACCTCGGCGCGAGCTGACCCGACGAGCCGGGCCCGGACCGACCGTCCGGGCCCGGCCACCCCGACAACGACCCGGGAGACCCCCGTGCCGCTGCCCCACCCCGCCCGCGTACGCCGGCATCACCGGCCCGCGGACCCCACCGGGCACCTCCGCTCGGTCCGGGTCCAACTGCTCGCGCCGATCCTGGTGGCCACCGTCGGCCTGGTGGTGCTGGGCGCCGCCCAGACCGGCGCCGCGCTGGACGCCTCCGCCGACGCCGACCGGGCCCGCGTGCTCGCCGGCACCGCCACCGCCACCGTGCGTCTGGTGCACGAGCTGGAACGCGAACTGGGCGAGACGGCCGCGCTGCGCCAGCGTGGCGGCGCCGCCGGCCGGCCACTGGTCGACGCGCAGCGGCGCCGGGTGGACGCCGCGGTCACCCGGTACCGCTCGGCCAGTGCGGACGCCCGGCACGCCGCCCCGGACCTGACCCCGGTGCTCAACGACGCGGACGGGCGGCTCGGCCAGCTCGCGCCGACGCGGGACCTGGCGCTGGGCGGCGACCGGGCCGACCCGGCGTACGCGACGCTCGTCGAGTCGCTGCTCGCCGTCGCCGACGCGCTGCCCGCCCAGCTCCGCGACGCCGAACTGGCCAACGAGGCGCGCGAGGTGGCCGCGGTGGCCGCCCAGGAGCACCTCTCGGCGCTGGAACGCGACCTGCTACGCGGGGTGTTCGTGCGCGGCGCGCTGGTCCGGGGCGAGCTGGCCGGGCTCGGCCGCCTCCGGGGCGCCCGCGAGCAGCGCCAGGCCGAGTTCCTCCGGATCGCCGCCGGCCCCGCCAACTCCGCCTGGTACCGGCTGGTCGGCGGCGCCGACGTGGAGACGGCCCGGCGGATGCGCGACGGCGTACTGGACAGCGACGGCGGGCCGGAGTCGCTGAAGACCGACGGCGACGCCTGGTACGTGGCGCAGAGCGGCACCATCCGCCGCTACAACCTGCTCGGCCGGGAGCTGTCCGACGGGCTGGACCGGGACGCCGCCGCGCTGGCCCGGACCGCCCGGCAGCGGGCCCTGCTCACTGCCGGAGCGACAAGCACCGTGGCGCTCGGCTCGCTGCTGACCGCCGTGCTGCTGGCGGTCCGGACCAGCCGGCGGCTGCGCCGGCTGCGGGTCGCGGCGCTCACCATGGCCAACCGGGAACTGCCGGACCGGATCACCGCGATCGCGGCGGGCGAGGGCGCGCCGGGCGCGGGCACGGCGACCCGGCTGACCGACGGGATCCGCCGGGGCCGGGACGAGGTGGCCCAGGTGGCCGAGGCGTTCGACACGGTCAACAAGGCCGCCCTACGGCTCGCCGGTGAGCAGGCCGAGCTGCGGCTGGACGTGACCCGGATGGCCGAGGCCCTGGCCCGCCGGATCCGCACGCTGATCACCCGCCAGCTGCGCCTGCTCGACGAGTTCGAACGCGAGGAGACCGACCCGGACGCGCTGGCCCGGCTCTTCGCCCTGGACCACTTGGCCGCCCGGCTGCGCCGCAACGGGGAGAACCTGCTGGTCCTGGCCGGTGGCGAACCCGGCCGGGGGCACGAGGGCGCGCTGCTCCTGGACGACGTGATCCGGGCGTCCGCCTCCGAGATCGAGGACTACCCGCGGGTCGAGATCGACGTGCCGACCGCCGCCGTGCACGGCGCGGCGGCCGGCAACCTGGTGCACCTGCTGGCCGAGCTGCTGGAGAACGCCACCGTCTACTCGCCACCGGACGCCCGGGTGCTGGTCGACGGCCGGCGCACCGTGGACGGGCTCACCCTGCGGGTGCACGACCAGGGCATCGGCATCAGCGAGACCCGGCTGGCCACCATCAACGAGCGGCTCGCCGCGCCGGCCACGCTGTCCAGCGCCGCGGCCGGCAGCATGGGCCTGCACGTGGTGGCCCACCTGGCCGCCCGGCACGGGATCCGGGTGCAGTTGCACCGCACCGCCAGCGGCACGGTCGCCCAGGTGGACGTGCCCGAGTCGGTGCTCACCCGGGTCGAGTCGGTGACCCGGCGGCCGGCCGCCGAGCGCGGCCAACCGGCCGGCCGTCCGGCGCCCTGGTTCCGGCCCCGCGTCACCGGCCCGGCACTGTCGAGGCCCGCCACCGGCGCCCGCGACCTGGTCACCACCACCCCCACGCCGGCCGCCCTGGGGATCCAGCCGCCGCCCG
Organism: Micromonospora sp. AMSO31t; assembly: GCF_008868175.1. Classification (GTDB taxonomy): domain Bacteria; phylum Actinomycetota; class Actinomycetes; order Mycobacteriales; family Micromonosporaceae; genus Micromonospora. The sequence goes on from NZ_WBKT01000091.1 coordinate 21,784, forward strand.
GCACGCCGGCGGACGACCACCCACCGGCCGTCGCCGGGCCGGTGGCCGGCGGGCCGCCGCTGCCCGCCGGCGCCATCCGGGGCGTCGCCGCCGTACGCCCGCCGGGCGCCGCCCTGCTGGCGCCCAGCGCCGCCCGGATCCGCCCGGCGAGTAACCCGGGGCCCGCGGGAACCACCGGCGCCGGCCTGCCGCGCCG
>NZ_WBKT01000092.1 GCF_008868175.1 Micromonospora sp. AMSO31t
GCGTGTAGCGGATGACGGTCAGGCCGGCGTTCTGGTGGTTCAGGCCGATCCACCGGCGCTCTGGGGCCTCCAGGGCGTGCCGGACCAGCCAGGCGACCAGGAAGTTGTGGGTGACGATCAACTCACGGACGTCGCCCTCGGCGGGCGCGGTCGCGAAGCGGGAAACGGCCTCCGCCGTCACGCGCGGTCCGTCGAGCCGTTCCCGCTCGGTGAACTCCGCCAGGAAAGCCGCGTACCGCTCGGGCAGGCCGGCCGGATCGGTGTCGTGCGGCATGTGGTCCCCGGCGCGGTCGTCCTCGTACACCGGGACACCCGGCAGTGCGGCGGCGACCAGCGCGGCGGTCTCCGCGGCGCGGCGGGAGGGACCGTGGTGGACGGCGGCGAAGTCGGTGCCGCGCAGACGCTCGCCCAGCAGCGTGGCCTGCCGTCGCCCACGCGCCGACAGGCCGGTGTCCGCCTCCTCCTCCGCCCGGTCCTGCTCGGCGTGCCGCACCAGGTAGAGCAGTCGGCTGGGCACTCGGGTCACCTCCGGGGTCGGGAGAGGCGAGACTAGCCGGCAACTCCCGACCCCGGGGCCCCGCCGGTCAGGCGCGGGGGTGCATCTGCCCGATGCGGATCCGGTTGCCGAACGGGTCGCGGATCCCGAAGTCGATCCCGTACGGCCGCTCGGTCGGCTCGTCGGTGATGTCCACGCCCTTGGCCACCAGGTCCTCGTGCGCCTTGCGCGCGTCGTCGGTGGTCAGGCAGAGCCAGCCGCTCATCGCGCCCTTGGTCAGCAGCTCCCGGACCCGCTCGGCGGTGGCCGGGTCGAGGGCCGGCGGACCGGGCTTCTCCAGCAGGATCTCGTGCTCCGGGTCGCCCGGCACGTTGACCGTGAGCCACCGCATGAAGCCGAGGTCCTGGTCGGTGTTCACCTCGAGGCCGAGCTTGCCGACGTAGAAGTCGAGTGCCTCGTCCTGGTCGAGGACGTAGATCTGGGAGCGGGAAATCGAGGTCATCGTCATGCCCGAAACGCTAGAGCAGCCCGCTGACCTGCTGCTTATCCAAAAATGACGGATTACCCGGCCGCCCCGCTCGGCCGCATCCACGCCTTGGTGAAGCAACTCGGCACGGCCACCGCCGCCGCCCGGCGTCGCCGGTAGGTCGACGGCGACTCACCGACGATGCCGTGGAACGTCCGGCTGAACGTGCCGAGGCTGCCGAAGCCGACCAGGTGGCAGATCTCGGTCACCGGGTGGTCGGTCTGCACCAGCAGGTACATGGCCCGCTCGACGCGCCGCCGCTGCAGGTAGCGGTGCGGGGTCTCGCCGAACGTGGCCCGGAAGGTGCGGATGAAGTGCGCCGCCGAGACGTGCGCGATCCGGGCCAGCGCCGGCACGTCGAGGGGCTCCGCGTACGCCCGGTCCATGGCGTCCCGGGCGCGCAGCATCGCCCGGTTCGACTCCTCGACGGCCCGGCTCATCCGACCACCAGGTCGAGTGCCCGGAGCTGGTCGGGGTCGGCCACCGACTCGATGCCGATGATCCGGTCGGTGACCGTGAAGGTGACCGCGAGGCGGACCCGGCCGTCCACGACGATCACGGCGCCGGGCAGCCCGTCCACGAACGCGGGGACGGCGGCCTGGGCCCGCCCGTTGAAGAAGGCGGCCACCGCCGAGGAGCCACGCGACTCCGCAGGGCCCCCCATCCGCACCGCGGTGGCGTCGCCGCGCATCACCACGTACGGGTCGAGGAGGGTGACCAGGTCGTCGAAGCGACCTTCCCGGGACGCGGTCAGGAACGCCTCGACCACCCGGCGCTGGCGGGCGGGGTCGACGACCGGGTCGGCCGAGCGGGCCTGCACCCGGCGGCGGGCCCGGCTGGCGATCTGCCGCACGGCAGGGATGGTGCGGTCCACCACCGGCGCGATCTCCTCGAAGGAGACGGCGAACATGTCGTGCAGCACGAACACGAGCCGCTCGGTGGGGCCGAGGGTGGTCAGCACGACCTCCAGCGCCCGGCCGACCGACTCGGCGAGCAGCGCCTCCTGCTCCGGGTCCCGCCCGCCGGCCGCCTCCGCCGCCTCGTCGGCGGCCTCCTCGTGCTGGGCGCTGGCCGAGCGCAGCCGGTCCAGGCAGACCCGGCCGACCGTGGTGGTCAGCCATCCGGGCAGGTTGTCGATGGCGTCGGCGTCGGCGCGGCTCAGCCGGAGCCAGGTGTCCTGCACGGCGTCGTCGGCCTCGGCGGCCGAACCGAGCATGCGGTGGGCCACCGCGCGCAGGCGCGGGCGCTGCTCCTCGAAGCTGCGGACCAACAGGTCAGTGTCGCTCACGGCCTCGCCATCCCCCACGGCCGCGGGTGACCGCGGTCACATCTGTCACGCCGCGGGCCCGGGCCTCGACAACCGGATGACGGACGACGACAGCGGCCGCGCGGCGAACGCCGGCCAGCCTAACAGGACAGGACGGATGAAAAATGTCTCTCGAGGCTCGCATCCAGAACCCGGCGGCTCTCCTCCCCGACACCGTGAAGGCGGTCAACCTGCTCTACAAGGCCGCGCACTCGGCCGGCGTGCCGGCCACCACGCTGGAGCTGGTCCACCTGCGGGCCAGCCAGATCAACGGGTGCAGCGCCTGCGTGGACTCCGGGGCACGCAACGCCCGGAAGAACGGCGAAACCGAGGAGCGGCTCTTCGCGGTGGCCGTCTGGCGGGAGACGCCGTACTTCACCGACGCCGAGCGGGCCGCGCTCGCCCTGGCCGAGCACGCCACCCGGCTCGCCGACCGGGCCGACGCGGTGCCGGACCCGGTGTGGGACGAGGCGGCCCGGCACTTCGGGGAGGCGGAACTGGCGGCGCTGGTGCTCTGGATCGCCACCACCAACTTCTTCAACCGGATCAACGCCGCCACCCGGCAGCCGGCCCCGCAGAACTGGGGCTGACCGGCGACCGGCCGGGGCGGAGGTGCGCGCACCTCCGCCCCGCCGGTCAGGCGACCGCCGTCGACCGGCTGGTCTCCTCCCATGCCGCAAGCTCGGCCAGCAGCCCCTCGTGGTGCTCGCGCAGCCCGTCCACCGCGTCATCACCGAGCAGGAGCCGCAGCGGCGGGCGGTCACTGGCCAGCACGGTCAGGATCGCCGCCGCGCCCTTCGCCGGGTCGTTCGGCTCCGCGCCCGACAACTCGTGGGTGAGCCGGCGGGTCGCCCCGGCCGTGTCCTGGTACGCCGCCGTCTGCTCGGTGACGTACTTGTTGTTGTTGAACTCGGTACGGAACGCGCCCGGTTCCACGATGAGGACCCGTACGCCCAGCGGCGCCAGCTCGGTCGCCAACGTCTCGGACAGCCCTTCGAGGGCCCACTTGGCGGCGTGGTACGCCCCGAACCCCGGGTACGTCTTCTGCCCGCCCAGCGAACTCATCTGCACGATGGTTCCGCTGCCCTGCTCGCGCATCAGCGGTACGACCGCCTTGGTGACCGCGGCCGCGCCGAAGAAGACCACCTCCATCTGCTGGCGCAGCTCCGCCATGGCGACCTCCTCCACCGCGCCGAGGACCAACGAACCGGCGTTGTTGACCAGTACGTCGATCCGGCCGTGGACCGCGAGCGTGGCCTGTACCGCGGCGTCGATCGAGGCCGGATCGGTGACGTCCAGCGCGGTCGTGGTGATCCCGTCCCGCTGCGCCAGGTCGGCCAGGGTCTCCGGCCGGCGGGCCGTGGCCATCACCCGGTCGCCGGCGGCCACCGCCGCCAGTGCCAGTTCCCGGCCGAAGCCGGAGGAACACCCGGTGATCAACCAGACCCGGTCCTGCGTGTTGTCCTGCATCTTCCCGCTCCCGTGACGTGTCGTCGTGAACAGGAACAATGCTGCTGGCGGGCGGTCTGGCGCGGCCAACACCGGTTACCTGCCACGGCGGTAGTCTCGGCCTGTGACCCCCGATCTTCGGCAGCTCCGGTACTTCGTCGCCGTTGCCGAGGAGTCGAGCTTCACCCGGGCGGCCAGCCGCCTGATGATCACGCAACAGTCGCTCTCCCAGCAGATCAACGCGCTGGAACGGATCCTCGGCGCGAAACTGTTCCACCGGGACAGCCGGGGCACCAGACTCACCGACACCGGTGCACTGTTCCTGCCCGAGGCGCGCGCCGTGCTGGACCGCGCGGACGAGGCCGTCGCCGTGGTCCGGCGGGCCGCCCGCGGCGAGACGGGCCGGCTCCACCTGGCGTTCCTGGCCACCACCGCGAACCACCTGCTGCCGCCGGTGGTCCGGGCCACCCGGGAACGCTTCCCCGGCCTGGAGGTGACCACCGAGGAGACCGCCATCGCCCCGCTGGTCGACGGCGTGCTCAGCGGCCGGTACGACCTCGCGTTCACCCGACCGCCACAGGTTCCCGGCCTGGCTGCACGGACCATCGCCACCGAACAGGTGTGCGTCGTCCTGCCCGAGGGGCATCCGCACGCCGGCCGCGCCGAGCTGGCCCTGTCCGAGCTGGCGGACGAACGGTGGGTCATGACTCCGCGCAGCTCCTGGGAACCCTGGCACCAGGCGTTCGACGCGACCTTCCGCGCCGCCGGGTTCACCCCCCACATCGTCGCCCGGGACGCGAGCGTCCAGGGGCTGCTCGGCCTGGTCGCGGCCGGTGTCGGGATCACCCGGCTCGGCTGGTCGGCGCACAACCTGCGCCGCACCGGGGTGGTGTTCGTGCCGTTGGCCGGAGAATTCGCCACCACCGAGATGATCTGGCTGGCCGACAATCCCTCGCCCGCGCTGCGCCGCGTGACGGACGTGGTGACCGAACTGGCCGCCAGGATGGACCTCACCGCCACCGGCTGAGTGCCCGTGACCCGGCAGTCCACAGGCTGCGGCTGCCGCCGTGCCAGGTAATCGGTGTTGGCCGGTTCGGACCGGCCCGGACCAGTATCGTCGGTGCCAACCCGGAACGGGATCACGATCCCGCCGAGCACGAGGAACCACCATGGGCAATCCCCACCACTCCCCTGACCAGCTCACCGATCGGGCCGCCCTCGGCGAACTGGTCGACGCCTACGCCCGCCTCGCGGACCGACGCGACGCCCGCGGACAGGCCGCGCTCTTCACCGCCGACGCGCGCGTCGCCGTCTACGACGGCGAGCCCGACACCACCGAGCCGACGCAGGTCCTGAACGGTCGGGACGAACTGACCGCCACGTTCGGCGCGCTCCGGAACTACGACCGGACGACCCACTTCAACGGCCAGCGCACGCTGACCATCGACGGGGACCGCGCCACCGGAGAGACCTACTGCCTGGCGCACCACCTCTGGACCGAGGAGGGACAGCGCACCCTCATGGTCATGTCGATCCGGTATCACGACACCTTCGCCCGGCAGGACGGCCGGTGGTTCTTCGCCGAACGCAAGCTCGTCACCGACTGGACCGATCGCCGGGCCTCGACCCCGTAGGGCCGCGGACGGCCGGCGCGTCTCAGCCTCGCCGGCCGGTCCGGAACCGCTGGAACGGCCCGGTGCGGAGACCTTCGCTGGTCAGACCGTGATAGATGATCATCACAATGATGCCGAGCAGTCCGAGCAGCGGGTTCACGATCCAGCCGAGCAGGCCGGCCAGTCCGTAGAGGAGGAGGCCGGTGATCGGTCGGGCCTCCTGCGCGTGGACGTGGTCCTGGTCGATGTGGCCGGCGCGCAGCGTCGGATGGCGGCGCAGGTAGGCGAAGAACACCAACCAGGGCGCCGACATCAGCGCCGCCGCGAGGGCGTACATGACGACAGCCACCCGCAGGTCGTCGGTGTCACCGTCGACGAGCGCCGACGCGAGAACCGCGGTCGGAAACGGGATGATCACCACGCCGAAGAGGATGGCGATGTTGATCCAGTTGAGCGCGAGGGTGGTGCCGCGGACCAGCCGCAGCAGTGCGTGGTGGTTGAGCCAGAGCACGCCGATGTAGACGAACGACACCGCGAACGCCAGGTAGGACGGGCCCTCCCTGAGCAGCGCCGCGAGCAGCTCGCCCTGGTGGTATTCGGGCACCCGCAGGTCCAGCACCAGCAGGGTGATGACGATGGCGAAGACACCGTCGCTGAACGCCGCCAGCCGGCCGATGTCGGCCAGGCGAGTGGGGCCTCGTGGCTGAGCCTCCTCGGGACCTGCGGACACTGCCGCACGCTAACAGCGACGGGACCGTGGGCGGGAACGATCACCGAAACGTCCCCGCCCCGGGGGCCGGCTCAGCGGGTCTGGTCGGTCGGCCGGATCAGGATCTCGTTGACGGCGACGTGTTCCGGCTGGGTGAGCGCGTACCGGACCGCGCCGGCGACGTCCTCGGCCCGCAGTGTCCGCATGAAATCCGCCAGGTCCCGCGCGGCGGCCCGATGGCCGGGTCGGTGAGGTGACTGGTCAGCTCGGTCGCGACGAATCCGGGCTCGATGACGACGACACGCACCCCCTCCGCGGTGACCTCCTGCCGCGGCGCCTCCGCGAAGGCGTTGACGCCGAACTTGGCGGCCGCGTAGACGCCGCTCGCGGCCGACGCCGAGCGGCCCGAGGTCGAGGAGATGCCCGATGAGATTGGAGCCCCCGGCCGGGATCGAACCGGCGACATCTCGCTTACAAGGCGGTTTCGGCAAAGGTCACAGCGTCCGCTGACGTCCATGGGCCCCGGCTCCAGGGCGGTACCCGTCCACACTCGTCCGACCTCGGCCGCCACCGTTGATGTCAACCGCTGATGTCAGGTTGCCGCTGGCCCGGTCTGTGCATTCGGATGTGGACCCCCGTCGGGGGGATGCGGTTTCAAGCTGTCGGCTGCTGCCAGGCGGTGTCGGCCCGCGTCGAAGAGCAGGTGCCGGACGCCGTCGTTTGACGTTAAGGTCCGACCCGCATCAAGGCTCGCGCTGCCTTCTTGCTGCCTCGCTGCCTGACGCCTCGTCTACAAGCCCTGTGCGTCATGTCCGTACGCGTTCACGTTTGCCTACTTCACCATCCGCATCGGCCAACCGGCCAAGATGTTGTAGACGAGATCAACCAGGGCCATAAGGCCGACCACAGCGAAAGCTACGCCCATCACCCGTTCGAGCAGGATGAAGCGCGCTATGCGCTCCTCGTGCGGAACTCGCCGACTCCCGCTCGCGGTGGACATCGACCGCCGTACGTGCCACTCCGTGATGCCGCGAAAGTTGGTAGCCAGGCCGACACCGACGAGGCTCATAGCCAGGCACAGGGCGGCACCCGCCAGGACTCGCCACGTCTCCATCTGACCCCTCCCGGTGTGGCTACCGGATCTTAGTTGGCGGCCCTGAGTCGCATCCGCGTCGCCCTGCCCCTGACGGCTCTCGGCTCGACCCGCGACATCTCGTTTACAAGCTCTGTGCACCGCGTCCGCACAGGTCCCGGAACGGCTGCACGCTCGAATCTCTGTCCGTCCCTGCGCTCGCCAGCGTGCCGCCGTCCGGCGGCGTTGCTGTCAGCGTTGCTGTCGGCAGCCGTCATGCCGGAACCGCCTACGGGACCAAGCCTCTGCGAGCGGGGGCCTGGTAGCGGTCACAAGTGCCTGCCGGCTTGGGCTGTCGTCTGCGCTCACGCACAGCGGCTATCTCATGCCTTCCAGCCACCCGCTTCACGCCACGCGCCGCCTACTGCCTTGCTGCTGGTTTCTGCTGGCTTGGGCTCCGCGGTGCCAGGAACCGTTCACGCCACCCATCGCCCCTTCTGCTCGTCCTGCCGTGAGGCGGTGCCATGCGGCCAGTGACGGGGCGGCATGGATCTCGGCTCAGTGGGGCTACCTGGGCAAGGTCGGTGGAGGTGTATACCCTTCCTCCCACGGGCCGCGCCCTGGAGGCCTTGCCACGGATGACCTCGTGGCAAACAGTGGAGGACATCGACCTAGTGGTCAACGAACGCACTACCGAAGACATCGTCCGCGAGCACCTGAAGCTCCATGGTTCTGCGCGGCAGAAGGTAGAAGAGCAAGGCAGCTCTTCCCCTCTAATTCGGCGGGCGCTGGCCGCTGCTAGCAAAAAGGGCTCCGGCATCGGAAAGCCGGAATTCATCGTCACCTTGCCGGAGGACGCTCCCAAGCTGGTGATAGTTGTCGAGTGCAAGGCCGATACGGCACGACACTCGTCGCCATCCGGCGACTGTCCTGTCGAGTATGCGGTTGATGGTGTCTTGCATTATGCTGCCCACTTAGCGTCGAGCTTTGACGTCGTGGCCATTGCAGTGAGTGGAACCGACCATCGGCACCTGAAAGTCTCAACGTTTCGGCAACTCAAAGGGGCTTCCACTGCTGAACCACTCCCGTCACCAGTCGGGCCCATTGATCGCCTACTTCCTATCGATGAATACCGCCGGCTACTAACGTACGACCCCGCTGTACGGGCTCGGACCCATGCAGAGCTAATGGCCTTCAGTCGAGTCCTCCATAACTATATGCGCGACTACGCAAAACTGTCGGAGTCCGAGAAGCCACTGGTCGTATCCGGCATCCTGATCGCCCTTCGCGACGAGGTCTTCAAAAGGAACTGGTCAGACTACAAACCGCGTGACCTTGCGCGCGAACTATTCTCGGCAATTGGGCGGACCGCACGTGACTCCGATATACCGGAGGCCAAGCGTGAGATCATGCTTGCGCCCTATTCCTTCATTCGAACTCACCCCGAATTGAGCAAGGTTGGCGCGAACGGCGAAACGCCACTGCTGCGCCTGATTGCTGACCTAGACGAGCATGTCCGACCATTCCTTGATGCATATCATGACGTGGACGTTATCGGACAGTTCTACGGCGAGTTCCTGCGCTACACAGGCGGCGACAAGAGAGGTCTGGGGATCGTCCTTACCCCCAAACACCTGACAGAGTTGTTCGCCAAGATTGCCAACGTTGGCCCCCATGACACGGTGGTTGACACTTGTGCGGGAACCGGGGGCTTCCTCATTGCGGCCATGACTGAGATGGACGCCAAAGCGGGCCATGACGATGACGCACGGCGCCGAATCCGCGAGCATCAACTGGTTGGCGTCGAGCAGCAGCCCCACATGTTCGCGCTCGCTGTGTCCAACATGCTACTTCGCGGGGACGGCAAAGCTAACCTATATCAGGGAAGCTGCTTTGAACCGGAAATTCTAGCGCAGCTTGAGGAAGGCGTTCCTGGCCGATTCTCCCGGCCCAACATTGGCCTGATCAACCCTCCCTATTCTCAGAAGGGCGAGGGACTCCATGAGCTCGATTTCGTGGAGACCCTCCTGGCTTGCCTTCGGCCAGGGGGCCTCGCGGTCGCGGTCGTTCCAATGTCCTGCGCGATCACTCCCCATCCGACCAGACGCCGGCTACTAGCGAATCACACACTCGTTGCCGTGATGTCCCTCCCGAATGACCTGTTCGCGCCGGTCGGCACCGTTCCTTGCATGATGGTCTTTCGGGCTCACCAAGCCCACCAGCACGCGCCTCAACCCACATGGTTCGGCTATTGGAAACATGATGGGTTCGTGAAGACCAAGGATCGAGGGCGCATTGACCTTCGGAACGAGTGGCCGGCAATTCGCGACCAGTGGCTAGAAGAGTTCCACGGCAGAGCTGTCCGTCCGGGTCGTAGTGTCCTTAAGTTCGTCGGCCCTGAAGACGAGTGGTGCGCAGAGGCTTATATGGAGACGGACTACAGCGGACTCACGGCCGAGGACTTCAACCGAGAGCTGCGCAAATTTGCACTCTATCAGCTAATGCACCAGAACGACGCCTCCGAAAACAACGACGACCTGCCGGGAATTCAGCCGAGCGGCGGCGAGGTCTAAATGCCACGTGTTCAGGATCTTTTCGATGTCAGGTATGGCCATTCACTTGAGCTGAATCGGCTAGAAAAGGTGAGCCCGGGGCCAGATGCCGTTGCATTCGTTTCGCGAACAGCGCGAAACAATGGGGTATCAGCCTGGGTGAAGGCCATACCGGGCCTGGACCCGGCGCCGGCCGGGGCCATCTCTGTTTCTCTTGGTGGCCGCAACTATCCGCTCGAAACCAGCTTGCAGGTCAACCCGTTCTACTGCGGTCGCGACATGAGCTACCTCTTGCCTCTTAGACCAATGGAACCGCAAGAGAAGCTTTGGTGGGCGCTTTGCATTAAGGAAAACAGGTACAGATACAACTTCGGGCGGCAGGCGAACAGAACTCTAGCGACCCTTGAGCTTCCCGACGAGATTCCGAGATGGGTATGGCAGGCTCACGTCCCCCAGATTTCCGCCTCGGCCTCTGCCACCTATTCAACCCCCGACCTTCGTACGGATGATTGGCGACCCTTCACCTTTGAGCAGCTGTTCAATCTTGAGAGGGGACGCAGGTTCCTTCGCAGAGACTTGAGGCCAGGCAAGACCCCGTACGTTAGGGCCAGTGCGCTCAACAACGGCGTCAGCCAGCACGTTGATCTGCCGCCTGCCTTTCCAGGCGGCCTAATAACTGTCTCCTGCAACGGCAGCGTTGGAGAAGCATTCGTCCAGCCTGAGCCCTTCGTGGCATCGGACGATATCGTCGTGCTCGTGCCGAAGGAACAACTGTCGAAGGCGGCTTCATTCTTTCTGTGCACGGTGATCCGGGCCGAAAAATACCGGTTCAATTATGGCCGGAAGTGGTTCACAGACAGAATGCGGAAGTCCGTCCTTCATCTTCCCGTTCAGTCGGATGGGCACCCCGACTGGCTCTTTGCCGAACAGTATGTTCGCTCGCTACCAATGGCCTCACTCGTGCTCTAGCAGCTACCGCTTGGAAGTCGCGCGGCTAGCTTGTCACTCGTCTGGCACATCCTCGTTTCGCGCCTTCTCAGCCAACTCGACCAGGGACCCATTACCGGGCCAGTACCAACGACTGGTTCCCTGAACGGCCTTGGGTCGAGTACCGGTGGCCATTTCCAGCATCGCCATGACGAGCCCAGTCGGCGAATACCGTTTTCCGTCAGCTGCCCAGATCAAGGCTGAGGCACGGTTGTTCTGCCATGACGCCTGGCCCCTCTTCGGGTCAGCAGCCAACCAGCTTGCCAAGGCCGCCCTTTCTGGCTTGGTTCGAGGCCGGAACTCCAGGATCGTGCCATCTGGGATGTAGCGACTGTCGACCAGGACCTCAACGGCATTAAGCCGACGCCTTCCGTCAGAGGTTGACCGGTATGCACTTGGCAGCGTGGGAGCCTTCTCGCCAGAGAGCATGTCACGAAGCACTCGTCGCGCAACGATCTGGCTTCGCTCGGAGCTTCTGCAAGTAGCGATAACTTGGCTTGATGCCCCGAACTCATCGTCAATGGCCACGATTACTCGCTCAAGAGCACTCGCCGTCAAGCTTGGGACCCGCCCCATCTGGACGTTCCAGTCGGCTGAGGGCTCGTCGAGTGCCGACACGTCGATGTTTTGAAAGACGATATGAGCGATTAGCAGGTCTCCATAGGTCGCCACGGCCGCGGCCCGCCCGACGAGGTCCCGCGCGCTGGATTCGAGTTCAGCTCGGACCATTCTAAGGAGTAGCACTGCACGCCATGCACGAAAGGCGTTTGGGTGCTTGCCGAATATCGATCGGTAGGTCGAGCCCTCCCACAGCAGGGCCTCGTCCCGCTTGGCTCGTGCAGCCAGCTCCGAATTTCGATGGGCGCAGGCCAAGGCAACGGCAACCTCCACAATTGAGCAGCCTTGGTCCGGGTCCGGTTCACGCTCGCCGCGCTTTATGACATACGTCTTACCTAGAGAAATGGCGAAATCCTCGCGAAGTCGAGTTTGGTCGCGGTCTAGCGCAGCAAAGTCACGGGATTCCACTTGGTTCTGGGTGTTGGTCTTTTGCGTTACTTCGAGGCCAAAACCTTCAGGACACTTCTCAAGGGAGATCAGACGGACAATGACCTGCCCCCTGGCTGCCGTTTCGGGCTTTTGCTTCATAGCCCTATGTATAGCGGCAACCGTTTGGGCACCATTAACAACACTTGCACCCACGAGGGAGAACTCGCCGATCCCGCCAGGCGTCGGAATGTACTTTGGCGTCTTTCCGACTGAGTCACACAATACGGTGATGCCGTTATTGAAGTACCAGAAGTGATCGGGATTGTTGAGAAGAGTCTCGGTGATACTGGTGTTAACTTCAGTAAGGTCTAGGGAGTCACGGATGTTCTTGGCGAACAGTCCTCTGCCGTGCTCTTCATACCACCCCGCTACATCAACCGCCGAGATGGTGCCGTAGTACGCCTCGTATGGATCCTTTTGAAGATTCCAGCCCTCAAGGCGTGCGTCAATATTAATTTGAGGTTCGGCCGTATCACCGAGAATTGCTCGGTGGAAATGCTTCAGACCGAGCACCCGTACATCTACCATGGGCTGGGCGAAGTTGAGCTTGTTTACCTCATCGTCAATGATGCTCCGGACATCCGGGTGAATCTCGGTATCTCCAAGAAGCGCCACGACGATTGTGATCCGGACAGCCGCATTGCTTAGGACGGCATCCACGTCTCTCGCAAAGGCTTGGAACTTGGCATTGAAAAGGTGATACTCGCAGTCGAGTATCTTGTTGAGGCCGCGAAGGAACTTCAGCACCTCGTCTTGTTTCAGCCCCGCCGTTCCACGCTCATGCCATTTGGTCTGCACAATCCAAAGCCTCGGAGCGGTCCCGGGGGTTGAGACTGCTACGGCGTCGATGCCTTGGTCGTCTCGACCGTCAATCACGCGCGCAGCTGCTTGCTCTTTGGAGCAGCCAGTTTCGACCTGCAATGCAAGTGCGGTTAGAGCTCGGGTCCTCAGCGCCTGACGGACCTCCGCTTCAGGGCGTCCTGCCACATCCTGGATGTCAATGAGTGCGGAGAAGTCACGCTCAAGCGCGTCCCGGACGTGCCGTACTTGCACCGGATTCACTTCGGTCTCCCGTCCGAACGTGCTCACTGCTCTTGGCGCCGGGACGCTGCGCCATTGGCATCCGCTGGGCGCCATGCGGGTGCTTTGTGCGCAAGTCCCATATGGTCATACATCCGAGAAGCAGCTGTCAACGGACGGTCACTGGTGGTACGACACCGACGGAAAGGCCTCCCGGGGTGACGCCCGCCATCCCGTCTGCCGTCGACCCGCCCTCCTGGGGAGCGGGCCGCCGCTCGGTCCGCCATGTCAAGCGGACCTTGACGCTCGTACGGACGCTGGCGGGTCGGGCGGCGGTCTGCTCGGCTTGCCCGGGTCGATGGCGGGCGGGATGGCCTACCGCAACCACCCACGGACCGCGACTCGCCGACGGTGCCCCGGCCATCCTGGAGCCGGAGCGCCCCCGCCGGAGGCGCAGTAGCCGCAACCCCGCGACCGCCGCCAGCTCGCCGACGCGGCCGGCGTGCGCTCCCTCACGCCGCGCGGGCTCGTGGCCGCGCGGCCCGGCCGGCTGCCGGCCCACCACCCCACTGGTCAACGGTCTGTCGTTCTGCGGCGGCCCTCCGGGCTTCCCCGCTTTCCGCGCCAGCCGCCGGGCGTCAGGCGTGACGGCCGCAGAGCGACAGCGGCAGCGGCCGGCGCGCGCCCAGGCGGCGGCGCGTGCGGCCCGTCAAGGGCCGCCTTGAAGACGTACAGAAACTTTGAACAAGTCGCCGGCCAGCCGGCTGGTCGAACGTGTGTTCGACTAGGCTGCATCCGTGGAGGTGCGCGGTCGCTGGTGGAACCAGTCATGGGGTCGGATGGCACGGCGCGACATCTGGTTGCTCTGCGACGGTCGGCTCTGGCGCGTCCGTGGCCGCCACGGCGGTGACGGCGGGCAGGAGGTGTCATACGACTTCGCCGACGAAGTGTCAGCACGCCATATGGTCGACCGGATGATGAAGACCTCGGCCGGGACCTGGCGGAATCTCACCGAGGCGGTCCGGCAAGAGTCGAGCCGCCTACGGAGTCGCTAGCTCTGGGCTGCGGTGGTGAGAGGTGAGAGAGTCGCTGACATGTCCCTTAGCCCCGACACGATCCGCCGGCTGGCCTTCATCCGCTATCTGCACACGCTTGGCACCGAACAGGCTCGCCTGCCGGAGCCCCTGTCGTCCGCGTGCGTCCTCACGCTCCAAGACGCGGTCGAGAGCTTCCTGATCCTGGCCACGGACCATCTCGGAGCAAGCGCCTCGCCCAACTTCGACAAGTACTGGGAGAAGCTCGGCGCGCATCTGCCCGACGGGGTCAGTCTCGCCGTTGAGCAGGGCATGAAGCGGTTGAACAAGGCCCGAGTCAACCTCAAGCACTACGGGGTTCGTCCCGATGCGGAGAGCATCGGCATGGCCGTCAGGGACACGGCAACCTTCATGACCACGAACACCATGCTGGTCTTCGGGCTCGACTACGAGTCGGTGTCGATGGCCCATGTGGTCGTTCAGGACTCGGTCCGCGAGTTGGTCACGAAAGCCGAAGTCGCCAGCGAGAGCGGTGATCGCGTCGCGGCGATGATCGCGCTTCTCAATGCGTTTGAGGAGCTGTTCGATCCGCATGAACCACGGCGCGGCCCGCAGCGCCCGACCCCATCGCCCCTCGCGTTCGGTCCACGTATTGACTATCCGTTGAATGCCGACAGGATTGCACGACTCATCCATGCCGGGCAGCGAGCCGTCAGTGGGCACGATGGCCGGCGGTTCGGCGAGCAGATCGAAGCGCTCACGCGAGCCGTCGATCAACTGCGGCCGGCGGTTCGACTGACTGCGCTCGGGATCAGCTTTGCCGCCTATCAGCGCTTCCAGAACCTGACTCCAGTCGCCATGAGGTTCGCGGACGGGCGGACGGAGTATCGCGCTCCGGAGGGATACGAGCCGTCGTCGGACGAATACGCGTTCTGTATGCAGTTCGTGGTTGCTGCCTCGCTCCGCCTAGCCGAGCTTGACGCGAACATGACTCAGCCGGGTTGGATGCCGGCGGCCGGTCATTGGGGGGAGCGGCCATGGACGACCATCGCCGAGGAGCGGCGTATTTAGATCGAGGGCTGATAGGCGCTCTCAGCGGCAGGTGTCTGACCGGACGTGCACGCCGCACCACGGTGGCAGGTCGGCTGCCCACACCCGCCAGCCGCCGGCGTCGCGCCGCGTCTCGAACCGCCACGGGTGAGCTGTGCCGCTGAGGTTGATCTGTTCGTACCACCAGATCCCGTGGACCTGGGCGGTCACGGTCGCGCGGTCGTCGCCCTGGTCCTCGACGTGGACCGGTCCGACCACCTCAAGCTTCGACGGAACGTTGCCGCGTTCCATCTCGCCGCGGTACTCACGCCACTGCCGCAGCAGCTCGTCATGACGCCGGGCGGCCAGCACCCACGATAGGCCGATTTCCTCTCCGCTGCTCATCTGGAGCACGTACACGGTCACCGCGGCGTCCGGCGTTGCCTCGCCGCGATCCGCCTCGGCCTGCCGCAAAACAGCCCACGACACCGGCACAGCAACGGTCCCGGCACACAGCACCGCTACAAGGGAGAGCACTACCCATGGCCAATGACGGGGAGATCTAACCGCTGCCGGCTTCTTGGCAGCTCGGCGATTCGGCAGAGGCGGCCCACCCTGAGGGTACGGGGAGGCCGAAGGCATAGCAGGGTTCAGAGAGAACCGTCCCTCACGATGCAGCATCTCCTGCCGGCAAGCTTCCCTCTTCCAGATAGACCGGCCGCTGGTGCGCGCCGGCCGCTAGCGCCGCATGCAGACGCCGCGCTAACCGGGGGATCGTCAGGCGTTCGACGTCGTCCGGCGAGGCGAAGGTGAACTCAGTGATCTCGTGGTCCTGGAACTGAATGGCGGCGAGCTGCTCGTCGGCAAGCATCCCGCCATCGAAGATGAACAGCATCTTGTCGCCCTCGGCGGGGTGCGGCGCCCAATCGACAGCCAACATGCCGCCGACGGGAACCGTGATCCCGAGCTCCTCAAGGATTTCGCGCTGGCACGCCGCCCTGGGGCTTTCGCCCGGCTCTACGTAGCCTCCCGGGATGTCCCAGTAGGGCTTATAGCTGGGCTTCACGAGCATCACACGGTCGTGCTCGTCGACGAACAAGACGCCGGCGGCGACGCGCGGGGTTGCCACTGCTGGAAAGTCCGCCGCTCCGCTCACCGGACGGACTCTACGAGATCAGTCGGCAACATGCACTCGACGAGCAAGTCTGGCGAGGGTGACGCTTGGCTTGCGGCGGCCTCTGCGCATCCATGCCTGCACGAGCTGCCGGCTGATCGCGTGGTGACGCACCTGCTCGGGCGCGATTTGTTCGGCGTCTAGCAGCGTCGTCATGGCCTCATCGGTGCGGTTCCACGCGCTCAGGGCTCGGGCCGTCTCAATCGCGTGCCGTACCTGGCGCTCTTTGGGCATCCCTGATGCGTCCAAGCGGGCACCGAGGTCGATGGCGACTTGAACGTCTCCGAGGTCTAGGGCGGCCGTCGCTCGGTGGATGGCGACGTTGGTTGGTCCGAACGCAGTCCAGAGGTGGTTTTCGTCCCGGCCGAGCCGCTGTACTGCCGTCTCGGCTTCCGCCAGGAACGCGTTTGCGGTTGCCCGGTCATCATCGCGTGCTGCCGCGATCGAACCGGCAAGAAACAGCGTGCCATATATGGACAGGTATGCAGGGCTAGCGTTACCTAGGCCCGACTGCAGGAATGCCGCTGCGTCCTGCGTGAGCTGCTTTGCTTCCTTGTATCGACCGGTGCACAAAAGCGTGTGCGTAAGCGACCGGAAGAGGGACCCGATGAGCACAGTGTCGCCGCTGCGCTGTGCCGCATTAAACCCGCGCTCGGCTGCAATCCAGGCAAGGTCAGATTCCCCTAGCTTCGGCAAGAGCACCGCCGCAGCCTGGTAGCTCAGCGCAAGTAGGCGAAACGCGTCGACTTGCGCCCCACCATCGTGCAGTGCGGTGGCCGCTTGCGCGGACCTTACGAGCATCGGGAGCCGAGAAGCGACGAAGCCATAGCGGGACTCCTGGTAGGCGTCCCACACCTGCCCGACGTGCCCTCGGAGCTGGGCAAGATCCGGCACTTCTTCGTCTGCCTCCGTCGCAAGGAACGGGGACAACTGCCGGTAGTTCAGCAGAGTCTCACGGAGCGCTGGCACTGTTCGGGCGCCGCCTTCTCGCGACCAATCGAGCACAGAGGGCTCGCCCAGCAGGTCGCCAAGAGTCACGTCCAACTGGTCCGCAACAGCGCGGATTACCGAGAGTCGATCGAGGTCGATCCGCCCGTTCTCCACCTTGCTTAGCCAGTCGACGGTGCGGCCGACTAGCCCTGCAAGCACTTCCTGGGACATCCCTCGCCGTCGCCTGTACCAGGCAATTCGTTCTCCGATGGTCAACGACTGGCCAATTCCGCGCATACGTCTAGCTTGCCATGGACCGCCGACGATGACCCCGGAAAGTTATTCCGGGTTCGGTACCCGAAGCCGCCGTAGCGTCGGTTGCAGAGCAGTCGTCCATAGGGGACGCGCTCAAGACCTTCGGAGGTATCTCGTGAAGCTGTACGTGGACACCAAGGCGAAGCAGGTGACGGTGTCGAAGGACCCGGAGCCGAAGAACGACCAGAACGGCAACCAGCGGTCGGAGAAGAACACTGGCCGGCTCATGTGGTCGACCCAGGTCTTCGTTCTCGACGAGACGGGCGGTGAGGTCATCACCATCACCACGGCGGGTGAGAAGCCGGGTGTGATGGTGGGGCAGCTCATCGAGGTCGAGCAGTTGGAGGCTATTCCGTGGGCGACCAACGGGCGCAACGGCGTCGCGTTCCGTGCGATCTCGCTGAAGCCGAAGGCTGGTTCGGCGGCCAAGTAGTCTTTCGCGCAGCGTGCTGTGTGAAGCCTGCGGTGTCCTCCGCGAAGCGGCCTGATGGTCCGCTGACCTGACAAGCAAACGGTCCGGGAGTGGTTCCGACTCCTACGCTCCCGGCCCGGTCACCACCTGTGGTGGTGGCATCCCCGCAAGAGCTGGCGCGGGGTCGGTCCGACTCCTACATCTGCCGACCCCGTGCCCTCCAACTCATCCACCCTCGTGCAAGGGAGGACTCGTCGTGTCCAAGTCTAGCCCTCGCCGCCCCTTCGGGCGGAACACCGGAACGGTGACGGTCATCGAGGCCAAGGTCCACCGTTCCTCCGCACGCAACGCCCGGCTGGCGTTCATCCTCACGGCGGTCATCGTCGGCCTGCTCTCGGCCGTGGTGGCCGCTTCCTACATGCACCCCATCCTCGCCCTGTTCACGGGCGCGGCCATCGCCGTCCCTCTCGGTGGGGTCGCCTGGGTGTTGGTCCGCATCTGGCCGGTCCTGCGGGTGCTGTGGTGGTGGACCCCGGAAATCGGGATCACCACCCTCCTCGGTGCTGGCTGGGTCCAGCTCGCCAACCACACCCCGGGTCCGGTGACCCTCGTCGTGGTCGCCCTGGTCGTCGGCGTCCCGGCCGCCCTGCCGGCCTCCCGCCGCGCCCTGGTGGCCTGGACCTGGTGCCTGATCGTGCGACACCGGCTGCGCGTGTGCTTCGCGCAGTTCATCATCGCCAACCAGTCCGGCAGCCTGCCGATCATCCTGTGGGCCAAGCCCACCCCCGTCGGTGAGCGGGTCTGGGTCTACCTACGCCCCGGCCTCTCATTGGCCGACCTGGAAGGCCGTCTCGACCGCATCGCGGTCGCCTGCCACGCCTCCGCCGCCCTGATCGAACGGGCCTCCGACGGCAACGCCGCCTACCTGCGCTTCGACATCAAGCGCCGCGAGGTCCTCACCGCTCAGGTCGGCTCCCCGCTCGTCGACGTCATCGACCCCGCCACCCCGGCCACCGACCGGCCTACGCCGGCCGTGCCGACGGCTCTGGACCTGCCCGACGTCGACGTCCCGACCATCACCCTGCCGGCGCAGAAGAAGCCGCCGGCCACCGCCAACGGCAGCAAGCCCGCGGCTTCGTCCTCGGCACCTGAGGACGACATCTCCGACTGGATCTGACCTCAACCCACCTCGGTCGCGGAGAGCCCTGCGGGCTCGTTCGTGTGGCTCTCCGCGCCCACCAAGCCCAAGGAGGGCACCTCATGACCATCGCTACCGCCCCGACCGCCGGCATTCCGGTGGGGCCTGGCCTGTCGATGTTCGACCCCATCTTCGTCGGCATCGACGAGTTCGGTCACCCCGTCTACATCACCCTCGCCTACCGCAACCTCCTCGCCGGCGGCGAACCCGGCGGAGGCAAGTCCGGCCTGCTCAACACCATCGCCGCCCACGCCGCCCTCTCCGTCGACTCCCGGCTCGTGCTGCTCGACGGCAAGCTCGTCGAACTCGGGCAGTGGGAGGACTGCGCCGACGCGTTCATCGGCCCCGACATCACCGCCGCCCTCGACGTCCTCAAGCGGCTGCAACTGGTGATGAACAACCGCTACGCCTGGCTGCGCGCCCACGGGCGCCGCAAGCTCACCGCCGCCGACGGCCTGTCCGTCATCACCGTCCTGGTCGACGAGATCGCCTTCTACAGCGCGACGGTCGGCAGCAAGCAGGAGCAGGAAGAGTTCGTGGCACTCCTGCGCGATTTGGTCGCCCGGGGTCGTGCCGCCGGCATCCCCGTGGTCGCCGCGACGCAGCGGCCGTCCTTCGACATCATCCCCACCAGCCTGCGGGACCTGTTCGGCTACCGCGCCGCCTTCCGCTGCACCACACCCAACAGCTCGAACATCGTCCTCGGCCACGGCTGGGCCGAGCAGGGCTACACCGCCACCGACATCCAGCCCACCAACCAGGGCGCGGCCTACCTCATCGCCGAAGGCGGCACCCCTCGCCGCATCAAGGTCGCCTACCTGTCCGACAGCCAGATCGCCGGCATCGCCGACTACGCCGCCTGGATCCGCCGGCCCCGACCGTTACCGGCCCAGGTTCCCGACCTGACCCGGCTCGACCTGGGGATGGCGGCATGACCACCCGGGAGCGCACCTACGCCCGCGCCAACCAGCAGCGGGCCGCGCAGTACGCCGAAATCTGGATCATCGCCCAACCGGCGGAGATCGCCGCCATGGTCCAGGTCGCCTCCGCCAGCGGCCGACTCGTCTACGTCGGCCCGCCCCAGCCCATGGGCGGCGACGACACCCGCCACCGCCGCTACCTGCGGCTGCGCACCACCTGAAACGGCCGACAGGACCAGTCAACGCCTGCCAGCAACCGCTGGTCCTGCCGACCACCAACCAACAGCCCTACCGAAAGGACGTGGCTGCCATGAAGGCTACCCAGAAACCGCCCACCACCGCGCCGGTCACCCCTGCTGACCTGCTCCGGATGGCTGCCCTCTACCTGCGCCGGCACGGCTGGCACCAGGGCACCTACTACGCCACCACCACAGACACCCTCACCCCGCCGGCCTGTGCCGCCGGGGCCATCGGCATCGCCTGCGCCGGCTACCGGGTCGAGCACTTCTCCCAGCTCGACGGCGACACTCTCGCCGACTATCTCGCCGCCCTCGCCGCGTTCGTCGACTACCTCGACGACTTCTACCCGCTGTTCCTCGTCGACGAAGACGGCTTCGTCATCGACGAGCACACCTCGCCCTACTCGTGGAACGACGACCCCGGCCGCACCGCCGAGCAGGTCGTCACTGCGCTTGAGAGCGCCGCTGACGAGTGGGACCGCCTCCACATGCAGGGAGGCGAGAACCGATGAACACCGTCAAGCACACCTTGACGTCCGTCCCACGCCAGGGGCGCCGGCGGGAGGTCGTCGAGAACGACGAGTTCGCCGCGTTCGCTCGGCGCATCATCCGCGCCCACGGCCGCCGCGTCGCCACCGGAGACGTCGAAGCCCTCCGCGACCTCGTCGCCCTCTCCGCCGTCATCGACGACGCCATCGGCGAAGCCGTCATCGGCCTCCGCGCCTTCGGCTACTCCTGGGCCGAAATCGGTGCCCGGCTCGGCATCTCCCGGCAGGCCGCCCAGCAGCGCTGGGGAGGCCAATCATGACCATCACCTACCCGGCTGACATCGCCGAAGAGTTCCCCACCTACCCGTTCCGGATGGCCCCCGACGGCCTGGCCACCCGCCGGCAACTGCATGCCGCCGGCCTCCGACCCGGAGGACATGACGCGGTCGCGCAGATCCTCTGGCGTCGCGGCAAGCGCGTCGCCTACCTCTACCGCCTCGACCTCGCCGCACCCAAACGCACGGCCACCCCCGCCCAGCGGGAGGCCATCGCCAAAGCCCTACGCGCACGGCGCACCTGCCGGCACTGCGGCGTCGTGAAGCCCTACTACATCCCCCGCCGCTACGGCTGCTGCCTCGACTGCCTGGGAGGCCAATGATGCCTGCCAGCACCCAGACCAACCGGGGCACCCGCGTCGAGGGTGTCGTCCTGGTCCTCATCCTGCTCACCGTCGCCGGCTTCGCCGGTGCCGCCTCCTTCACCCACGTCAAGGACTGGACCCTCGCCAACTCCCCCACCGGCACCGGGGAATGGTTCGGCTGGGCCAACGCCGTCATCTCCGAACTCGTCCCCATCGCCTCCCTGCTCACCATTCGCCGTCGCCGCCGAGCCGGCGCACCGATCGGCTACCCGCTGTTCCTGCTCATCGCCGCCGCCGGCCTCTCCCTCGCCGCACAGCTCGCGGTCGCCAAGCCCGGACCGTCCGGGTGGCTCCTCTCCGCTGTTCCGGCCCTCGCCTTCATGGCCCTGGTGAAACTCGTCCTCGCTCCCGCCCCCGCGCGGGAGGACACCCCGCCGGCTGAGCCGGCCGAACCCCTCCGGATCCAGGTGGCCGAGCAGGTCACCACCGAGCCGGCA
>NZ_WBKT01000093.1 GCF_008868175.1 Micromonospora sp. AMSO31t
CCGGTTGATCAGCTCGTCGTCGTGCCGCACCTCGACCCGCTCGCGCCGCCGCAGCCGCCACCGCGCCGGTGGTTCCAGGTCCCGACGCGGCGTAACGCGGGTCCCACCCGAGTTGCCGGAGGACCCGGGTCGCGCCCCGCCGGACCGGCCGCCGTTGCGGGGCAGGGCGTCGCCGCGGGCCGGCCCCGCCGCCGGGGCGGGCAGGCCGGGCGCCGGGGCGAGCGCCGCGCCGTCACCCCCGCGGACGCCGGTCGGCTCCTCGGCCCGGGCCGGCGGCCCGGACTCCAGCACCCGGCGCAGGTCGGCGAGGAGGCTCAACCGCTCGGCGGAGTTGTGGTCGGACTCGGGCGCGTAGACGGCGACGGTGTCGTTGCGGTGCTTCGCGTCGTACATGGCCACGTCGGCGTGGCGCATCAGGGTGGCGAAGTCCTCGCCGTGCTCGGGGAAGAGGGCGATGCCGATGGAACCGCCCACGTCCAGCGGCAGGCCGTCCAGCGGCACCGGCTCGGCGAGCGCCGCCACCACCCGGTCGGCCCGCTCGCGGGCCTGGTCGGTGCCGGTGAGCCCGGGTACGACGATGGCGAACTCGTCGCCGCCGAGCCGCGCCACCAGATCCTCCCCGTCGACCACCTCGATGAGCCGGGCGCTCACCTCGACCAGCAGCCGGTCACCTACGGCGTGCCCGAGCGCGTCGTTGACGTGCTTGAACCGGTCGAGGTCCAGCAGCAGCAGGGCCAGGTGGGCGTCCGGCTCGCCGCGGGCGGCCCGCTCGGCGTGCAGGTGCACCTGCTCGGCGACCTCGGTGAGCAGGGCCTTGCGGTTGGGCAGCCCGGTGAGCGGGTCGAGGTCGGCGAGCTGCTCCCGCTCAGCGGAGAGCCGGGCCATCCGGTAGACCGCGAACAGCGGCACCAGCACCAGCGGGATCAGCGCGGCGCTGGCCCGGGCGGCGGCCACCAGCACCGGGGCGAGCAGCAGCAGCGAGCCGGTGGAGAGCAGCTCATAGGCCAGGCCCTGCCGGACACTGGGCCACCAGCGGTCGCCGAACCGGAGCCGGATCGCGCAGCTGACCAGGCCGTAGTTGACGACGAACCAGGTCGCCGTGGCGCCACCGACCGCGGCCACGTCGGTCCAGTGCAGCCGGCCGCCGCCGAAGAGCTCGCCCGGGCCGAGCCGGGTGACCGCGTACGCGGCGGCCAGCGCGCACGCGTACTGGGCGCCGTTGAAGGCGGTGCGCCAGCCGGCGTAGCCGAGCCGCCAGCCGGAGACGGCCACCGCCACGGCCTGCACGGCGACGGCCGGGCCGAGCCCCCAGCCGAGCAGGATGGCGAACGTGAAGCAGGTCGACGGGAAGACCGCCGAGGTCTGGCGTCGGCCGGGCGGCACGAACGGCCGGGCGTCGCAGGCGACGGCGAGCGCCGCCATGGTCCAGAAGGCGGCCGGCAGGTGGGGCAGCTCGTCGGGGAGCGCGGCCAGCGGGCCGGCCGAGACGAGCAGGGCCAGGATGCCGACCACGGTGACGAAGCCGAAGAACGGCCCGGTCCGCCCGGGCGGGACGGAGTTTCGCGGGTCGCCGGTCTCCATCGCACCTCCCGGGGTCGGCCCTGGCACGCGCCGTCACGCGCCGTACGCCAATGAAACGCCCTCGGTGCCGGTTTCCCCGACACGACAGTCACGAATCGGTCGTAGTCGTAATTAAGTTGGAATGCGCGGCGGGGGCGCCGCCAGGGCGGGTCAGCCCTCGATGCGGGCCGCCTCGCGGGCCGCGTCGGGGCCGGACTCCAGCAGCACCCGGAAGCCGTCCTCGTCGAGGATCGGCAGCTTGAGGTCGGCGGCCTTGTCGGCCTTGGACCCGGGGTTGTCGCCGACCACCACGAAGCCGGTCTTCTTGGAGACCGAGCCGGTGACCTTGCCGCCCCGGCTCTGGATCGCCTCGGACGCCTGGTCGCGGCTGAACCCGGCCAGCGTGCCGGTGACCACCACGGTCACCCCTTCGAGCGGGCGCGGGCCCTCCTCGCCGGCCTCCTCGGCCATCCGCACGCCGGACTCGGCCCACTTGCGCACCACCTCGCGGTGCCAGTCGACGGCGAACCACTCCTTGATGCTGGCCGCGATGGTCGGGCCGACCCCGTCCACCGAGGACAGCTCCTCCTCGCTCGCCGCGTCGATCGCCTCGACCGAGCGGAAGTGCCGGGCGAGCGCCTGCGCCGCGGTCGGGCCGACGTGCCGGACGGAGAGCGCGACGAGCACCCGCCACAGCTCCCGCTCCTTGGCCACGGCCAGGTTGTCGAGCAGCTTCGTGGCGTTGCTGCCGAGGGTGCCGTCCTTGTTGACGAAGAAGGGCGAGCGGGAGAGCTGATCGGCGTCGAGCGCGAACAGGTCGCCCTCGTCGTGGATGATCCCGGCGTCGAGCAGCGCGGCGGCGCCCTTGTAGCCGAGCACCTCGATGTCGAAGGCGCCCCGGCCGGCCAGGTGGAAGACCCGCTCCCGGAGCTGCGCCGGGCAGCTGCGCGAGTTGGGGCAGCGGATGTCGACGTCGCCCTCCTTGGCGGGCGCGAGCGGGGTGCCGCAGGCCGGGCAGGCGGTGGGCATGACGAACGGGCGGGCGTCGGCGGGGCGCAGGTCGACCACCGGGCCGAGCACCTCGGGGATGACGTCGCCGGCCTTGCGCAGCACCACCGTGTCGCCGATGAGCACGCCCTTGCGCTCGACCTCCCGGGCGTTGTGCAGGGTGGCCAGGGCGACCGTGGAGCCGGCCACCCGGACCGGTTCGAGGACGGCGAACGGGGTGACCCGGCCGGTGCGCCCGACGTTGACGTCGATGTCGAGCAGCTTGGTGGTGACCTCCTCCGGCGGGTACTTGAAGGCGATGGCCCAGCGCGGCGCGCGGCTGGTCGAGCCCAGCCGCCCCTGGATCGACACCGGGTCGACCTTGACCACCACGCCGTCGATCTCGTGCTCGACGTCGTGCCGGTGCTCGGCGTAGTAGGCGATGTATTCCGCCACCCCGGCCAGGTCGGGCACCACCCGCCAGCGGTCGCTGGTCGGCAGCCCCCACGCCCGGAGGGCCGCGTAGGACTCCGACTGCGCGGCCGGCTGGAAGCCCCGGCGGGCGCCGATGCCGTGCACCACGAGGCGCAGCGGCCGGGAGGCGGTGATCCGCGGGTCCTTCTGGCGCAGGCTGCCGGCGGCCGCGTTGCGCGGGTTGGCGAACGGCGCCTTGCCCTGCTCGACCAGGCCGGCGTTGAGGTCGGCGAAGGCGGCCACCGGGAAGTAGATCTCGCCGCGCACCTCGAGGAACTCGGGCACGTCGGGGAAGTCGTCGGAGGGGGTCAGCCGGGCCGGCACGTCGCGGATGCTGCGGACGTTGGCGGTGACGTCCTCACCGGTGCGCCCGTCGCCCCGGGTCGCGGCCCGGACCAGCCGCCCCTTCTCGTAGGTCAGGTTGATGGCCAGGCCGTCGACCTTCAGCTCGCAGAGGTAGGGCACCGGGCCGCCCGCGTCCCGCTCGACCCGCTCGGCCCAGGCGGCCAGCTCCTCGTCGGCGAAGGCGTTGTCGAGCGAGAGCATCCGCTCGGCGTGGGTGACCGGGGTGAAGTCGGTGGAGAAGGTGCCGCCGACGCGCTGGGTCGGCGAGTCGGGGGTGCGCAGGGCCGGATATTGCTCCTCCAGCGCCTCCAGCTCGCGGAGCTGCTTGTCGAACTCGGCGTCGGAGACGGTCGGCGCGTCCAGCACGTAGTAGCGGTACTGGTGCTCGGTGAGCTCCTGGCTCAGGGTGGCGTGCCGCTCCCGCGCCTCCGGGGTCGGCTCGGCGCCGGCCGCCGCCTCCTGCGCGGGGCTGACCGCCTGGGGAATCGCTTCTTCGGACACCCTGCCGCCTTCGGACACCGTCGTCGACCTCCCGTGATCGTGCTACCCCCGCACCGTAGCGGGCGGGCCCGACAACCGCCCCCACCCCGTCGTTCCGTTCCCCGTCGATCATGGGATTGGCAGCGCCGAAGCGAACATTCCACTCCGCCAACCCCCTGATCGACCAGCGGTTCCCGGGTCGGGGCCGGCGTCCGTGGTGCGGGGCGACGGGGTGGCCGGCGTGCGAGGATCGCCGGGCGGTGGTGGGCCGGCACGGGCGAGAGGCGGGGGGTACGGATGCGCGACGGGCTGCTCTGGGCGGCGGTGATCGTGGCGTGTGTCGCGGCCGGCTGGCTGTGGGGCGAATGGCGACGCCGGGCCGCGAACCGATCCGCCGAGGCGGGTCGGAGTGAGGGGCGCCGGGACGGGCGGACGGACGCGGCGGACGACCGCTCCGGGACGGCGGCCCATCAGGGCGGCGGTGCGCGGGCCGAGCGCCGTGGTTCCCGGCCCGGCGGTCGGCCTGGCGGCGCTCGACCGGGCGGCGACCCGCCGCGCGGGCGGACCGGCGGCGACCCGCCGCGCGGGCGGACCGGCGGCGACCCGCCGCGCGGGCGGACCGGCGGCGACCCGCCGCGCGGGCAGACGGGCGGCGACCCGCCACGCGGGCGTACCGGCGCGGCACCGCGGCCGCGGGACGCCGGGCAGGGTCCGGCGACCGCACCCCGCCCCGGGGAGATCTGGTGGGCCGACGTGCCCTACGCCGACGGGACCGGCTCGAAGGTGCGCCCCTGCCTGGTGCTGCGGGTCGACGGCCGGGACGCCGAGGTCCTGAAGATCACCAGCCAGGACAAGTCGGACCGGGACGACCACCTGCCGATCCCCACCCGCAGCTGGGACCCGGACGCCGACCACGACAGCTTCCTGGACATCAGCGAGCCCATCCCGCTGCCCGTCACCGCCTTCGAGGACCGCGCCGGCGCCTGCGACCCCGACGTGTGGCGCGGCGTCCGCCGCCTGCCCCACCTGACGACCTGACCCGGCACCGACCACCGCCGCCCGCCCTGCTCCCACCCTGTCGATCATGAAGTTGTTGCCTCACCCGGCGGCGTGTCGTGGCAATAACTTCATGATCAACGCGGCGAGGGCGCAGGGAGGCGCGCGGCCCGGTCAGTCCAGGGGGGCGGTGAGGGCGCGCAGTTGGTCGGCGTACTCGATGCGGGTGGACCAGTCGGCCGGCCAGGCCGACATGCCGTGCGCGGCGCCCACGAAGGCGCCGGCCAGGGCGGCGATCGAGTCCGAGTCTCCGGCCGTGGTGGCGCCGCGGGCCAGCGCGCCGACCGGGTCGTCGGGGTGGCGCAGCGCGCAGAGCAGCGCGGTGGCCAGCGCCTCCTCGGCGATCCAGCCCTCGCCGGTGAGCCGGCACGGGTCGCCGCCGTCGTCGGGGCGGGCCAGCGCCGCGTCGAGCCGGCCGAGCACCCGCAGGCAGTCGTCCCAGCCCCGGGCGATGAACTCCGCCGGCGTCCGCTCGCCCGGGCGCTGCCACAGGTCGCCGAGCCAGTCGTCCCGGTAGACCGTGCGCTGGGCGTGGGCCCGGTCGGTGAGCAGCCCGGGCAGGTCGGGCAGCGCGGCGCCGTCGCGGAGCAGTCGGACCGCGTACGCGGTCAGCTCGCTGGCGGCCAGGCCGGTGGGGTGCCCGTGGGTCAGGCCGGCCTGGAGCTGGGCCAGCCCGGCCAGGGTGTCGAGGTCGACGTCGAGCAGCCCGACCGGGGTGACCCGCATGTTCGCCCCGCAGCCCTTCGAGCCGGCGACCGTCGCCTCCTGCCAGCGGGTGCCCCGGTCCAGCTCGGCGCAGGCGCGCAGGCAGGTCATGCCGGGCGCGCGGTTGTTGTCGGGGCTGACCGCCCAGTCGAGGAAGCGCCGCCGCAGCAACGGCTCCACCGCCTCCGCCGTGAAGGCCGGGGCGTCGTGCAGCGCCCACGCCACGGCAAGCGCCATCTGGGTGTCGTCGGTGACCAGCGCCGGATCGCCGGTCAGCTCCCGGGGGCCGGCCGGGCCGTAGCGGCGGACGATCTCGGCGACGGTGAGGAACTCGGTGGGCTTGCCCAGGGCGTCGCCGTAGGCGAGGCCGAACAGCGAGCCGGACGCGCGGCGCGGGGCGGAGTCGATCACGGTGGCGATCATGCCCCGCCCGCGCAAGCCGGGGGTGGGGCGGATCAGTCCCAGCAGAGGCAGAACGGGTGGCCGGCCGGGTCGGCGTAGACCCGGAAACCCTCCCCCTCGCCGGGCAGCCGGCGCGCACCGAGGGCGAGCGCCGCCTTCTCCGCGGCCTCGATGTCGTCGACCGTGACGTCGAGGTGGAACTGCTGCGGCCGCTCCGGGTCGGGCCATTCGGGGGCACGCAGGTCGAGCGCCTTCTGGAAGGCGAGACGCGGCTGGTGCCCCGGCCGGCCGCCGAGCACCACCCAGTCGTCGCCGTCGGAGTTGTCCTCGATCAGCGGGAGGCCGAGCAGCTCCGCGTAGAAGCCGGCCAGCGCGCGCGGATCAGGGCAGTCGATCACCACGGAACGCAGCTGTCCAATCATGCCGGTCATCCTGCCCCCGGCGTACGACAGGAAACCTCACTCCTCGGCGAGCCGGCGGCCGGCGTCCCGGCAGGCGGCGAGGACCTCCCGCACGTACGCCGGGGTGGCCCCGGCCAGGCCGCAGGCGGGGGTGACCACCACCTGCTCGGCGAGCCGGCGGCGGGGGAAGCCGAGCTGGTCCCAGACCCGGCGTACCCGGTCGGCGACCTGGGCCGACGTCGGCGCGCGACCGGCCGGCGGCGGCAGCGCGGGCGCGGCGCCGGCCAGCAGGCCGAACCCGGCGTCGATCGCCTCGCCGAGCGGGTCCAGGTCGGTGACCAGGGCCAGGTCGAGGGCGACGCCGACGGCACCGGCGGTGCGGATGAGGTCCAGCGGCACGTCCGGCGCGCAGCAGTGCACCACCGTCGGCACGCCGGCCGCCTCGATGACGCCGCGCAGCAGCGTGCGGGCCACCTCGGACTCGACGGCCCGGTGGGTGCCGAACCCGCTCTCGGTGGGCACCCGGCCGGCCAGTGCCGCGGGCAGCGACGGCTCGTCGAGCTGGAGCAGCACCGAGGCGTGGGGCAGCCGCCGGGCCACCGCCGCCACGTGCCCGCGCAGGCCCTCGCCGAGCGAGCCGGCGAGGTCCCGGACCGCGCCGGGGTCGCGCAGCAGCCGGCCGCCGATCGGCAGCTCCAGCGAGGCGGCCAGGGTGAAGGGGCCGGCGGCCTGGACCTTGACCGGGCCGGCGTAGTCCTCGGCCTGCTCGGCGAGCTGGTCGAGGTCGCGTTCCATCAGGTCACGGGCGCGGCGCAGGTCCTTGCCGGGACGCGGGGCGATCCGCCAGCGGGCCGCGTACAGCTCGACCGGCAGCTCGACGAGGAGCCCGCCGGTGCGGCCGATCAGGTCGGCGCCGGGGCCGCGGGCGGGCAGCTCGGGCAGGTGCGGCAGGTCGGGCAGCTCACCGAGCACGATGCGCTGCGCCTCGGCGACGTCGGTGCCGGGCAACGACCCGATCCCCGTCGCCGTCCCCACTCCCCACGGCCAGGTCGTCTCACTCACCGCCGCAGCCTATCCACCCCTCGGGGGATGTCAGCCGGTGATGGTGGCCGAGCCGAGCACGACGTCACCCGCCGGGTCCGGGCGGTACGCGACGATCGCCTGGCCGGCGGCCACCCCGCGGACCGGGCGGCGCAGGTCGGCGTGCAGCCCGTCGGCGTCCAGCGACACGGTCGCCGGCACCACGTCGCCGTGCGCCCGGAGCTGCACCTCGCACTCGATGGGCCCGTCGGGGCGCGCGCCACCGGTCCAGACCGGGCGGGCGGCGCGGACCTCGGCGACCTCCAGGGCCTCGGCGGGGCCGACGGTGACCGTGTTGGTCTTCGGGGTGATGGAGAGCACGTAGCGCGGGCGGCCGTCCGGCGCGGGCCGGTCCAGGTGCAGGCCGCGTCGCTGCCCGACGGTGTACTGGTAGGCGCCGGTGTGGCTGCCGACCACCGCGCCGGTGAGCGCGTCCACCACCTCGCCGGGCGCCTCGCCGAGCCGCTGGGACAGGAAGCCCCGGGTGTCGCCGTCGGCGATGAAGCAGATGTCGTGCGAGTCCGGCTTGTCGGCCACCGCGAGACCGCGCCGGGCGGCCTCCGCGCGCACCTCCGCCTTGGTCGAGTCGCCCAGCGGGAAGATCGACCGGTCGAGCTGCGCCCGGGTCAGCACCGCGAGGACGTACGACTGGTCCTTGGCGGCGTCGACGCTGCGGCGCAGCAGGCCGTCGGGACCGAGCCGGGCGTGGTGGCCGGTGACCACCGCGTCGAAGCCCAGGGCCACGGCCCGGTCCAGCACCGCCGCGAACTTGATCTTCTCGTTGCAGCGCAGGCACGGGTTCGGGGTACGGCCGGCCGCGTACTCGGCGACGAAGTCGTCCACCACGTCCTCGTGGAACCGGTCGGCCATGTCCCAGACGTAGAACGGGATGCCGAGCACGTCGGCGGCGCGGCGGGCGTCCCGGGAGTCCTCCAGGGTGCAGCAGCCCCGGGCGCCGGTGCGGTAGGTCTGCGGGTTGCGGGCCAGCGCCAGGTGCACACCGGTCACGTCGTGCCCGGCCTCGACCGCGCGCGCCGCCGCCACGGCGGAGTCCACCCCGCCCGACATCGCCGCCAGAACCCTCACCAGCTCACTCCCCTCGTCATCACCGAGGGTATCCGGGTCAGCGGGGAGTGCGGAGGGCGGCCGCGCGACGGGCCCGCTCCACGGCCGCCGGCAGCGCGGCGATCAGCGCGTCGACGTCCGCCCTGGTGCTCGTGTGGCCGAGGGTGAAGCGCAGCGACGAGCGGGCCCGGTCGTCGTCGGCGCCCATGGCCAGCAGCACGTGCGAGGGCTGGGCCACCCCGGCGGAGCAGGCCGAGCCGGTCGAGCAGGCGATGCCCTGGGCGTCGAGGAGCAGCAGCAGCGCGTCCCCCTCGCAGCCCGGGAACGAGAAGTGCGCGTTGCCGGGGAGCCGGTCGGTCGGGTCGCCGTTGAAGACCACCTCGGGGACCGCCTGCCGGACCCGCTCGACCAGGTCGTCGCGGAGCGCGGCGACGCGGGCGGCGTACTCCTGCTGGCCCTTCACGGCGGCCTCGACGGCGACCGCGAAGGCGACGATGCCGGCGGTGTCGAGGGTGCCGGAGCGGACGTCACGCTCCTGGCCGCCGCCGTGCAGCAGCGGGGTGGCGGCCACGTCGCGGGCCAGCAGCAGGGCGCCGACGCCGGTCGGGCCGCCCAGCTTGTGGCCGGTGACGGTGAGCGCGGCCACGCCGCTGGCCGCGAAGTCGACCGGCACCTGGCCGACCGCCTGGATGGCGTCGGTGTGGAACGGCACCCCGTGCTCGGCGGCCACCGCGGCCAGCTCGGCCACCGGCTGCACGGTGCCCACCTCGTTGTTGGCCCACATGGCGGTGACCACCGCCACCCGGTCGCCGTGCGCGGCCAGTTCGGCGCGGAGCCGCTCCGGGTCGAGCCGGCCGGCGGCGTCGACCGGCAGCCAGCCGACCTCGGCGCCCTCGTGCCCGGCCAGCCAGTCCACCGCGTCCAGCACGGCATGATGCTCGACGGCGCTGGACACCACCCGCACGCGCTCGGCGTGGGCGGCGCGGCGGGCCCAGAAGATGCCCTTCACGGCCAGGTTGTCGCTCTCCGTGCCACCCCCGGTGAAGATCACCTCGGACGGGCGGGCGCCGAGCACGGCGGCCACCCGCTCCCGGGACTCCTCCACCCGCCGCCGGGCGCGCCGGCCCGCCGCGTGCAGCGACGACGCGTTGCCCACCTCGCGGGCCGTGGCGACGTACGCCTCGAGTGCCTCGTCGAGCATCGGGGTCGTCGCCGCGTGATCCAGGTATGCCATCACCGCTCAGCCTAACGGCCGACCGGCGTGCCGCCGGATGCCGGACCGCCCGTCCCGTACGGGGGCGGGGCCGGGCGGTCCGGACGCTCAGGTGGGCGCCGCGGTGACGACGATGTTGTCCCGGTAGTGGCGGGTCTTCGCGTCGAACGGGCCGCCGCAGGTGATGAGGGCGAGCCGGGGGCTGCCGTTCGGCCGCGGTGTGCCGGACGATCAGCGGCGCCTTCCCGGCGTCCAGCCTGGACACGTCGTTGACGAACGGGGTGATCAGCGGCTTGCCGTCGGCGCTCAAGGGGGCGGCCAGGCTGATGTTCGCCCCGGCCCGGCACCGCCGCGTCGTCGACCGTGAGGATCGCCTTGTCGACCCCCTCGCCGGTCAACGCCGCGGCCGCCGCCCTGATCGGCGTGGTGGGCACCGCCGCCGTGCTGGGCCGTGGTGACGAGCCGGCGCCACAGCCGACGGTGCTGGCCAGCGCGCCGCTGGCCGCGTTCGGGTCGACGCCGAAGGACGCCTCCGGGTCCGCCCGGGTGCTCGGCGACCACCAGTTGCACGTGCACGTGGCGAATCTCCCGAGCGTTCCGGGGTACTACGAGGTCTGGCTGATCGATCCCCAAACGATGCGGATGTTCTCCTTGGGTACCCTGAGCAAGGCGTCGGGAGATGAGGTGCTGCCGATGCCCGCGAACGTGGACCTCCGGACCTACTCGGTGGTCGACGTCTCCGCCGAACAGTTCGACGACAAGCCCGCCCACTCCGGCGACAGTCTGCTGAGGGGCACCCTGACGGGCTGATCGGCGGGCCGGCTCAGCTCCCCGGCCCGCCGATCAGCTCCCTTCCACCGCATGGAAGGGGCCGCGACACAGCGAGCCGCCGCCCGGATCACCGGACGGCGGCTCGTGTCGTGCCGGGGTCACTTGCGCTTGCGGATCTCCTCGGCGGCCTGCGGGACGACCTTGAACAGGTCACCGACCACGCCGAAGTCGGCCAGCTCGAAGATCGGCGCCTCGGCGTCCTTGTTCACCGCGACGATGGTCTTCGAGGTCTGCATGCCGGCCCGGTGCTGGATCGCGCCGGAGATGCCCAGCGCGACGTAGAGCTGCGGGGAGACGGTCTTGCCGGTCTGGCCCACCTGGAACTGGTGGGGGTAGAAGCCGGAGTCGACCGCGGCCCGGGACGCGCCGACCGCGCCGCCGAGCAGGTCGGCCAGCTCCTCGACCAGCTTGAAGTTGTCGGCGTTGCCGACGCCGCGACCGCCGGAGACGACGACCGACGCCTCGGTGAGCTCCGGGCGGGAGCCCTTCTGCTCGGCGACCCGCTCGACGACCTTGGCCAGCTTGTCCGCGTCGGAGACCGACACGGTGAGCTGCTCGACCGCCGGGGTGGCCGCGGCCGGCGCCGGGTTGAGCGAGTTGGGCCGGACGGTGACCAGCGGCAGGCCCTTGGTGACCTTGGACTTGACGATTGTGGAGCCGGCGAAGGCGACCTGGGTGGCGGTGCCGTCGGCGGCCAGGCCCACCACGTCGGTCAGGATGCCGTTCTCCAGCTTGACGGCCAGGCGGGCGGCGATCTCCTTGCCCTCCTGGGAGGAGGCGAGCAGAACGGCGGCCGGCTGCACCCGCCCGACCAGCTCGGCCAGCACGGTGGCCTTCGGGGCCACCAGGTAGCCGTCGATCTCCTCGCCCTCGGCGGCGTAGATCTTCTCCGCGCCGTACTCGCCCAGCTTGGCGCTCAGCGCCTCGGCGGCGCCGGCGCCACCGAGCACGACCGCGCTCGGGGTGCCCAGCTCGCGGGCGAGGGTGAGCATCTCCAGGGTGACCTTCTTGACGCCGAATTCCTTGGTGGCTTCGACGACGACGAGAACCTCAGACATGTCCAGACCTCTCACACGAACTTCTCGGTGGCGAGGAACTCGACCAGCTTCACGCCGCCCTCGCCCTCGTCGGTGATCTTCGCGCCGCCGGAACGCGGCGGGCGCTTGGTGTGTTCGAGCACGGCGCTGGTGGCGCCGTCGAAGCCCACCTCGGAGGGAGCGACGCCCAGGTCACCGAGGGACAGCGTCTGCACCGGCTTCTTCTTGGCGGCCATGATGCCCTTGAAGGAGGGGTAGCGCGGCTCGTTGATGGTGTCCCAGACGGAGACGACGGCCGGGGTCGAGGCGGTGACCACCTCGTAGCCCTCCTCGGTCTGCCGCTCGACGGTCAGGGTGCCGCCGTCGACGGTGAGCTTGCGCGCGCCGGTCAGGGCGGCCACGCCCAGCCGCTCGGCGATCATGTGCGGCATGACCTGGACCCGGCCGTCGGTCGACTCGGCGCCGCAGATGACCAGGTCGGCGTTGAGCTGCCCCAGGGCGGCGGCGAGCACCTTCGAGGTGGTCACGGCGCAGGACCCGTGCAGGGCGTCGTCCACCACGTGCACGGCCTTGTCCGGCCCCATGGAGAGCGCCTTGCGGATCGACTCGGTCGCCCGGTCCGGACCCATGGTCAGGATGGTGACCTCGCCGCCGTGCGCCTCCTTGATCTTCAACGCCTCTTCGATGGCGTACTCGTCCATCTCGTTGATGACGTTGTTCGCCGAACCGCGGTCGACGGTGTTGTCGTCAGGACGCAGGTTGCGGTCCGCGCCCGAATCGGGCACCTGCTTGACGAGTACGACGATGTTCATCGCGCTTCGACGACCCTCCTGTTTGGTGTAGCGATCACTCGCCCGGTCACGGGCGCAGCCTCGCGCGTGACTTAACGTTCGGTCAACCGCGCGGAGCTGTGCAGTTGCCCACGGCGGTTATGTTACCCGCAAGTAGCATCCGCTCCCCGGTGCCTCAGAGTGACACAGCTCACCGGGCTCCGTCGCGGCGGGTAAGCTCCCGAAACAGGGAGGTGACGGATATGCCGGAAAAGAACGTTTCGGCGGGACGGCGGGACGCGGCGGACGGCCCCCGGACCGCCCGCCGAGCCTGCCGCCGCATGCTCCCGGAGACCTACCGTTGCGCCTGCGGCCGCGTCCGCGACCGCTGCGTGCGGGCCAGCGTGCGGGCGCTCTGGTCCGCCGAGCCGATCACGCCGGCTCGGCCAGCGCATGCCTGATCTTGTCGATCACCGCCGCCTCGGCCGGCGTCACACCCCGGTGGGCCTGCGCCACCCGGTCCGCGGCGGCCAGCACCACCGACCGGTACGCCTCGACGTCCCCCGGTGACTTGGTCCGCAGGATCTCCACGGCCCGGCCCAGCGCCGGCAGCACGGTCGCCTCGATCTCCAGCGCCGAGTCCCGGGGCAACTGCGGCAGCGGACCCGTGGTGAGCGCCTCCTTGACCACCCCGCTGGCGTCCGCGAGGGCGCCGGAGGCGGCCATGCTCTCCCGCACCATGGCGAGCATCCCGGGCACCGCGTTGGAGACCAGGAAGACGGCCCCGAAGGCTCCCGTCTTGAGGGTGAGCTGCTCGTCCGCCGTCAACCGCTCCATGATCACGGAGTGTAGACGTACGGGGTGGTCGTGGTGACCGCAACGAGACCGAGCCGCTCCAGGATCGGCCGGCTGTCCGGCGAGCAGTCCACCTGCACGAGGGTCTTGCCGCGCTGCTCGGCCAGCCGCGCCCGGTACGCCACCAGCGCCCGGTAGACGCCCTTGCGCCGCCACTCCGGCAGCGTCGAGCCGCCCCACAGTGTGGCGAAGCCGGTGCCCCGCAGGTAGCGCACCCAACCGGCGCTGACCACGGTGTCGCCCGCCTCGGCCACCACGATCGTGATGGACTGCGGGTCGGCCTCGATCTCCCGGGCCAGCCCGGTCACCAGGTGACTCCGGTCCTCCTGCCAGACCGCCTGTTCCATGGCGGCGATCCGCTCCAGGTCCTCGTGGCTGGTGACCTCGCGCAGGCGTACCCCCTCGGGCGGCGTCGGGACGGCGGCCGCCAGGGCCGCGACCGGGCCGACCACGACGGTCTCCAGCTCCTCCGGCACGAAGCCGGCGGCGCGCAGCCGGTCGCCCAGGTCGGCCGGCTCGTCGTGCCCGGTGAGCTTCCACTCGACCGACTCGCCCCGGGCGCGGAAGAACTCCACCTGCCGGGCGATCAGCGCGTCCAGCTCGGCGCCGGCCAGCCCGTCCAGGGTGCGGTAGGTGAGAAAGCCGCCCCGGTCCAGGTTGAGGACGCGGAACAGCGGACCGTCCCGGTCGATGGTCACCCCGGCCGGCACCGGGTCCGGAAGCTCGGGGCGGATCTGGGTGTCGTAGGCGTCGCGCAGGCTCCGCGCGTCAAGATCGGTCATCCCTTCAGGCTAGGCACCGGGCAAAGCGGATAATCGACGTCGTGTGGGAGGCGATCAGGGGCTGGTTCGACCCGCGTGAGCTGCGGTCGGTCGGCAGCAGGCCGGACTACCGCTTCTCGCTGGCCAACGAGCGGACCTTCCTGGCCTGGCTCCGCACCGGGCTCGCGTTGATCGCCGGCGGGCTGGCCGCCGCGCAGTTCCTCCCCCGGCTCCCCCTGGCCCACCTGCGCGAGGTGATCGCCGTCGCGCTGCTGCTGCTCGGCGCCACGGTCGCGGTCCGGGCGGTGGACCACTGGGCGCGCACCGAGCGGGCCATCCGGTTGGACGAGGAGCTGCCCGCGTCCCGCTTCCCGGCCGTCCTGGCCCTCGTGGTCGCGCTCGGCGCGCTGCTGCTCGTGGTCGCCGTGCTGGTCCGGGGCCTCGGGTGAGGCGGGACCCGGGGCTGCAACCGGAACGCACCCGGCTGGCCTGGCGGCGGACGCTGCTCGCGGTCACCGTGATCCTGGTGCTGGAACTCCGGCTGGCGTTCACCGGGCGCAGGGTCGACGCGCTGCTGGCCGGGCTGGCCGTGGTCACCTGGCTGGGCGTCCTGCTGGTCGACTGGCGTCGGGCCACCGGCGCCGGGCCACGGCGGCCGGAGCGCTGGTCGATCCCGCTCACCGCGCTGGCCGCGGCCGGGCTGGCGGCGCTGGGGGTGGTGCACGTCCTGCGCGGGCTGCGCTGACCGTCCCCGGTGCGCCATGATGTCGGGCATGGTTCGCCTCTACGGGCTGCTCTTCCTGGCCCAGCTCGTGCTTGCCGTCTGCGCCCTGATCAGCTGCCTCTCCGCCGAGGAGGGCGAGATCCGCGCGCTGCCCCGGGTCGCCTGGGTGCTGATCATCCTGTTCTTCCCGCTGGTCGGCTCCATCGCCTGGTTCGTGGCCGGCCGGGAGGCCGGCGCCCGGCGGACGCGGACCGCCTGGCCCGTGGGCAACGGCTTCTCCGAGCAGCACCGCCCCCGGCCGGTCGCGCCGGACGACGACCCCGAGTTCCTCTCGTCGCTCGCCGAGCGCAAACGGGCCGACGACCAGGAACGCCTCCGCCGCTGGGAGGAGGACCTGCGCCGGCGTGAGGAAGAGCTGCGCCGGGGGCAGGACGACCGGGACCGGCCGGAGGTCTGAGCGCCGCCGCCCGGCGCCGGGCGGGCACAATCGACGCCGTGCGGATCAGCCTGCTCGGCCCCCTGGAGCTGCGCACCGACACCGGCACGCCGGTGGAGGTGGGCGGCGCCCGGCTGCGCCGGCTGCTGATCCTGCTGGCCCTGGAGCCGGGTCGCACCGTCACCGTGGGCCGGCTCACCGACGCGCTCTGGGCAGGTGAGCCGCCGGCCGGGGCCGCGAACGCGCTCCAGGCCCTGGTGTCGCGGCTCCGCCGGGCCGGGCTGCCCGTCGAGGCGCAACCCGGCGGCTACCGGCTCGCCGTCGCCCCGGACGACGTGGACGCGCACCGGTTCGAGGCCGGCGTCCGCGCCGGCCGCACCCGGCTCGCCGACGACCCGGCCGAGGGCTGCCGCCGGCTCGCCGAGGCGCTGGCGCTGTGGCGCGGCCCGGCCCTGGCCGACGTGGCCGGCGCCGACTTCGCCCGGGCGCCGGTGGCCCGGCTCACCGAGCTGCGGCTCGCCGCCACGGAAGACCTGACCGAGGCGCGGCTGGACGGGGCCGCGCCGGACGCCCTGCTGCCGCAGCTGCGCGAGCTGGTCGCCGCCCACCCGCTGCGGGAGCGGCTCACCGGGCTGCTGATCCGGGCGCTGCACCGGGCCGGCCATCCGGCCGAGGCCCTCGCCGAGTACGAACGGCTGCGCGCCACCCTCGCCGACACCCTCGGCGCCGACCCGGGCCCCGAGCTGGCGGCCCTGCACCTGGAGGTCCTGCGCGGCGAGCCGGCGGTCGGCCCCGGTCGCGCCGACGGCCGCGCTCCGACGGACCGGGCCGCGGACCGGGCCGGTGCGGGCGGCGACCGGGCCGCCCGCGGGAACCTGCCCGCCACGCTGACCAGCTTCGTCGGGCGCGAGGAGGAGGTGGCCCGGGTCGCCGGGCTGCTCGACCGGTCTCGCCTGGCCACCCTCACCGGTCCGGGCGGGGCCGGCAAGACCCGGCTGGCGGTCGAGTCGGGCCGGGCGGTGGCCGGCCGCTTCCCGGACGGGGTGTGGCTCGTGCCGCTCGCCCCGGTCACCGACCCGGCCGAGGTGCCGCAGGCCGCCCTCGCCGCGCTCGGCCTGCGCGAGCAGGCGCTGCTGGCCCGGGCCGGCCGCGGCGCCCCCGAGCCGGCCGATCCGGTGGGGCGGCTGGTCGACGCGCTCGCCGGGCGCACCGTCCTGCTGCTGCTGGACAACTGCGAGCACCTGCTCGACGCGGCGGCCGGCCTCACCGAGCGGCTGCTCACCGCCTGCCCGGGGCTGCGGGTGCTGGCCACCAGCCGGGAGCCGCTGGGCATCACCGGTGAGGCGCTGCGGCCGGTCGAGTCGCTGGCCCTGCCCCCGGCCGACGTGGACCCGGCGACCGCGCTGGCGTACCCGGCGGTGCGGCTCTTCGCCGACCGGGCCGGCGCGGTTCGCCCGGACTTCGCGGTGGACGCGGCCACGGTCGGCCCGGTCGTGCGCATCTGCCGGGCGCTGGACGGCATGCCGCTCGCCATCGAACTGGCCGCCGCCCGGCTGCGCGCCATGACCGCGGCGCAGGTGGACACCCGGCTGGACGACCGGTTCCGGCTGCTCACCGGCGGCAGCCGGACGGCCCTGCCCCGGCACCAGACACTGCGCGCCGTGGTCGACTGGAGCTGGGACCTGCTCGGCGACGGCGAGCGGGCGCTCTGGCGGCGGCTGGCCGTCTTCGCCGGCGGCGCCACCCTGGACGCGGTGGAGCGGGTCTGCGCCGCCGTACGACCACTCCAGCTCGGCGCGCCTGCCGCCGCGCCACGACCTGGAGCGGTCGCGGACGTCCTCGACGACATCACCGCCCTGGTGGACAAGTCGCTGGTGGTGGCGGGCGGCACGGCCGAGCCGCGCTACCGGATGCTGGAGACCATCCGCGAGTACGGCCTGGACCGGCTGGCCGAGGCCGGCGAGACGGACGCCGTCCGGCGGGCGCACGCCGCCGAGTACCTGGCGCTGGCCGAGACGGCCGAGCCGGAGCTGCGCGGCGCGGCGCAGCTGGACTGGTTGCGCCGGCTCTCGGCCGACCACGACAACCTGCACGCCGGGCTGCGCCACGCGATCGCCGCCGGCGACGCCCCCACCGCCGTGCGGTACGCCGCCGCGCTGGGCTGGTACTGGTGGCTGACCGGCCAGCGCGCCGAGGGCGCCGACCTGGCCGGCCAGGTGCTCGCGCTGCCCGGGGTGGCCGGGGCGCCGCCCACCGCCACCGCGCTCGCCCTGGCCACCGCCGCGCTGAACCTGATCGCCACCCGCCCCGACAACGTCACGGTCAGCAGCGCGTGGCTGGCCCGGGCCGTCGAGCTGTCCCTCGGGCACGAGCACGAACACCCGCTGCTGCGCCTCACCGCGCCGATCGCGGCGGCCTTCGAGACGAACTTCCAGCCGCCGGCCATGGCCGCCATGGTGACCCTGTTCGACGACCCGGACCCGTGGGTGGCCGGGATCGCCCGGCTGATCCGGGCCCACGCCCTGCTCAACGGGGGCCTGCCGGACTCCGACGCGGAGGCGGACCTGCGGGCCGGGCTCGCGCACTACCGGACGGTCGGCGACCGGTGGGGCATGTCGTTCAGCCTCACCTCGCTGGCCGACCTGCTCGACCGGCGCGGCGAGGCCGCCGAGGCCACGGCGTACCACGAGGAGGCCATGACCTACTTCGAGGCGCTGGGCGTCCGCGAGGACGTGCCGGAGATGCGGCTGCGGCTGGCGCACAACCTGTGGCGGCGCGGCGACCGGCGCCGGGCGTGGGCGGAACTGGACCGGGCGGTGCAGGAGGCCGAGCTCTCCGGGTCGGACGAGACCCGGGCGGCGGTCGCGTACGGCAGGGCGGAACTGCTGCGTGCCGAGGGCGACCGGGCCGGGGCGCGGGCCTGCCTCACGGAGAGCGCCCGGCTGGTGGGCGACCGCGCGATCGCCCCGCAGTGGCGGGCGCTCCACGCCTCCACCCTGGCCGTGCTGGATGCCGGCGACGGTGACCTCGACTCCGCCCGGACCCGGCACGACCAGGCCCTGAAGCTGGCCGTCGGCTCGCAGGACGCCCCCGTGGTCGCGGCCGTGCTGGTCGGGTACGCCGACCTGGCGCTGCGGCTGGACCGGCCGGCCGCCGCCGCCCGGCTGCTCGGTGCGGCCACCGGGATCCGGGGCGGCCCGGACCACACGGTGCTGGACCGCCCCCGGGTGGAGACGGCCGCCCGCGACGCGCTCGGCGAGGCGGGCTTCGCCGAGGCGTACGCGGGCGGGCTGTCCTACCGCTGGGAGACCGCCGCGGAGGCGGTGGCCGTCACACTCGACGCCTGAGCGCCCGGACCGACAGCGGGGCGAACACCAGCAGGATCCCGGCGGCCCAGAGCAGCGACTGCCCCACCGGAGCGGCCACCGGCCCGCCGACCAGCAGCCCGCGCAGCGCGTCGGCCAGGATCGTCACCGGGTTGACCTCCACCCAGTGCTGCAACCAGCTCGGCATCCGGTCGGTCGGCACGAAGACGTTGCTGGTGAAGGTCAGCGGGAAGATCACCATGAAGCCGAAGATCTGCACCTTGTCCGGCTCGCTGACCAGCACACCGACCAGCACCGAGAGCCACGAGGCGGCCAGCGTGAAGACGAGCAGCAGGACCAGCGCGCCGAGCAGCCCGGCCACGCCGTTGCCGAGCCGGAACCCGAGGATCATGCCGACCCCGAGCAGCAGCGCCAGGGACCAGGCCTGCTTGACCGTGTCGGCGACGATCCGGCCGGCCAGCGGCGCCCACCGCGCCACCGGCAGCGCGCGGAGCCGGTCGAAGACGCCCTTGGTGAGGTCCTGGTTGAGACCGAACCCGGTGGTCATGGTGGCGAAGAGGGCGGTCTGCACGATGATGCCGGGCAGCGCGAACTTCAGGTACGTCCCGGGCGAGCCGGAGATCGCCGTGCCGAAGACGTACGTGAACAGCAGCACGAACATGACCGGCTGGACGCTCAGGTCGAGCAGCTCCATCGGGTTGTGCTTGATCTGCACGAGGCTGCGCCAGGCCAGGGTGAGGGTGTGCCGCAGGCCGGCGAGAACTCCCGGCCGGCGGGCCGGCCCGACCGGGGACGCGGTGGCGGTGAG
Organism: Micromonospora sp. AMSO31t; assembly: GCF_008868175.1. Taxonomy (GTDB): domain Bacteria; phylum Actinomycetota; class Actinomycetes; order Mycobacteriales; family Micromonosporaceae; genus Micromonospora. Next base: position 19,317 of record NZ_WBKT01000093.1, read on the forward strand.
GGTGGTCATGCCGGGCTCCCTTCCAGGGTGGGGGTGGCCTCCTCGGCCCGGTGGCCGGTGAGGGAGAGGAAGACCTCGTCGAGGCTGGAGCCACGCAGGGCCAGCTCGGCCACGCGCACTCCGGCGTCGTCGAGGCGGCGGACGACCGCGGGCAGCACCTCCGGGTCGCTGACGCCGACGGTGACGGTCTGGTGGGCCACCTCCGGGGTGGCCCGGGCCACCTCGCCGGTGACCGCGAGCACCGTGGGCAGGTCGGCCGGGTCCACCGGCCGGACGGCGAGCACCTGCCCGCCCACCTTCGCCTTCAGCTCCTCCGGGGTGCCCTGGGCGATCACCCGGCCGTGGTCGACCACCGCGATCTCGCCGGCGAGCTGGTCGGCCTCCTCCAGGTACTGGGTGGTGAGCAGCACGGTCACCCCGTCGGTGACCAGGGTGCGGACGATGTCCCACAGCTCGTTGCGGCTGCGCGGGTCGAGCCCGGTGGTCGGCTCGTCGAGGAAGAGCACCTGCGGGCGGCCGACCAGGCTGGCGGCCAGGTCGAGGCGGCGGCGCATGCCGCCGGAGTACGTCTTGGCGGCCCGCTCGGCGGCGTCGCTGAGCTGGAAGTCGGCCAGCAGCACCCGGGCGCGGGCCCGGGCGTCGGCCCGGGACAGCCCGAGCAGCCGGCCGATGAGCAGCAGGTTCTCGGTGCCGGTGAGGTTCTCGTCGACCGAGGCGTACTGACCGGTGAGGCCGATCAGCTGGCGCACCCGGTGGGCGTCGCGGCGGACGTCGTAGCCGCCCACGGTGGCGTGCCCCTCGTCGGCGGCGAGCAGGGTGGCCAGCACCCGGACGGCCGTGGTCTTGCCCGCCCCGTTCGGCCCGAGCAGCCCGAACACCGTCCCGGTGGGGACGGCCAGGTCCACCCCGGCCAGCGCGGTGGTGGCGCCGAAGCGGCGCACCAGACCCTCCGCGCGGATCGCGTACGTCATCGTTGCTCCCGTCGTTCTCGCTGGTCACCCCACCTTGAGCGACGGCGCTGACGCTACGGCGACAAGCGCTGACAGACCGCTGATTTTCGCCTCCGGGCGCAACGACGCGACCGCCGTCGCCGGTCACCCGGGCGACGGCGGTCGCGGCGTCGAGGTCAGGCCAGGTTCGACGACCGGGGGTACGCGTCGGACGGGTCAGTCAGCACGTTGACCAGGTACGGCACGCCCGCGTCGAAGGCGCGCGCCAGGGCCGGACCCAGGTCGGCGGCCTTCTCCACCGTCTCGCCCGCGCCGCCGAGCGCCTCGACCACCTTGTCGTAGCGCAGCCCGGGCTGGAGGTCGGCGGCCACGTCGTAGCCGTACATGGCCCGCATCGGGTGCTTCTCCAGGCCCCAGATGCCGTTGTTGCCGACCACGATCACCACGGGGAGCCGCTGGCGGGCCAGGGACTCCACGTCCATCAGCGAGAAGCCGGCCGCGCCGTCGCCCATGAGCACGCAGATCTGCCGGTCGGGGTGGCTGACCCGGGCCCCCATGGCGTAGCCCATCCCGGTGCCCAGGCAGCCGTACGGGCCGGGGTCGAGCCAGGTGCCGGGCTGGGCGGGCTCCAGGTACTTCCCGGCGTACGAGACGAAGTCGCCGCCGTCGCCGATGGTGATCGCGTCGGGGGCGAGCACCTTGCGCAGCTCGCCGTAGACCCGGGCCGGGCGGATCGGGTCGGTCTCGGCGGCCATCTCCTCCGCGTCGCGCGCCCTCGCGGCGTCCTCGGCCGTGCGCAGGTGGGCGATCCAGTCGGCGTGGTCGGCCCGGTCGCCGGGGTGCTCGGCGAACCCGGTGAGGATCAGCCGCAGGTCACCGGCGGGCGCGGCGGCCGGCTGGACGTGCCCGGCGCGCTGGCTGGGCGCGTCCACGACGTGCACCACCTGCGCGTCGCCGAAGTCGCCGAAGCCCAGCCGGAAGTCGAGCGGGGTGCCGACCACCACGACCACGTCGGCGCCCTTGAGGGCGACCCGGCGGGCCTTGGCGAAGGCGAGCGGGTGCTGCGGCGGCAGCGCGCCGCGGCCCATGCCGTTGGTGAACACGGGCACCCGGAGGGACTCGGCGGCGGCCCGCAGCGCCTCGACGGCGTCGCCCGCGTACACGTCGGAGCCGGCGATGAGCACCGGCCGGGAGGCGGCGGCGATCAGGGCGGCGGCCTTCGCGACCTCGTCCGGGTCG
>NZ_WBKT01000094.1 GCF_008868175.1 Micromonospora sp. AMSO31t
CACCGGTGATCATGAAGTTGTTGTCGCGACACGCCGATGCGGGTGACAACAACTTCATGATCAACGAGACCGACCCTCCCCAGCGGGGGGCCGGGGAGGGTCGGTGAGGGAAAGACAGGGTCAGCGACCGGCGGGCTTGAGGCCCAGGGGCTTGCCGAGCAGGGACTCGCGGCGCACCGCGAGGCGGTCGGCGACCTGCACGAGCGCCCGGGCGGCCGGGGCGTCCGGCTCGGCCAGCACGATCGGGTTGCCGGCGTCGCCGCCCTCGCGCACCCGGGTGTCCATCGGGATCTGCCCCAGCACCGGCACCTGCGCACCGATGGTCCGGGTCAGCGACTCGGCGACGGCCGCGCCGCCGCCGGTCCCGAAGACCTCCATCCGGGAGCCGTCCGGCAGCTCCAGCCAGGACATGTTCTCGATCACGCCGACCACCCGCTGGTGGGTCTGCAGCGCGATGGCGCCGGCCCGCTCGGCCACCTCGGCGGCGGCCGCCTGCGGGGTGGTGACGACCAGGATCTCGGCGTTCGGCAGGAGCTGGGCCACCGAGATCGCGATGTCGCCGGTGCCCGGGGGCAGGTCGAGCAGGAGGACGTCCAGGTCGCCCCAGTAGACGTCGGCGAGGAACTGCTGCAGCGCCCGGTGCAGCATCGGGCCGCGCCACACGACGGCCGCGTTGCCCGGGGTGAACATGCCGATCGAGATGACCTTCACGCCGTGCGACTGCGGCGGCATGATCATGTCCTCGACCCGGGTGGGCGCGCCGTCGGCGCCGAGCATCCGGGGCACCGAGTGGCCGTAGATGTCGGCGTCGACCACGCCGACCGAGAGGCCGCGGGCGGCCAGCGCGGCGGCCAGGTTGACCGTGACGCTGGACTTGCCGACGCCGCCCTTGCCGCTGGCGACCGCGTAGACGCGGGTGCGGGAACCGGGCTGGGCGAACGGGATGACCGGCTCGGCGGTGGCCCCGCCGCCGCGCAGCTTCGACTGGAGCTCCTGGCGCTGCTCCGGGCTCATCACGCCGAACTCGATCTGGACGCCGGCCACGCCGGGCACCGCCCCGACGGCGGCCGTGATGTCGGTACGCAGCTTGTCCTTCAGCGGGCAGCCGGCCACGGTGAGCAGCAGCTCGACCCGGACCACGCCGTCGTCGCCGATCTCGGCGGAACGGACCATGCCCAGCTCGGTGATCGGCCGGCGGATCTCCGGGTCGTTGACGGTGGCCAGGGCCGCCTGGATCGCGTCGGAGATGGTGCTGACGGGTGCTGACATGTCCGCAATGCTACGTCGGTGGTCATCGGCGTCCGCCGCTGGCGGGGGCCGGTGTGAGCGAATCGATGGCCGCCCGAGGGGTGGACGGGCCGTGCCGCGAAGTGGGACGATCGCACCGAACGCCGCTCGCCTGGCCCCTTGAGGCGCGCGGCGTTCAATACGTTCGGGCTCAGCCCTCGAACCGCCCGTCGCGGGCGAAGTCCCCGTCGAGGTCGTCGCGGGGCTCGTCGAGCGGCTCCCCGCCGGCCTGCCGCCGGGCCTCGCGCTCCTGCTGGCGGCGCTCCAGCTTCCGCCGCCGCTCGGCCGCCTCGTCCAGCTCCTCGGCCAGCCGGGTCAGCTCCGAGCGGAGGAAGTCCCGGGTCGCCACCTCGCCCAGGGCGATGCGCAGCGCGGCGATCTCCCGGGCCAGGTATTCCGTGTCGGCCTTCTGCATGGTCGCCCGCCGCCGGTCCTCCTCCAGCGCGATCCGGTCCCGGTCGGCCTGCCGGTTCTGCGCGAGCAGGATCAGCGGGGCCGCGTACGAGGCCTGGAGGGAGAGCACCAGGGTCAGGAAGGTGAAGGTGTACGGGTCGAAGCGCAGGTTCGCCGGGGCCAGGGTGTTCCACGCGAACCAGGCGGCGATCACCAGCGTCATGTAGACGATGAAGTTCGCGGTGCCCATGCCCCGGGCGATCCCCTCGGACCAGCGGCCGAAGGTCTCCGCGTCGATCCGGGGCAGCCGGAGGCCCCGGGGCGCCCGGGGCTGGTCCAGTCGCTCTCGTCGCTGGTCAGCCATTGTCGCCGTCCAGCGGCGCGTCGTCGTCGGCCGGCGCGGTGGTCATGGCGTCCCGGTCCCGCCAGTCGCGCGGCAGCGAGTGGTCCAGCACGTCGTCCACGGTCACCGCGCCGACCAGCCGCATGCTCCGGTCCACCACGGGCATGGCGACCAGGTCGTACGTGGCCATCCGGCGGGTGATCTCGGGCAGCGGGGTGGTCGGCCGCAGCGGGTCGATGTCGTTGACGACGACCTTGCCGAGCAGGTCGGCCGGTGGCTCCCGGAGCAGCGCCTGGAAGTGGACCATGCCCAGGTAGCGCCCGGTCGGCGTGGTGAGCGGGGCGCGGGTGACGAAGATCTGCGCGGCCACGGCGGGGGAGAGCTGCGGCTCGCGGATCCGGGCCAGCGCCTCGGCCACCGTGGCGTCCGGCGGCAGGATCACCGGCTCGGAGGTCATCACGCTGCCGGCCGTGCCGGAGGCGTAGCGCAGCAACTGGCGGACCGGGGTGGCCTCGTCCGGCTCCATGAGGTCGAGCAGCACGTCCTGCTCGGGCGGGGGCAGCTCGTTGAGCAGGTCGGCGGCGTCGTCCGGGTCCATCTCCTCCAGCACGTCCGCGGCGCGTTCCCGGTCCAGCGCGGCCAGGATCTCCACCTGGTCGTGCTCGGGCAGCTCCCCGAGCACGTCGGCGAGGCGCTCGTCGTCCAGCGCGGCGGCCACCTCGTTGCGCCGGGCGTCGGGCAGGTCCTGGAGGGCGTTGGCCAGGTCGGCCGGGCGCATGTCCTCCAGCACGGCGAGCAGGTTGGCCGTGCCCCGGCTGTCGGCGAGGCCGCCGAGGCCGCGTACCCGGTCCCATTCCACCTGGTGCAGGTGGCCGCGGCGGGCGAGCCGGCTGGTCTGCTCGCGGACGGCGACCCGGGTCAGGGCCCACTCGCCGCCGCGGCTGCTCTCCATCGCCACGTCGACCACCGAGCCGGCCTGCCCGGTGTCCAGCTGCACCCGCCGGTCCAGCAGCTCCTGGAGCACCAGCAGCTCGTTCGGGCGCTTCTCGAAGCGGCGCAGGTTGAGGGTGCCGCTGCCGAGCACCACGGCGTCCGCGTCGATGGAGGTGATCCGGTTGATGGAGAGGAAGATGCGCCGCCGCATCGGCATCTCGGCGACCAGCCCCACCACCTCGGGCGGCCGTTGGGTCGGCCGCATCCGGGCGACGGCGTCCCGGATCCGGCCGACCTGGTCGCCGTTCGGGTCGAAGACGGCGACTCCGGCGAGTCGAGCGATGTAGACCCGGTTCGGCGTGCTCACGGGCACCAGCCTAAGGGCCTAGTGTTTATCAACATGTCGACCTTGGCCTACGAGATCGTGGACGTCTTCACCGATCGCCCGTTCGCCGGCAACCCGCTGGCCGTGGTGTTCGGCGCGGAAGGGCTCGCCACCGAGCAGATGCAGGCGCTCGCGGTGGAGTTCAACCTGTCGGAGACGGTGTTCGTGCTGCCGCCCACGCAGGTCGGTGCGACGTACCGGGCACGCATCTTCACCCCGGCCGAGGAACTGCCGTTCGCCGGCCACCCCAGCGTGGGCGCCGCGGTTACGGCGAGCCGCCGCGGCATGTTCGATGTGGGCAGGATCACCCAGGAGTGCGGCGCCGGGGTGCTGCCGATCGAGGTCACCTCCACCGGCGCGACGCTCACCGGGGGCACCCCGACCCTCGGGCCCGAACTCGACCCGGAGCCCCTGCTGGAGATGGCCGGCCTCACCGCCGCGGACCACGCGGGCCCGGCGCCCCGGGTCGCCGGCTGCGGGCTGGAGTTTCCCTACCTTCCGGTACGCCCGGACGCGGTGGCCCGCGCCAAGGTGAACGCGGCGGCGGCGGAGCGGTACGGCGTGGAGCACGTCAGCGTCTTCTCCTGGGACGCCGACTCGCAAACCGCGCACGCGCGCGTCTTCGTGCCGGGCCTGGGCGTGCCGGAGGACCCGGCGACCGGCTCGGCCGCCCTGGGTCTGGGCGTCTGGCTGGTGGCCAGCGGGCTGCTGCCCGGCGAGGGCCGCTCCGAGTACGCGGTCCGCCAGGGCGTCGAGATCAACCGGCCGTCCGCGCTGGCCTGCACGGTGACCGCGGCCGGCGGCGTGGCAGTGGGCGCGACGGTCGCCGGCCATGTCATGCCGGTGGCCCGGGGCGAGATCGCCGTCCCGCCCTTCGTGGGCTGAGACGGGCCGGAGGCCGGCGCGGTAGCGTGCCGCTGGGGGAGTGGTCCACCCCGGCCAAGGCCGGGATGCGGGAGGATGCCGGAGTGAGCGACGAGGTCGAGCGGACCGTCACACCGCTGGTGGACGAGGCCGTGAAGAAGGCGGCCATCTGCTGGGTCAGCGTCGACGGCGGCCCGGCGTACGGCCTCTGGTGCCTTCCGCTCGACGGCGCGCTGCTGGTGGTGAGCGGCCCGGGCGAGCAGCCCGCCCCCGGGCTGGCCGACGCGGACGCGGCCGAGGTGACCCTGCGCGGCGACCACGGCGGGCGGATCGTCACCTGGCCGGCCCGGGTGACCCGGCTGCGGCCAGGCAGCGAGGAGTGGGAGACCGCCGCGCCGTTGGTCGCCGCCAAGCGGCTGAACGCCCCGGGCCCGTCCGCCGACCTGGTGGCCCGCTGGGCGGCCGAGGGGTGTGCGGTGAACCGGCTCAGCCCGGCGGGCACCGGCGTGGCGGGCGCCGACCTGCCGGCCGGTTCGCTCGCCGAGCAGCCCCGGGAGACCACGGCGGTGCGGGCCACCCGCAAGCCCTTCCGGCTGCACAAGGTCCGCCGGCGCTGAGCCGCCCCGGCCCGTCAGCCGACGGCGACCGGGTCGAGCAGGTCGAGCACCTCGGTGAGCGACGTCAGCGCCCGGCCGTCCCAGCCGTGGTCGGCGTTGAACACCATGTGACGGGCGAGGTCCGGGGCGGCCAGCCGGACGGCGGTCATGCCGGCCCGCTCGGCGCCGGTGAGTTCCTGGCTGCCGCCGTCACCGACGTAGAGGCAGTCGGCCGGCGTGAGATCGAGCCGGTGGCAGGCGGTCAGGTAGAGCGTCGCGTCGGGCTTGCAGCGCCCGACCTGCACCGAGAAGACCCGGACGTCGAGCAGCGGGGCGACCGCCAGTTGGGGCAGGAACGCCGGCAGTTCGTGCGTGCAGTCGCTGATCAGGCCGGTGCGGACGCCCTGCCCGCGCAGCGCGGCCAGCACCGGCACCGCCTCGGCCCGCAGCCGGGTGTCGGCGCGCACCGCCCGGTGCCGGGAGGCGACGGCGGCGCGTACCGCCTCGTCGGAGGGGTGCACGCCGGCCTGCCCGCAGACCCAGCGCAGGGTCTCCTCGGCGTCGCCGAACCGCCCGCTGGCGCGCTGGTAGTAGCTGCGGTCGAGGACCTCGATCAGGGTGTCGACCGAGCAGCCGAGCAGCTCGGCGATGGTCCGGTGGGCGGACCCGCGCTGGACGCAGCGGGTCAGCGTGCCGAAGAAGTCGAACAGCACCGCCTGGTATCTGGGCATGGGGGAACGGCTCCGGACGTCGAGGGGGGATCGCCGGGACGCGCATGATCGTAACGGAGTGCTGACGGTCCGTGGTGCCCGACGGCGTGTGAGTATTGCTCCCCGTGTCCCACGCACCGCACCGCCCGCCGCTCGACGCGCTGACCGTCGGCGCGCTCGCGCTGGCCGTCACCGCCGTCTCGTCCTCCGCGCCGCTGGTCGCGTTCGCCGCCGCGCCGGCCCTCGCCATCGCCTTCTGGCGCAACGTGCTCTCGGTGGCCGTGCTCGGCCCGGTCTCGGTGACCCGGCGGCGGGCCGAGTTCCGGGCGCTGACCGTCGGCGCGGGCCGGCGGGAGGGGCTCTACTGCGTACTCTCCGGGGTGGCGCTGGCCGCCCACTTCGCCACCTGGATGCCGAGCGCGCAGCTCACCTCCGTGGCCGCGGCCACCGCGCTGGGCGCCACCCAGCCCGTCTGGCAGGGACTGATCGCCCGCTGGCAGGGGCGGCGGCTGCCCGCGGCGGTCTGGGCCGGCATCGCGGTCGCCGTGCTCGGCGCGGTGCTGGCCACTGGGGCCGACTTCGGCGTCTCCGGCCGGGCCTTCGCCGGTGACCTGCTGGCCGTCGCGGGCGGCATGTTCGCCGCGGTCTACACCGCCCTCGGCGAGCGGGCCCGGGCCAGCATCAGCACCACCACCTACACCACCATCTGCTACGGGGTCTGCGCGGCGATCCTGCTGGTGGTCTGTCTGGCCGGCGGGGTGCGCCTGCACGGCTACGACGGTGGCACCTGGCTGGCGATCCTCGGCCTGGTTGCCGGCGCCCAACTCCTCGGCCACTCGATGTTCAACTACGCCCTGCACCGGGTCTCCGCCACCACGATCAGCGTGCTGATCCTGCTGGAGGCGCCCGCCGCGGCGCTGATCGCCGGGGTCTGGCTGGGCCAGTTGCCCCGCCCGCTCGCCCTGCCCGGGCTGGCCCTGCTGCTGGCCGGCGTGGCCGTCGTCATCCTCGGCGGGGCCCGGGCCGGCCGCCGCACCGTGCCGGTCGCGGTGCCCGCCGACCCCGCGCCGCTGATCGACTGACCCGCTTTCGCGGAAAGTGCTCCCCGCCGGACCGGTTTCGGTGAAAGTGCGGGGGGTGGGAGCGGCAGGGCAAGGCGGCGACGAGGCCGAGCGGGGGACGGTCGTCACCCCGTCGGCTGAGTTCCCGCCGCTCGGCCAGGAGGAGCGGGCGGCCCTGGGTCGGATCGGGGAACGCTGGCAGGAGCCGCGCAAACCGGACGACCTGCCCGTCGACCCCACGCTCGGGCGCAGCGGGCGGCCGCCGCAGCCGACCCGGTTCGGCCGGCTGGCGCCGATCGAGATGTTCACCGTCGAGGAGCCGGATGAACTGGTCGCCAGCGAGCCGGCGCACCTGCCCGGCTCGCGGGCCGGCCGGCTGCTCACCCGGACCCGCCGGACGCTGTTCGGCCCGCCGATCTCCAGCGCCTCCGTGCTCTACGAGCGGATGCGCAAGCTGGTCGCCCTGCCCGTGCTCTCCTCCGACCTGCTCAGCTCGGTGGCGTACGGGCCGGAGGCGATGCTCAGCGTGCTGGTGCTGGCCGGCAGCGCCGCGCTCGGGCTCTCCCTGCCGCTGGCCGCCCTGCTGGTGGTGCTGATGATCGCGGTTGGGGTGTCCTACCGGCAGACCATCCCGGCGTATCCACACGGGGCCGGTTCGTACATCGTGGCCGGCGACAATCTGGGACCTGTCCCGGGGCTGGCGGCAGCGGCCGGGTTGATGCTCGACTACGTGCTGACCGTGTCGGTGTCGGTGGCGGCCGGGGTACGTGCGGTGACCTCGGCGGTGCCCGGGCTGGCCCCGGTCGCCGTGCTGCTCGGGGTGCTGGTGATCGCCGTGCTGCTCGCCGGCAACCTGCGGGGCGTACGCACCGCCGGAAACATTTTCGTGCTGCCCACGTACGCCTTCGTGGTGTCCGTGCTGGCGTTGCTGGTGGTGGGCTATGCGCGGGCGGCGGGGCGGGGGTTCGCGCCGGTGCCGCCGCCGGAGCTGCCGGCGGCCGAGGGGCTGGGCGTGCTGCTGGTGCTCCGCGCGTTCTCCTCCGGTGCGGTGTCGATGACCGGCATCGAGGCCGTGTCGAACGCTGTCCCCGCCTTCCGCCGCACCGAGTGGCGGAACGCCCGCACGACGCTGGGCTGGATGGTCGCCATGCTGGTCGTGCTCTTCGCCAGCCTGGTCGGGCTGATCCATCTGGACGGTCTGGTCCCGCTGCCAGGCGAGACGCTGCTCTCCCAGCTCGGCCGAGCGACCTTTCCGACCGGCCCCTGGTACGCGGTCCTCCAGGCCACCACGGCGCTGATTCTGCTGCTGGCGGCGAACACCGCGTTCAACGACTTCCCCCGGCTGCTCTTCTTCATGGCCCGGGACGGCCACGCCCCCCGCCGGTTCCTGCACATGGGCGACCGGCTGGCCTTCAGCAACGGCCTGGTCGCGCTCTCGCTCGCCGCAGGGCTCGTCTTTGTCACCTTCCGAGGCAACACCGAGTCGCTGATCCCGCTCTACGCCGTCGGCGTCTTCCTCGCCTTCACCCTGTCCCAGGCCGGCATGGTGGTGCACTGGCGGCGCCGCCGCGGCCGGGGCTGGCGCCGGCGCCTCGCGGTCAACGCCGTCGGCGCTCTCCTCTCCGGGCTGGTGCTGCTGACCGCCGCCGTGTCGAAGTTCACCGAGGGCGCCTGGGTGGTCGTGGTCGCGGTGCCGCTGCTGGTCCTGCTGTTCCGGCGGATCCACCGCCACTACGCCACGCTGAACCGGGCGCTGGCGCTGCACCCGCCCGCGACCGCGGCGCCCGGACCCGCCGGGTCCGCCGAGGGCGAGGAACTGCCCCAGGAGGTACGCCACCTGGTCGTCGTGCCGGTGGCCCGGCTGAACCGGGCGTCGCTGCGCGCCCTCGCGTACGCGGCGTCGCTGGGCCAGCCGACGCTGGCCGTGCACATCGCCCCCGAGGAGAGCGAGGCGGACCGGTTCCGCGAGCAGTGGCGGGCCTGGGGCGACCACCTGCGGCTGGAGACGATCGTGTCGCCGTACCGGGCGGTGATCGGGCCGCTCGCGCACTACCTGGAGGCGCTGCACACCACCCGGCCCGAGCTGACCCTGACCGTGATCGTGCCGGAGGTCGTGCTCCGCCGCCGCTGGCACCGCCCGCTGCACAGCCGCGCCGAGCAGCGGCTCCGCGCCGCCCTGCGGGCGCTGCCCGGCGTGGTGGTCACCAGCGTCCCGGTCCACCTCGCCGAGTGAGCGTCAGACGTCGTGGACGTCGAGGACCTGGGTGGTGGGGGCGGCGTCGCCCAGGGCGGCCCGCAGCGCCAGCCGCTCCGGGTCCACCAGGAAGGCGTCGTAGCCGGCCCGCGCGGCGAACCGGATGACGTGCACCTCGGTCTTCCCGTCCCCGGTGCGCAGCCGTCGCTCCAGCCGCCCGCCGTGCCGCCCGAGCAGGGCGAGCACGCCGTCCTCGTACCGCCGGCCGCCCTCGGGGTCGGCGCTCAGGTCGACCAGGGCGACCACCCGGAGCACCCCGGCCGGGTCCTCGACGAGCGGCTTCCAGAAGTGGTGGTCGACGTGGCCGCCGGGGATGCCGTCCCGGATGCCGGTGTCGGTGTAGCCGTGGCGGCGGTAGAAGTCGGGCGCCTGGAAGGAGAACGAGGCCACGGAGATCTCGGTGCAGCCGCGCCGCCGGGCCTCCTCCTCCGCGGCGCGGAGCAACCGGCCGCCCCAGCCCTCGCGGCGGCGGTCCGCCCGCACCCAGACGGTGTTGATCCCGGCCCGGCCGCCCCAGGTCCACCCGGTCAACCCGGCCACCAGCTCGCCGTCGGGTGCGACGACGCGCACGGTGAGGTCGGCCTCGTCGGTGGCGCCGGTGGCGTCGTTGTTGAAGGCGGTCAGCTCGCGGTCGATCCGAGCGGCCAGCTCGGCGTCCGGGCCCCCGACGTGCAGGGTTGCTCCCTCGTGCTCGGTCATGCGGCGCAGTATCGCAGCGACCGGCCCGGCGGGGAGACCCGGAGACGGCTCAGGCGTCGATCCCGACGGCCTTGGCGCTGGCCGCCCAGAGCCGGGCGGCGAGGGCCGGGTCGCTCGCCTTGGGCAGCGGTCGGCGGAGCCGCCGGTCGGCGTAGTAGCCGCCGTCGACCAGCCGGGCCGGGTCCTGGTTGGCCAGCCAGACCAGGGTTTCGGCGCCCCGCTCGGGGCTGCGGAACGGCAGCAGCCGCATGCCCAGGGCCACCAGCCGGCTGTCGTTGCCGAACCGGGTGCGCACCACGCCCGGGTGGAACGAGTGCGCCTTCATCTCCGGCCAGCGCCGGGCCGCCTCGGCGGTGAACAGGATGTTCGCCTGCTTGCTGGTCCCGTAGGCGCGCATCGGCCGGTATCGGCGCAGCACGGCGTTGAGGTCGTCCGCGTCGAGCACGCCGCTGCGGTGCGCGCCCGAGGCGGTCACCACCATCCGGCCGACCCGGTCCCGCAACAGGTTGCTGAGCAGGAACGGCGCGAGGTGGTTGGCCTGCATGCTCAGCTCGAAGCCGTCGACCGTGGTGACCGGCTGGAGCACGATCGCCCCGGCGTTGTTCGCCAGCACGTCGATCCGGTCGTACGCGGCGCGCAGCCGCTCGGCGAGCCCGCGTACGTCGTCCAGCACGGCGAAGTCCGCGCGGAACAGCTCGGGTTGCTCGCCGCAGCACTCGCGGACCCGTTCCCCGGCGGCCCGCAGCCGGGCCGGGTCCCGGCCGACCAGCACCACGCGGTCGCCGCGTCCCGCCAGGTCGACCGCGGCGGCGAGGCCGATGCCCGAGCTGGCGCCGGTCACCACCACGGTCCGACGCTCAGTGAGATCTTCCACAGGTCCATTCACCCCGGTCACGGCACGAGGTTACCGTGGCGTCACAACGCCCTTTGGGATCGTTAAGTTTCTCGTCTGTCACCTGGTGGCGTCGGCGTGCCCGCCGGACGCTGGAAGGAGCGCACCCATGGCCGCAGTCGGTCGCCCCCGCCGGTCCTGCCTCGCGGTACCCGGCTCCAGCGTCAAGATGCTCGGCAAGGCCCAGGGCCTCCCCGCCGACCAGGTCTTCCTCGACCTGGAGGACGCGGTCGCCCCGCTGGCCAAGCCGGACGCCCGCAAGAACATCGTCGCCACCCTCAACGAGGGCGACTGGGCCGGCAAGACCCGGGTGGTCCGGGTGAACGACCTGACCACGCCGTGGACCTACCGGGACGTCATCGAGGTGGTCGAGGGCGCGGGGGCCAACCTGGACTGCATCATGCTGCCGAAGGTGCAGAACGCCGAGCAGGTGCACTGGCTGGACCTGCTGCTCACCCAGATCGAGAAGACCCTCGGCCTGGAGGTCGGCCGGATCGGCATCGAGGCGCAGATCGAGAACGCGGCCGGCCTGGTCAACGTCGACGCGATCGCGGCCGCCTCGCCCCGGGTCGAGACGATCATCTTCGGCCCGGCCGACTTCATGGCCTCGATCAACATGAAGTCGCTGGTGGTCGGTGCGCTGATCCCGGACTACCCGGGCGACCCCTACCACTACATCCTCATGCGGATCCTCATGGCCGCCCGGATGCACGACAAGCAGGCCATCGACGGGCCGTTCCTCCAGATCCGGGACGTGGACGCGTTCCGCGAGGTGGCGAAGCGCTCCGCCGCGCTGGGCTTCGACGGCAAGTGGGTGCTGCACCCGGGCCAGATCGACGCGGCCAACGAGGTCTACTCCCCGGCCCAGGCCGACTACGACCACGCCGAGCTGATCCTCGACGCGTACGACTTCTACACCTCGGAGGCGGGCGGGAAGCTCGGCGCCGTGATGCTCGGCGACGAGATGATCGACGAGGCGTCCCGCAAGATGGCGTTGGTGATCGCGGCCAAGGGCCGGGCCGCCGGGATGAGCCGCACCACCTCGTTCACCCCGCCGGAGTGACCTCCGGCCGTTGACCGCGACGGGCCGCCCCGGCCGACCGGGGCGGCCCGTCCGCGTCAGTAGGTGCTGGAACTGTCCGAGTTGATGGCGATGATGATCATCACGATGTAGAAGATGATCAGCAGCACCAGCAGGGCGGTGAGGATCCAGCCCACGATGATGGCCGCCTTCGCCATGCCCTCGCCCTGCTCGCCGGTCTGCCGGATCTGCTTCCGGGCGACGTGGCCCATGATCGCGCCGATCGGGGCGGTGATGCAGGAGGTGAAGCCGACCAGCGAGAGCACCAGCGCCACGATGGCCAGGGTGTTCGTCTTGCTGGACGGGGGCGCGTAGCCGGGGTACGCCGCCGGCGGGTAGCCGGCCACCGCGTAGGGGTCGCCGGGCGGCGGGTAGCCGGGCACGGCGTACGGGTTGCCGGGCGGCGGGTAGCCGGGCGCGGCGTAGGGGTCGGCGGACTTCGCGCCGGCGTACGGGTCGGCGGGCGCGTACGGGTCCGCCGGGGTCGGCTGGGTGGGGACGGGGTTGCCGGCCATCGGGAGGGTCGGGTCGACCGGCGGGCTCGACTGTGGCCCGGCCGCCGACGGGTCGTGCCAACCACCGGGCGGTGGGGAATAGGTCATCAGATCATCTCCATGGACGTGGTGCGGTCAGGGTAGCCACCGTCGGGCAAGTCGCAGGGACCCCTTTCCGGGTGCCGCGTTGCCCGGAACGTCCACAGCGGGCAGGATCGCGGCATGGCACTTGACGCGCGCGGTGGTCGGTCTCGACGGGACGTCAGCCGGCCGGGCCTGGTGCGCCGGCCCCGCGGCGGCGCCCCGGCGGGCTCCGCCGACCAGGACCAGCCGGCACCGCTGGAGGAGCCGGCCACCATGCGCCTGGACGGCCGCGTCGCGCTGGTCACCGGCGCGGGCAGTCCGGACGGCATCGGGTACGCGACCGCGCGCCGCCTCGCCGACCTCGGCGCCCGGGTGGCGATCGTCTCCACCACGCGGCGGATCCACGATCGCGCCGGCGAGCTGGGCGTCACCGGCTTCGTCGCGGACCTCACCGACGAGTCCGAGGTGGGCGCGCTCGCCGACGCGGTGGCCGAGCAGCTCGGCGACGTCGAGGTGCTGGTCAACAACGCGGGCCTGGCCAGCCGGGCCAGCCCGGAGGTGCTGCGGCCGGTGGCCCAGCTGACCTACGACGAGTGGCGCGGCGAGATCGACCGGAACCTGACCACGGCGTTCCTGTGCAGCCGCGCGTTCATCAGCGGGATGGCCGAGCGGGGCTGGGGGCGCATCGTCAACCTGGCGGCCACCGCCGGGCCGGTCAACGCGCTGCCCACCGAGGCCGCCTACGCGGCGGCGAAGGCCGGCGTGGTCGGGCTGACCCGGGCGCTGGCCATGGAGATGATCGCCGACGGGGTGACCGTGAACGCGGTGGCGCCGGGCATCATCCACACCGCGGCGTCCACCATGGTCGAGATCAAGCAGGGTCTCGGCACCCCGGTCGGCCGTCCCGGCACGCCGGACGAGGTGGCCGCGGCGATCGCCTTCCTCTGCTCGCCGGCCGCCTCCTACATCACCGGGCAGATGCTGGTGGTCGACGGCGGCAACAGCGTCCGGGAGGCCGAGTTCCGCTGACGGTCAGTAGGTGCTGCCGTTGTCCGAGTTGGCCCAGATGGCCAGGCCGATCCAGCCGCAGCAGACCAGCAGGCCGATCGCGGTGAAGACGTAGCTGAGGATCAACCCCCAGGTGGCCAGCTGGTCGCCCTCCTCGCCGGTCCGCCGGATCTGCCGCTTGGCCAGGTGGCCGCAGACGATGCCGGCGGGGGCGAAGACGAAGGCGAAGACCAGCGACAGGATGGCGAGCACGTTGGGCCCGCCGCCGCGTGGCTGCGGGCCGGGGCCGGGCGGCCCGTACTGGCCGTACGGGGGTTGCGGGGCGTACGGCGGCTGGGCGGCCCCGGGCGGCTGGTGCCCCCAGTGCGGCTGCTGCTGCGGCTCCCCGTACGGCTGGCCGTAGGCCGGCGGCTCGTACGGCGACGGTGGCTGCTCGGGCTCACCGGGTGGTTGGCTCACGTCCCTCCCCGCCCTCTCGTCGCAGGT
This sequence comes from Micromonospora sp. AMSO31t, assembly GCF_008868175.1. Classification (GTDB taxonomy): domain Bacteria; phylum Actinomycetota; class Actinomycetes; order Mycobacteriales; family Micromonosporaceae; genus Micromonospora. The sequence goes on from NZ_WBKT01000094.1 coordinate 13,571, forward strand.
CGACGGCCCTCTCTCTTGCGGACGCTACCCGCAGCGGTGAACCTTTTCACAGCGGTTGTGTGGACTGGTCACCTTGGCTCCGCCGGTCCCGGGGCCGATACTGACCCAGCGTTCAGTTACCCACGAGTAATGCGCCGATCCCCCGGAGGCTGAGATGGCCCGACTCGCCCAGACGCCCGGCCTGACCGACGTGCAGCGGTCGATCCTGGAAACCGTCCGGGAGTTCGCCGACAAGGAGATCATCCCGCACGCCCAGCGGCTGGAGCACGCCGACGAGTACCCCACCGACATCCTCGACGGGATGCGGGAGATGGGGCTGTTCGGCCTCACCATCGACGAGGAGTACGGGGGTCTCGGCGAGTCCCTGTTGACCTACGCTCTCGTGGTCGAGGAGCTGTCCCGGGGCTGGATGTCGATCTCCGGCATCGTCAACACCCACTTCATCGTGGCGTACCTGATCTCCCAGCACGGGTCGGCGGACCAGAAGGCCCGGCTGCTGCCCCGGATGGCCACCGGCGAGGTGCGCGGCGCCTTCTCGATGTCGGAGCCCGAGTGTGGCTCCGACGTCTCGGCGATCAAGTCGAAGGCGGTCCGCGACGGCGGCAACTACGTGCTCAACGGCCAGAAGATGTGGCTGACCAACGGCGCGTACTCCTCGGTGGTCGCCACGCTGGTCAAGACCGACACCGGGGCCGACTCGGTCTACGGCAACATGAGCACCTTCCTGCTGGAGAAGGAGCCCGGCTTCGGCGAGACCGCCCCCGGCCTGACCATCCCCGGCAAGATCGACAAGATGGGCTACAAGGGCGTCGAGACCACCGAGATGGTGCTCGACGGCGTCACCGTTCCCGCCTCGGCGGTGCTCGGCGGCGAGGAGAAGGTCGGTCGCGGCTTCTACCAGATGATGGACGGCATCGAGGTCGGCCGGGTCAACGTGGCCGCCCGCGCCTGCGGCATCTCGATCCGCGCCTTCGAGCTGGCCGTCGCGTACGCCCAGCAGCGCCGCACCTTCGGCCAGCCCCTCGCCAAGCACCAGGCCGTCGCGTTCAAGCTCGCCGAGATGGGCACGAAGATCGAGGCCGCCCACGCCCTCATGGTCAACGCGGCCCGGCTCAAGGACGCCGGCCAGCGCAACGACGTCGAGGCCGGGATGGCCAAGCTGCTCGCCTCGGAATACTGCGCCGAGGTCGTCCAGGAGGCGTTCCGCATCCACGGCGGCTACGGCTACTCCAAGGAGTACGAGATCGAGCGGCTCATGCGGGAGGCCCCGTTCCTGCTGATCGGCGAGGGCACCTCGGAGATCCAGAAGACGATCATCAGCCGCGGCCTGCTGAAGGAGTACAAGCTCTGACCGACGCCGGCAGCGCGTTGATCAAGAAGTTTGCGTCAGATCCGGCCGTGCCGGTGACGCAAACTTCTTGATCAACTGGGCCGGGTGGGGTCAGGTGCTGGAAGGTGTCGGCGGGCCCGGGTTGTCAGGGCCTTCGGGTCGTCGGCGTACAGGCGGATCTCCCGGACCGGACGGCTCGGGCCCTTCGGCAAGGGCACCGACAGCGGCTCCCGCAGCACCACGTCGATCGCGGTCTGGCTGCCGACGCCGAGGTTCAGCACCGTCGGGTCGTCCGGGTCGTACTGGACCGCGCGGCTGGACGGCAGCGACCGGTAGCGCGCCTCCACCCGGGCGACGGCGGCCCACGGGACCAGCACGTCGAGTGAGATGCCGTTGCGGATCCGCAGGCCGGTGTCGTCGACGACGTGCGGGTGGATCCGGAGGCTGGCGAGCAGGCCGACCATCCACAGCACGCCCCAGACGCCGAGCCCGATGAGGACGTGCCGGACCGTCGGCCAGCCGACGGTGTGCCGGAGGATCAGGTCGAGGACCGGGATCTCGAGGGCGGACAGCGCGATGAAGACGCCGAGGATCGGCTGGACCACGCCCACGTAGGCGAAGGTCTCCGCGCCCGGCGCCATCCGGTAGGGCCGCCGCAGGACCCAGCGGGCCAGGCTGCGCCACATGCCCCACTCGTACGTCACCGCGCGGCGGGCCAGCCGGACCACGTCGATCTCTGCCATCCCCCGCCCACCTTCCGTTTGCATTGCAGTTGCAACGTAAACGCTCGCGGGCGGCGTGTCAATGCAGTCGTATTGTGAAAGCATGGGGGGATGCCGAAGCGGGTCGACCACCGGGAGCGTCGGGCACTCATCGCGGACGCGCTGATGCGGGTCGCGGCCGAGCAGGGCCTGGAAGCGGTCAGCCTCCGGCACGTGGCCGCCGCGGCCGGGGTCAGCGCCGGGATGGTGCAGCACTACTTCCGCACCCGGGACGAGATGATGACCTTCGCGCTCGCCGTGGTCCGGGAACGCAACGAGGCCCGGGTGACCCGGGCCATCAGGGCGCTCGGCGCGACCCCGGCGCCCCGCGCCCTGCTGCGGACCATGCTGGCCGAGCTGCTGCCGCTGGACGAGGAGCGCCGCGCCGACGGCCGCGTCGCGCTCGCGTTCCTCGCCTACACCGCCGTACGCCCCGCCGTCGCCGCCGCGCTGCACGACGAGACGGCCGCCCTCCTGGGCTTCATCGCCCAGCTGATCCGCGCCGGTACGGTTGAGGGCGTGGACCCGGAACAGGCCGCGGTCGGGTTGCTGGCGGTGATGGAGGGGCTCGGCATCTACCTGCTCGGCGGTCACTACCCGCCGGAGACCGCGCTGGCCGCCCTCGACACCCAGCTCGACCTGCTCTTCGGCCCCGAGCCGTCCCCCGCGGGGCGCGGACGCTAGCCGCGCCGGCTCAGGCCCCCGGCGGCCCGCTCGATGATGAGGCAGCGGTCCTCGACGTAGTCGATCCTCGCCTCCTCGGCGATCCGCCGCGCCTCGTCGGAGAAGATCCCGAGCTGCAACCAGACCGCCGGCGCGCCGATCGCCACCGCCTGCCGGACCACCTCGACGGCGTCCCGCGCCGGGCGGAACACGTCGACCAGGTCGACCGGGTGCGGGATGTCGGCCAGCGACGGGTACGCCTTCTCGCCGAACAGCTCGTCCACGGTCGGGTTCACCGGAATGATCCGCCAGCCGTGCCGCTGCATCTCCAGCGGCACGCGGTGCGCGGCCTTGCCCGGGGCGCGGGACGCGCCCACGACGGCGATCACGGCGGAATCGGCGAGGATCTGCTGGGCGGAACGCATTGGCCGAGCCTAACCCCGCCGGCGGCACACGGCCGCGCTCCCGGTCACAGTAGGGAGAGCTGCTCGGCCGCCGCCGGTGCGGGCGGGGCGGGCAGTTGCCGGTTGTCGCCGACCTCGCCCCGGTGCAGCCCGTGCCGGCGGGCCGCCATCCGCACCCGCGCGGTCACCTCCCGCTGGTAGGCCTGCGGCGCGTACGCCCCGGCCTGGTAGAGCTGCCGGTAGCGGGGGACCAGGTGCGGGAACTCACGGGCCAGCCAGCGCGCGTACCACTCGCGGGCGCCGGGGCGCAGGTGCAGGGGCAGCGGGGTGACGCTGGTGGCCCCGGACGCGGCGACCGCGGCGACCGTCGCGTCGATCGACTCGTCGTCGTCGCTGAGCCCCGGCAGGATCGGCGCCATGAGCACCCCGACGGAGAAGCCGGCGTCGGTGAGCCGGCGTACGGCGTCGAGGCGGCGACGCGGGCTCGGCGTGCCCGGCTCGACCGCCCGCCACAGCGCCTCGTCCACGAACCCCACCGAGTAGGACAACCCGACCCGGGTCACCTCGGCGGCCTGGCGCAGCAGCGGCAGGTCCCGCAGCAGCAGCGTGCCCTTGGTCAGGATCGAGAACGGGTTGGCGAAGTCGCGCAGCGCCGCGAGGATCTGGGGCATGAGCTCGTAACGGCCCTCGGCTCGCTGGTAGCAGTCCACGTTGGTGCCCATGGCGATGTGCGCGCCGCGCCACTTCGGCGCGGCCAGTTCCCGGCGCACCAGCTCACCCGCGTTGACCTTGACGATCACCTTGCGGTCGAAGTCCGCACCGGCGTCGAGGTCGAGGTAGGTGTGCGTGTTGCGGGCGAAGCAGTTGTGGCTGACCACCCCGTTGGCGATGAAGTCGCCGGTGCCGGTGGTGATGTCCCAGAGCGGAAGCTCCAGCCCGAGATCCTCGATGCTCGCCACCCGCAGCCGGGCCCGGCACTTGAGCGCCATGCCCTCGATCGACCGCTTGCGGGTGACCGCCGGATCGGTCAGGTGGAAGAAGCGCAGCCGCTCCGGCAGACCACCGGTCAGCCGGAGCTGGCGGCCCCGGTTGAGGTTGCCCGGGTCGTCGAGCACCCACCGGAAGCCGAAGCGGTCCAGGGCGGTGGCCGCCAGGCGCAGGCTCTCGTCGTCGCCCACGTTGATCCGGAACACGCCCCGCCGGCAACTGCCTGCGGCGTCGAAGCTGCCGGCCAGGAAGCCCAGCCACCAGTCGTCGGTCGGCTCGTCCTCGGGGTGGATCAGCCCGGCGACCGCTTCGGCGTCGCCGGGGCGGGCGGTGCGGATCGGGGTGGTCGACCGGCGGCCGGCCCGGACCGGCGGGCCGGCCATCCGCTCCGCGCCGATCCCCGCGTCGGCCAGGAACCGCTCCGCGCGCTCCACCGCCTCCTCGTCGGCGGTGGCCAGCCGGAACCGGCTGCCCGGGTGGTCGGCGTCGCGCACCACCGCGCAGAGGTAGCCCCGGCGGTAGTCGGCCGAGCGCTTCGGGGCGGAGGCGAACCCGCCCGTGCCGAGCAGGCGGTTGCGGGTGGTCAGGTAGGGCCGCCGGCCGCCGCCCCGCATGCTGCCGGTGACGTGCTTCCAGCCGCGCTCGGTGAGGAACCGGTGGTCGCCGCTGGCGACCAGGGTGGTGCCGTCCTCCAGCGTCACCCGGTAGGCCCGCTTCACCGTCGACCATGTGTCGCGCACGGTGGTCACCACGTAGTGCCGGTAGGCGCCCCGCCGCTCGGTGCCGTAGATCCGGTCGCCGACCGCCAGCTCGCTGATCGGCTTCGTGCGCCCGTCGGCCATCAGGATCGGCGTGTCACCCCCCAAGCAGTAGACGCAGGCATGGGAGCAGCCGCGATAGGGGTTGATCGTCCACTCGAACGGGACGCGGGACTGGCCCGGCACCCGGTTGATGATCGACTTGGCCCGCACCTCGTAGAAGGTCATGCCGGCGAAGCCGGGGGTGTCGAACGTGCGGGCGATCGCGCCGGGGAGCGCCAGCGGCAGGGGTGGAGCCGCTGGCGCTGCCCCGTCGGGAGTCCCCTCGTCCGGGGGAGCGGAGAGGTTGTCCCAGCGCATGTGCTTCATTCGAACATGCGTACGAACGAAGCGCAAGTGACCCGCCGGACACCGGCCACCGGAGTGGGGGCGGCGGGGTGCAGGATGGAGGCATGGAGACGTCGACCTTCGTCTACGACGGCGACTGCGCGTTCTGCACGAAGTGCGCGCGGATCATCGAGCGCTGGATCCCGACCCGGGCCCGGGTGCTGCCCTGGCAGTTCGCCGACCTCGACGCGCTCGGCCTGACCGTCGCCGAGTGCGACGGGGCGGTGCAGTGGGTCGGCGCGGACGGCGTACGCGCCGCGGGTCCCGACGCCATCGCCCGGCTGCTCGGCGACAGCAACCCGCTCTGGCGCACCGCCGGCGCCGGTCTCCGGTTCCCTCCGGTACGCGCCGCCGCCTGGCCGGCGTACCGCTGGGTGGCCCGCAACCGCCACCGCCTGCCCGGCGGCACCGCGGCCTGCGCGGTCCCGTCCGCCGGGCGCAACTGAGGCCGGAACCCGCCGGTCAGTCGGGCAGGCCCGTACAGGCGGCCCCGTCGATGGTGCACGCCGTGGGCGTGGCGCTGATGGCCGCGCCGTCCACCCGGAACGTGACCCGGACCGTGCCGTGGCCCGGCACCCGGCTGGCGTCCCCCTCCGGCACGAAGGTCCACGTCGCGCCGTCCCGGCTGGCCCGGGCCCCGGTGACCGAGGTGACCCGGAGCGACTCGCGGGGCAGCACGACGACCAGGGCCCAGGTCGGCGCCGGCGCCGGACCCGGGTTGTCGATCGTCACCGCGGCGCCGTAGCTGAGCAGGGCGTTCTCCTCGACGGCGAACGCGGCGCCCAGCGGGATCGAAGGGGGCCGCGCCGGGGTGGTCGCCGGCGGCGCGCCGGTCGACCGCAGCGCGGCCGGCGGGACGGGGGCCACGGGCGCGGCCGTGCTCACGGGCGGTGTGGACGTCCGCGGGGTGGCGTCGCTCGGCTCGGGCTGATCGCCCGGCGTCGCGGTCGCCACCGGGCCGGTCGCCGGCCCGCTGCCGGCCGGCCCGACGGCCACCGGGGTCAGCCGCTCCGGCGTACGCAGCACCGTGACGATCGAGTACGCGGTCGCCAGCAGCACCCCCAACGAGGCGGCGATCGCCACGTACGCGAGCCGTGAGCCGTCACGCCGCCCGACGACGGCGCGACGCACGGCCCCGACCGCGGCGACGAGCCCGTCCAACACGATGATCGGCAGGGTCCGCCGTGGCGGGGACGGTGGTGCCGGCACTGGGCCTTTCCCCCTTCAGGTCGTCCATCGGGCCGGAGTCCGTGGTCTCCGGTCCCGGCGGTCTCCGTCCGTCACAGCGTGCGGAGGCCGTCGAGCAGCGCCTCGAGCAGTTCCCTGGACGGCGCCCCGGACAGTGACGGTGGCTCGTGCGTCTCGATCAGCCCCGCCTCCAGCAGGTCGCCGAGCAGTACCCGGACGGTACCCAACGGCAGGTCCAGTTCCGCAGCGACCTCCGCCACCGACAGTGGACGGTGGCACCGCTCGATTATGCGGGCCTGTTCGGGAAAAAGCTGCGCGGAGGCGGGGGCCGCCCGCCGGGTCACCACGAGGGAGATCAGGTCGAGCTGGCCGTGGTCGGACGTGATGCGGCCGCGCGTCACCGTGTACGGCCGGGCCACCGGCCCGGCGTCCTCGTCGTACCACGCCTCGTCATGGTCTCCAGTGGTGCGCACCGCTGATCCCGCCTGTCACCGTCCGGGCCGGTTCGAGATAGACGGGCAGGGCCCGCTCGGCCTGCGCCGCGAACAGCGCCACCTCGTACGCCATGTCGCCGACGTCGGCGTCGCCGCCCATCCGGACGGTGAGGATCGCGCCGCCCCGGGTGGTGGCGACGAACACGAACGAGCGCGACATCTGCACGACCACCTGCCGCAGCCCGCCGGCCAGGCACACCCGCCCGGCGGCCTGGCCCAGCGCGTACAGCCCGCTGACCAGGCTGGAGACCTGCTCGGCGACCTGGTCCTCGACGTGTCGGGACCGGCCGAGCAGCAGCCCGTCGGGGGAGAGCACCACGGCGACCTCCGCCCCGGGAACCCGGTCCACCAGGCCGTCCAGGGCGGCGGTCAGGCTGTCGGTGGCGACCGCTGAATGCGTCATCTAGGTCCTCTCCCGCTGTTGCGGAGCGTTGTTTCGGGGGGTGGCGGGGCCGGTGGGTGCGGGTCGGACCGCCCCGGACTGCCGGGTCCGGGTCGGTCCT
>NZ_WBKT01000095.1 GCF_008868175.1 Micromonospora sp. AMSO31t
CGGCGAAGGTGACCGGCAGTTCCAGCAGGCCGCGGAACGGCGACGCGGCCGGCAGCCGGCGCACCTCGTCGAGGGGCACGCCGAGCCGCAGCCCGGGCAGCCGGCGCAGCAGCGCGGCGAGCGCGATCTGCGCCTCCATCCGGGCCAGCGAGACGCCGAGGCAGTAGTGCACGCCGTGCCCGAAGCCCAGGTGCGGGCCGCGGACCCGGCGCAGGTCCAGCCGGTCGGGGTCGGTGAAATGGGCGGGGTCGTGGTTCGCCGCGTTGATCGCCACGCCGACGATCGCGCCGCGCGGGATGCACACCCCCTCGTACTCGACGTCCTCGGTGGCGATCCGCGGGCTGGCCACCGGCAGCGGGCCGTCGAACCGGAGCAGCTCCTCGATCGCCGCCGGCAGCAGCTGGGGCGTGGCACGCAGCATCTCCAGCTGCTCGGGATGGGTGAGCAGGGCGAGCACCGCGTTGCCGAGGAAGTCCGCGGTGGTCTGGTGCCCGGCGAACACCAGCAGGAACGTGGTGGTCACCAGCTCCGCCTCGGAGAGCGTCCCGTCGCGGTCGACCGCGTCGATCAGCGCCCCGATGATGTCGTCCGCGGGGTCGTCGCGCTTCGCCCGCACCAGGTCGGCGAAGTAGTGGTGCAGGCGCAGCTGGGCCTCCTGCACGGCCGCCCGCTCCTCCTGCGGCGGCCGCCGCGTCGAGCCGGAGGTGCGGATCACCTGGGTCCACTCGAGCACCCGGTCGTGGTCGGCCGGCGGCACCCCGAGCAGCTCGCAGATGACCGTCATGGGCAGCGGGATGGCGAAGTCGTGCATCAGCTCGGCCTGGCCCTGCGGGAGCATCTTGTCGATCAGGTGGTCGACGACCTGCGCCACCCGCGGCCGCAGCGCCTCGATCCGCCGCGGCGCGAACGCCTGGGACACCACCCGGCGCAGCCGGGTGTGCTCCGGCGGATCGGAGTTGAGCATGTTGCGGTTCAACCCCTCGGAGTTCGGGCCGAAGATCCGCAGGTAGTGCTGGCCGGGACCGTAGAGGTCCTTGGACAGCCGCGGGTCGGTGAGCGCCGACCGGGCGTCGTCGAAGCGGGTGATCAGCCAGGAGTCGAAGCGCGGTGAGCTGACCGGGCACACCGGCCGGTCGTTCCGCAGCCGGGCGAAGGTCGGGTAGGGGTCGGCGGCGAACCCGTCGGTGTAGAGCTCGCTCGCCGGAACGGCGTCCTCGGTCATCGGTCCTCCTCCGGTGCGCTGCCCACGCTGTGCAGCACCTGATAGGTGTGCCGCTGCGCGGACTCGCGCAGCTCACGGATGATGCGCAGCAGCCGGTCCCGGTGCTCGCTGCGGCCGAAGGCGTCCAGCCGCTCGCGGTCCGCCCAGTCGCTGATGATCAGGTAGCTGCGCGGGTCGTCGGCGTCGCGGACCAGGTCCTGGTGCAGGCAGCCGTCCAGCGTGCGGATCTCCTCGGCGGCGCTGCGCCACTCCGACTCGAAGCGCTCCTCGCAGCCCTCCCGGGTCCGCATGGCGAGCACGGTCCGCACCCGGCTCACCGGGCACCGCCGAACACCAGGTGCAGGTGCTTGCGGAGCGCGTCGGCGTCGACCGGCTGGCTGCGGAAGCCGACGTGCCCGTCCGGGCGGACCAGGTACAGCCCGCTGCCGGTCAGCCCGTACGCGGCGCGGAACCGGCCGTCGGCGTCGCACACCGCCGGCGGGTCGAGCAGCCGCGGCTCGGCGGCGTCCGGGCTGAGCAGGAGGTACGCGTCGACCTCCCCGGCCGTCTGCCGCCGCACGTCGGCGCAGAGCTCGGCGATGGCGCCCAGCGCCGCCTCGTCGGCCGACCCGTCGGCGTAGAGCAGCAGCGTGTGCCGGGTGCCGCGGGTCAGGTCGCGCAGCCGCAGCGGGTGGCCGACGCCGCGCCGCAGCAGCCCGTCCACGTCGGGGGCCCGGTCGCCGGGACGGGGGGCCTCGCCCAGCGCGTCCGGATCGGACACGGTTTCGCCGACCAGCGGGCTGCCCGCGTAGCTGAGCAGCATGGACATCTCCTGGAGGAACTGGCGCTTCAGGTCCTCGCGGTCCAGCTCGTCGGTGAACGCCATCCGCACGGCCCGGCCGACGATCTCCTCGCCCTCCGGCCGCCGCTCGGTCTCGTAGCTGTCCAGCAGGCCGGGCGCGGCGATCCCGCGTACCGCCAGGGCCAGCTTCCAGGCCAGGTTCCAGGCGTCCTGGATCCCGGTGTTCATGCCCTGGCCGCCGGCCGGCGGGTGCAGGTGGGCCGCGTCGCCGACCACGAACACCCGGCCGTCGCGGTAGCGGTCCACGATGCCGTGGCTGATCCGGAACACCGACGACCAGCGCAGGTTCGAGGCGCGGGTGCCGGGCGGGGCCAGGTGGTCGAGGGCGGCCTGGACGTCGGCCAGGGTCGGCGCGCCCAGCTCCGCGCTGAACCCGGGCGGGGCGTCCTGCCCGCCGGTCTGCGCGAAGAACCGGGGCGGGGCCAGGGTGGCGATCCGGTACCGGCGCTCGCCGCGCAGCGGGACGCAGACCAGCATCCCGTCCATGCGGCCGTCGGTCTCGTGCATGAACCGCAGCAGGTGCCCGTCGGGCATGTCCCAGTCCACGTCGACGTCGCCGAGCATGAACAGCTGGGGGAACCGGCCCAGCCCGCCGGTGAAGGTCAGCCCGAGCAGTTCCCGGACGCGGCTGTGCGCGCCGTCGCAGCCGACCAGGTACTTCGCGCGCACCGTCTCGGTGCCGCCGCCGGCCGTGGTGACGGTGGCCGTCACGCCGTCGTCGTCCTGACCGAAGTCGACCAGCTCGGCGCCGCGCTGGGGGCGCACCCCGAGGGTGGCCAGCCGGGCGGTGAGGATGCGCTCGGTCTCGTACTGGGGCAGGCCGAGGTGCGCGTACGGCAGGCCGGGCAGCTCCCAGCTCATCCGGTGGGTCTCCACCCCGTTGACGAAGACCATGTTGCCGGTGAGCCAGATGCCGGCGTCCATGGCTTCCCGGACGACGCCCTGCTCCTCCCAGATCTCCATGGTGCGGCAGTGCACGCCGATCGCCTTGTCCGCCTGCCCGGCCGGGGTGGCCAGCTTGTCGATCACCCGGCAGTCGACGCCCCGCCGGGCCAGCTCGACGGCGGCGGTCAGCCCGGCGGGCCCCGCCCCGACGACCAGTACGTCCGTTGTCCTGTGCACGTCGGCCTCCCTGCCGGTGGTGGGTTGTCGCCGGCCGCCCCCGTCGGGCACGACGTGGAACAGGCGGCGCCGGATGTCGAGAAGGAACGGCGCGATGGGCCCGGCCTGCGCGGAGGCGTGGGCCGGGTCGGCGATCCAGCGGAGGAACTCCCCCGCGCTGTTCCACTCGGCGAAGATGTGGTGCACGTCCGAGCCGGGATCGCGCAGCAACTGCTCCCGGCGGTACCCCGGTATCCCGGCCATCCGCGCCCTGACCTCCGGGTAGCCCCGGTGGAACTCGGCGAGCCGGGGCGCCGGCACGGTCAGCTCGACGTCCACGTAGACCGTCGAGTCGCCCGTGCCGTGCTCCCGCAGCACGGGATAGTCGACCGGGCCGGCCGGCTCGGTCAGCGGCCGGACCAGCTCGGCCAGCCGCGCGGCCACCGGCCCGTCCCGGTACGCCCGCAGCGCCGCCTCGTCGGCCCACTCGGTGACGACGACGAACCCGCGCGGGTCCAGGGCGTCGAGCAGCAGCTCGTGCCGGAGGTTGCCGGCCAGCCCGCCGACCTGCCCCGCGACCGTCCCCCACGCGGACCGCACGGCGGGCTCGCAGCCCTGACGCGCGCGCAGCCGGAGCATCGTCCTGATCATGAAGTCCCCTTCGACGGCCTGCGGGAGACGGTGGAGCTGTCGCGGCCGGTGCTGCCCGAGCCACCACGTCGTCGCGCTGCGACCCTGCCGGAGGTCGCGTCAACCGGCCGTCACGGGCGACCCCCGCGACGTCCCCACCCGGTGACGCCGCGGGGACGGGACGCCGCTAGGACGGTGCGCGACGCGGACCGTCGTCGGTGGACGCGTGCGCGCGTGGCGGCGCGGCCGGGTGGCCGTGGTGGGAGCGGCGGGCCTCGACCCGCCGGCGGTCAGCTCGGACCAGACAGGTCAGGCGTCGCGCGCGCGGGTCGTGCGGAGCAGGTGACCGGCCAGGTGCAGCGTCGGGCCGCCGGTCTCCGCGACCACGTCGATCTTCGTGACGTCGGTGCCGGTCCACTCCGGCCCGGCGAAGCTCGCCCGCAGCTCCTGCGCGGTCAGTCCCCAGCCGTGGCCCGCCTCCGGCGACACGGCCAGCACGAAGACGGTCGCGCCCGGCGCGGCGAGGCCCGGCAGCGACGCGAGGTAGCGGTCGAGCGCGGCGCCGTTCCGGTGGAGGCTGTGCAGCAGGCCGGAATCGAACACCGAGTCGAACGGCGCCGACGGCAGCGACAGGTCGGTGGCGTCCTGGACCTCGAAGTGCACCGGCAGGCCCTCGCGGGCGGCCTTGGCGCGGGCCAGGTCGATCGCCACGCGGGAGATGTCGACCGCCGTCACGCGGTGGCCACGCCGGGCGAGGGCGATCGCGAGATCGCCCGTGCCGCAGCCGATGTCGAGCACCTTCGGGCCCTTGACGTGGTCGAGGACCGCCGCGAGCGCCGGCTGTGGGCCGCCGATGTCCCACGGCGGCCCGCCCGAGTCAGCGGTGTCGCGGTAGAGCTCGTCGTAGCTGTGGTCGCCGTGGACGGGCTCGTCGCGCGGCGCGTCGCCATCGCGTGCGCTCACCAGACCCCCTGGACGTGCGGCTCGGCGGCTGGAACCCCGTCTCGACCCGCACCCTACCGCGCCCCGGCCCGGTGTGCGGCGCCCGGCGACTAGGCGAAGAGGCGGGCCAGCTCGGTGCGGGAGCGGACGCCGAGCCGGTGGAAGATGTTGCGCAGGTGGTGGTCGATCGTCCGGGTGGAGAGCGACATCCGGGTGGCGATCTCCCGGTTGGTGGCCCCCTCGGCGACCAGCTGGGCGATGTGCAGCTGCTGGCCGGTCAGCAGCTGCGCCGGTGGCTGTTGCGGGGACCCGACCGACTCCCCCGCCGCGCGCAGCTCCGCGCCGGCCCGCTCGGCCCAGACGGTCGCGCCGAGCAGGGTGAACGTCTCCCGCGCCCGGTGCAGGTACGCCCGGGCGTCCCGTGGCCGGCGGGCCCGGCGCAGTTCCCGGCCGAACAGCAGCTCGGTGCGGGCCCGCTCGAACCGGTCGGTGTCGGTGGGGTGCAGCCGCAGCGCCGTGCGGAACTCCCGCTCGGCCTCGGCGCTGCCGCGGGGCGCGAGCAGCGCGTGGCAGCGGGCGGAGAGGGCCCGGCGCGACGGGCTCGCCGTGCTGCTGGCCCAGCGGTCGAAGACGGCGAGCGCCGCGGCGGGCCGCCGGCCGTCGTGGGCAGCGGCCTCCACCAGGTACGGCGTGGCCATCACCTGCACGAGGACCTGGCCGCGGCCGGTGCCGGTGCGGGCGAGCGAGGCCAGCCGGGTGGCCGCGTCGGCGTGCCGGCCGTCGACCAGGTCGAGCACGCCGAGCGCCCACTGCGCGTACGCGTAGGGGCGGCTGCCCGGGGTGGCGCCGTCGCCGATCTCGGCGATCCGGGCGAGGCTGGTGGCCCGGTCGGCCCGCATCGCGGCCAGCACGGCGAGGATGCCGAGGTGGACCCGGGCGCAGGTCCACTGGCCGGTGGCACGGGCCTCCCGCAGTCCCTCGTGGGCGGTCTCCGTCGCCGTGGCGTGCCGGCCCAGCCAGTACTCGGCGACGGCGCGCAGCTCCAGCGCCCGGGGCAGCACGGACCGTTCGCCGCGGGCCCGGCCCAGCTCGACGGCGCGGTCGGCGAGCCGGTGCGCCGCGCCGTCCACGGCCACGAGCAGCCCGGCCACGGCGGCGCAGACGAGCCCGGCCGGGGTGAGCGCCGGGCCGGTCAGCCGGCCACCGAGGACGACGACCCGGCGCAGCGCCGGGCCGCCCCGTTCGTGGTCGCCGCGCAGGGTCGCCCCGACGCCGGCCGCGAACGTGGTCAGCAGCTCGACGTCCGGCGGGTCGCCGGGCCGGCGCAGCGCCCGTGCCCGCCGCGCCACCTCCGCGTACCGGTAGTGGTCGCCGGTGAGGCAGATGGCCTCGCCGGCCCGGACCAGGCCGAGCAGGGCGGCCCCGCGGTCGGCCGGCGCGACCGCCTCGGCGGCGGCGAGCAGGGTGGCGACCGCGGTGGACGGCGCGTCGCAGCGAAGTTGGATCTCGCCGCGCAGGAGGTCGGCCGGGCCGGCCGCAGCCGGGCCGGCGGGCGGCGCGGCGAGCAGGCGCCGGGCCTGGTCGGGTTGGCCGGCGGTCCAGGCGCAGCGGGCCGCGGCGATCGTCCGGGCGGCGGCGCGGGCGGGGTCGTCACTGAGTTCGGCGGCGCGGCGCAACGCCGCCGCGGCCTCGATCCGGTCGTCCGCCCCGGCGGCGGCGGCCTCCAACTCGGCGGCCAGCGCCGGGTCGGGGCCGTCGGTGGCGGCGGCGCGGTGCAGCGCCCGGCGCAGCGGCCGCCCGCCCGAAGCCCGGGCCAGCAGCAGGTGGGCCGCCTGCCGGTCGCCCAGCGGCGCGACGATCTCGATCATGGTCCGGGTCAGCGGGTGGGGGAAGGTCACGCCCGCCGGGCCGGCGCGCGGGTGTCGTTGTCCACGAAGCGCTTCAGCCAGGCCACCGTCTGCCTGGCCATCGGCGTGTTCACCGTCTGCGGGAAGAAGTGGCTCGCAGCGTTCAACTCCAGGTACGCCTTCTCCGACGAGGCCGGGATGCTGTTGTAGAAGGGCTCGGAGTGGGTGGCGACCGGCGCCACCGTGTCGCTCTCCCCACCGACGATGAGCGTCGGCACGGTCACCCCGGACCAGGTCTTGTCCAGGTTCCACGGGGCCAGCGGGACGGCGGCCTGCAGGGACGGCCGGGCGGCGGCTGCTTCCAGGGTGCCGCCCCCGCCCATCGAGTGCCCGGCCACGGCGAGCCGGCTGGCGTCGATCCGGCTCCGGACCGTGCTGCGCTGGACCAGGTAGTCCAGCGCGGCCAGGAGCTGGCGACCCCGGCTGTCCGGCTGGTCGTAGAGGGTGTTGGTCTCGATGCCGATGACCACGAAGCCGTGCGAGGCGATCCGCGGTCCGAGCCAGCTGAGACTCGACCAGGTGGCCGTGAAGCCGGGCGAGATGGCGATGGCGCCGAAGGTGCCCTCGCTGGTGCTGGTCGGGTAGTAGACGACCCCGCCGCCGAAGCCGGTGACGCTCAGCCCGGAGACGCTGTAGGACGAGGTGGCGAAGGGACCGCGGCTGGCCTCCAGGATGGCGTTGGTCGGCGCGGGTCCGCGCTCGTAGGGGTTGGCGGCGGCCTGGGCGCGGCGGGGACGGCCAGGGCGCCGCCGAGGGCCAGGACGGCCGCGGCGGCGAGCCGGCCCAGGGCGAGAAGGCGGGTACGGGGACGGGGGGTGGTGGTGGCTGGTCGCACGTCGGTCGCTCCTTGTCGGGTAGGGAGATCCATCGACATGCGTCAGTATTGAAGCGCTCCCCCGACCACCGCATCGGCGAAATCACCGGTCGTCGCGCGCCGGGCGACGGGCGCCGCGACGCGGCTCGGTGACCTGACCGTGACGTCAACAGTGGACGATGGACCGATGCAGCTCACCCGACGGAACCTGCTCGGCGTGACCGCGGCGGCCGGCGTGACCGGCCTGGCCACCGGCTGTGAACCGGAACGGCGGGAGCCAGCCGGGCCGCCCAGCTCCGCTCCGGCCCTCGACCCGGCGAGCTGGGACAGCGTCCGGGCCCAGTTCGCGCTCGACCGCAGCCGGGCGCACCTCGCCACCTTCGTCTTCGCGCCCCACCCCGCCCCGGTGCGCGCCGCCGTCGCCGCGCACCGGGACGGGCTCGACCGGGACGCCATGGGCTACCTGGGCGCCAACGAGGAACGCCTCGACGGTGCGGTGCTCGGGGCGGCGGCCCGCCACCTCGACACGCGCCCCGACCAGATCGCGCTGACCGACTCGACCACCATGGGCCTCGGCCTGGTCTACACGGCCGTGCGGCTGCGGCCGGGCGACGAGGTGCTCACCACCGAGCACGACTTCTACGCCACCCACGAGTCGGTGCGGCTGCGCGCCGAGCGGGACGGGGTGGCCGTCCGCCGGGTGCGCCTCTACCGGGACCCGGCCGTGACCACCGTCGACGAGATGGTCGGCAACCTCGCGGCGGCCGTCTCCGCCCGCACCCGGGTCGTCGCGCTCACCTGGGTGCACTCCAGCACCGGCGTGAAGCTGCCGGTTCGGCAGCTCGCCGAGGCGGTCCGCGCGCGCAGCCCCGAGGCGCTGGTCTGCGTCGACGGGGTGCACGGCTTCGGTGCCGACGCGGCGACGCCGGAGCAGCTC
Organism: Micromonospora sp. AMSO31t; assembly: GCF_008868175.1. Lineage (GTDB taxonomy): Bacteria > Actinomycetota > Actinomycetes > Mycobacteriales > Micromonosporaceae > Micromonospora. The sequence goes on from NZ_WBKT01000095.1 coordinate 8,395, forward strand.
GGCTGCGACGTGCTGGTGTCCGGCTGCCACAAGTGGCTGCTCGGGCCGCGGGGCACCGGCCTGGTCTGGGGCAGCACCCGGGCGTGGAGCCGGATGACCCCGGTCATCCCCGCCTTCGACCGGCGCAGCATCGGCCGGTGGCTGTACGCGGGCACGGGCGGGCAGCCAACGCCTCCGGGGCCCGCGCACACGCCGGGCGGCTACCACAGCTTCGAGCACCGCTGGGCGCTCGCTGAGGCGTTCGAGTTCCACCACCGGATCGGTCCGGCGCGGGTCGCCGAGCGGAACCGGGAGCTGGCCGGCCGGCTCAAGGAGGGTCTGGCCGGCATCCGCGGGATCCGGCTGGTCACGCCGCGCTCGCCCGACCTCTCCGCCGGGGTGGTCTGCTGCGCCGTTCCCGACATCCCGGTGGGTGAGGCGGTGGGCCGGCTGTACGCCGCCGGCGTGATCGCCAGCAGCACCCCGTACAACCCCTCCTACCTGCGGTTCGGCGCGACCATCGCCAACAGCGAGGCGGACGTGGACGCGGCGGTGAAGGCGGTGCGCGGCCTGGTCTGAGCCCCCTCCGCCGCGACCGGCAGGTGTGCCCGCGGGTTTTCCGGGAATGGCACGCCGACGGCCGGCGAGGGCGACGGAGGTCAGGTGGGCAACGGGAGGCGGGATCCGGGCGTGCCGCGCACGGGAGCGGCGGCGGCGCGCCCGGGCGGGGAGGGTGACCGGCCGCAGCTCACCGACCTGCACCACAGCGCTCCGACGATGTCCGACCCGGACGTGGTCCTCCAGATCCCCCACCTCCGGGTGGACGACATCTGCGCCGAGGGCGACGACCTCGACGCCCACGTGTCCCTGCGGGCGCGGCTGGGCGGCCTGCTCCAGCTCGACGTCGGGGTGCAGGCCCGGCTGGGCACGGTCCGGATCGACGTCCGCGGCGTGACGACAGAGGCGATGCTGGAGGTCCGGCTCGACGAGCTGAACGGCATCCTCGACCGCGCGTTGAGCACCGTCGACCGCAACCCGCAGATCGTCGAGGCGGTGGTTGGGACCGCCGCCAGCGCGGCCGCCGGGGTGGCCCCGCCCGTGCCGCCGGCGCCGGAACCGCCACCCCGGACGCCCCAGCGGCCGGCCGACGCCGAGGGTGGGCCGGCCGGCCCTCCGGGGCGTACGACGTGGCGTCGGATGAAGAAGATCGCCAAGGACGGCCGGCCACTGCGGCGGGCCGCCGCGCGGCTGCTCCCCGGCACGGGACCGGAGCCGGGACGCGACGGTTGACCGGCGGGCGGCCTACCCGTCCAGGTCGGTGCGCGGGACGAGGTCCGGTGACCAGCGGAAGTCGTAGCGGGGTGCGGCGACCGCCTGGGCGAAGGCGGTGGCCGCGGCGGGCGAGCTGGCGATCCGCCAGTCCATCTCCTTGTCCACCTCGAACCAGATGAGGCCGATGACGTCCCGGTGCTTCGGGAGTGCCCGGAAGGTCTCCCTGATCCACCGGGCCTTGTGCCCCCCGGCGTTGGAGGCGCCGGTCTCGGTGACGACCAGCGGCCGCCGGCTGAAGGTACGGATCTCCGCGATCGTGGGGCCGAAGATGGCGTCGAACGGCGAGTACCCCGACCACGCCCCGGTGCCGTAGTAGCCGGTGGTGCCGACCCAGTCGACGTAGTCGTCGCCGGGATAGAGCTCGGCGAGGTGCCCGGTCGTCTTGCTCCACCGGGCGTTCGGGCTCCAGACCCAGATGACGTTGGTGGCGCCGGCCCGTTCGAAGAGGTCGTGCACGTGGCGCCAGGCCTCGACGTACTCGCCGGGCCGGTTGCCGTTGGCCTTCTCGCCCCACGGGTACCAGTCGCCGTTCATCTCGTGGGCGAACCGGATGGCGACCGGGTAGCCGAGGGACTTCACGCCCTCGGCCCAGGAGCGCAGGTAGCTGTCGAACTCACCGTCCACGATCCGCGACAGGCGGTAGCGCGGCTGGGTGGAGCGCACCCGGTCGATCTGGCGAACGGTCAGCTTCTTCTGCTTCCGGGCCGCCTGGTCCACCTGGTAGTCCCAGGGTTCCCAGCCGAGCATGGGCAGCATGCCGCGGTCCTTGATCCGGTCGAAGAGCACCCGGTCGAACGTGCCGGACTCCCAGCCCACGCCGAAGAGCATCACCTGCGGCTCGCGCCGCGCGGCCGCGGCGAAGCGGTCCACCGCCGCGAAGTCGTACGGGCCCTTGTCGGTCATCACGCCGATGAAGGCCTTGCCGGCCGGCGGGAAGAGTTCCGCGGCCAGTTGGAGTGGGGGGTTCTCGGCACCGGCCGGCACGACGGCGCCCGTTTCGGCTGTCGTCGGCGCGCGGGACGCGGCGCCCTCCCCGCCCCTGCCTGTGACGACCGGCGCCAGGGCGAGGGCGTAGGCCAGCAGCAGCGCGGCGATCACCATCATGAGGACCCGCGGCCTGGTCAGCCGTAGCACGTCACCACCTTCTCCACCGCCACCGAGTTCCCCGTCCGCGCCGGTCACCCGCTCGAATCTCGAACCACTTTATGCCGATTACGCCCTTATGTCCGGAAAACTAGTCGTCCAGCTTCGTGCGTGGGAGCAGCTCCGGCGACCAGCTGAACCGGTAGCGGGCGTCGGCGACCGCGGTGGCGAAGGCCCGCGTCACCGCCGGCGAACTCACGATGCGCCAGTCCAGCTCCTTGTCCACCTCGAACCAGATGAGACCGAGGATGTCCCGGTGACGCGGCAGGGCCCGGAACGCCTCCGTGATCCATTCGGCCTTGCGCCCCGTGGCGTCGGAGGCGCCGGTCTCGGTGATGACCAGTGGCTTCCGGCTGAACGCGCGGATCTCGGAGATGGTGGGACCGAAGATCGAATCGAAGGACCGGTACTGCGTGTAGGCCCCGATGCCGTAGTAGCCCGTGATGCCCACCCAGTCGACGTAGTGGTCGCCCGGATACAGCCCGGCGAGCTTCGGGAGCGACCCGTCCCAGCTGGCATTCGGGCTCCACACCCAGGTCACGTTGGTCACCTCCGCCGCGCGGAAGAGATCGTGCACGTGCCGCCACGCCTGGACGTACTCGCCGGGCCGGTTGCCGTTGCTCGCCTCGGACCACGGGTACCAGTCACCGTTCATCTCGTGCGCCAACCGGATGGCCACCGGGTAGCCGAGGGACCTGATCCCCTCGGCCCAGGACCGCAGGTAGGGGTCGAAGTCCCCGGCCGTGATGCGGGACAGCCGGTAGGCCGGTTGGTGGGACCGGATCTGGTCGATCTCCCGGGTCGGCAGCTTCTTCTCGCGGGCCGCCTTGTCCACCCGGTAATCCCAGGGTTCCCAGCCCAGCATCGGCAGCATGCCCCGGTTGCTGATCCGGTCGAAGAGCGTCCGGTCGAAGGTGTCCACGTTCCACGACGCGCTGAACAGCATCACCTGCGGCTGGTGTTTCGCGGCCGCCGTGAACGCGTCCAGCACCGCGAAGTCGTGCGGGCCCTTGTCGGTCATGACGCCGATGAACGCCTTGCCGGCCGGCGGGAAGGGTTCCGCGTCCGGCCGGGGCGACTCCTCCGGCTCGGCCTTCGCCGGCCGGGGCGGGGATCCCGGCTCGGCCGTCACGGGCCGGTCGGACCGGCCGTCCTCCCGGCCCCCGAACATGGGGGTCGGCGCCACGGCGGCCGCGTAGGTCAGCAGCAGCGCGCCGGTCAGCACCAGCACGGCCCGCGCGGCGGTCAACCTCCGCACCGCTACTCCTTCGTCCGCGAGACCATGTCGGGCGACCAGGTGACCTGGTAGCGAGGGGCGGCGACCGCGCCGGCGAAGGCCGTGGACACGGCCGGGGAACTGACGATGCGCCAGTCCAGTTCCTTGTTCACCTCGAACCAGATCAGCCCGATGATGAACGGGTACCTGGGCAGGGTCTGGAAGGCATCCCTGATCCATTCGGCCTTGCGCCCGACGTGGTCGGACCCACCGGTCTCGGTGATGACCATCGGCTTCCTGCTGACGGTGCGTAGCTCGGTGATGGTCTTCTTGAAGACCCCCTCGAAGGAGAGGTACGGCGCGAAGTCGTACTTGCCGTAGTAGCCCGTGACACCCACCCAGTCCACGTAGTCGTCACCCGGGTAGTAGGTGGAGATCGGCGGGGTCAGGTCGGTGTAGCGGACGTTCGCGCTCCACACCCAGGTGACGTTCGTGGCCCCGACCGCCCGGAACACGTCGTGCACGTGGCGCCAGGCCTTCACGTAGTCACCGGGCCGGTTGCCGTTGACCAGCTCGCACCACGGGTACCAGTAGCCGTTCATCTCGTGGGCGAAGCGGAGGGCCACCGGGTAGCCGAGCGACTTGATCCCTTCCGCCCAGGACCGCACGTAGCTGTCGAACTCGCCGCCCGCGATCCGGGACAACCGGTAGCTGGGCTGATCCGAGCGAACCGCGTCGATCTGCTGGGCGGTGAGCTTCTGCTGCCGGGCCCGTTCGTCCAGCCGGTAGTCCCAGGGTTCCCAGCCGAGCATCGGCATCATGCCGCGGTCGCGGATCCGGTCGAAGAGCGCCCGGTCGAACGTGGCGGACGCCCACCCCTCGCTGAAGAGCATGACCTGCGGCTGGTGCCCGGCGGCCGCCGTGAACCGGTCCACCGGGGCGAAGTCGTGGGGACCCTTGTCGGTCATGACACCGATGAACGCCTTTCCCGCCGGCGGGAAGGGCCCTCGCGGCCGGGGCGCCTTCGCCTCGGCCGTCACCGCCCCGCCCCGGCCCTCGGAGCCGGTGGTGGGCGCGATGGCGAAGGCGTACGTCAGCAGCAGCGCGCCGGTCAACACCATGACGACCCGCGGAAAGGTGAATCGGATCATCGCAGAACCCCCTCGGCCGGGACCCGGGACTTCGGCGGGTGGACCTCCTCGTCCTTCCCGCGAGCGGGGGCGGGCACGACCACCTCGTCGTCCTGCCGGCGGTTGGCCCGCAGGTTCGACGCGAGCGCGATCAGGGGCGGGCCGAGGCCGGTCAGGAGGGTCAGGACGGGCCACACCCGCAGCAGGGGCGAACTGTTGTCCAGCACGAAGCTCGCGCCGAGCAGGCCGGCGGAGACGACCGCCCAGCAGAGGTGCAGCCGGAACGTGCGGAACGACTCGACGGTGCGCAGCCTCCCCTTGGCCGTCACCACGAACCCGAGTTTGCGGCGCAGCAGCGCGGTGAACCCGGCGGCCACGTAGATCGGCCCGGCGAACAGCGCCAGCGCCATGCCGACGATGCCGATCTCCTCCCGTTCGTGCGGGGCGATGTTGAAGCGTCGGAGCCAGAGCCACAGCACGAACCAGGTGCCGAACGTCGAGCCCCAGAGCACCGACCACACGGTGACGTCGAGCTGCGCCGAACCGACCCCGGTGAGCAGGTACATCGCGGTGGCGAGGTTGCCCAGCAGCAGGCTGATCGCGACGCTCGGGTAGTAGAACTGGAGCAGGCGGTACTGCCAGCGGCGCCGGGACGGCAGCTCGCGCGGTGCCCGCAGTTCGGGCCGGACGAGGATCTCGCAGATGCCGGCCGCCCAACGCTTCTGCTGATTGAAGTAGTCCGCCCAGGAGGTCGGGCCCTCGCCGATGGCCACCACGTCGGGCGTGTAGACGCCCTTCCACTTGTTGCCCGTCTCCGGGTTGGTCGCGGCGTGGATGCGGATGCTGGTCAGGTGATCCTCGATGATGGAGTCCTGGTAGCCGCCGATGGTCCGCCAGGCCGCCGGCCGGTAGAGGTGGCCCGTGCCGGTGAGCAGCGGCGCGTCGAGCCCGTTGCCGCCGCGGGCGATGAGGCCGTTGTAGAGGTACTGCTGCACCGAGGCGCCGTGCGCGACGAAGTTCTGGTGCATGTTGCCGTAGACCTGGGGGGTCACCACGAAGGCGACGTCCGGGTCGCGGAAGTAGCCGAGGGTGCGTTCGAGGAAGTTGGGCAGTGGCACGTGGTCCGGGTCGACGTTGGCCACCACGTCGTACCGGCCCTCGTGCTCGGCCCGCCAGGCGTTGTGGTTGCCGGACTTGGTCCGGGTCCGGAACTCTCCGCCGGGCTGGTTGTACTCCGGCCGGCCCTTGCGGCTGAAGTGGTGCACGCCGAGCCGCGCGGCCATCTCCTTGACCGCCGGGTCGTCGCCCTCGTCGAGGATCCAGACGTCGACCTGTCCGCAGTAGACGATCTCCCGCAGGCGCCGCAGCGTCCGCTCCGCCACGTCGAGCGGCTCCTTGCTGGGCACGATCGTGGTGAGCAGGGCCACCCGGAGCCCGACCGGCGGGTCGACCGGCACCGGGTCCCGGGCGTGGAACGCGAACACCCACACCACCACGTTCTGCGCCAGGCGGATCAACTCCACGCCGACGACCACGCAGAAGCCCAGCCGGGCCGCGATCATCTCCCAGCCGCCGCCGACCATGCCCGGGCCGGGCACGTGCTGGGGCAGCAGCAGCCAGCCGACGAACAACAGCCCGGCCGCGCTGTTGAGCAGCACGAGCAGGGTCAGCACGAGCCGCGCCGCGGGCGAGGCGGCGTGCCGGAACTCCACCGCCGCGTCCGGGCGCGACGGCGCGGCCAGCGGCCCGGCGGTGGCGCCGCACCTGGCGTACGCCAGGCGGGCCCGGATGTTCAACTGCCGGCGGTCCGGTCCCTTCCCGGCGGACGGTCCGGCCGGGGCGAGCACCGACGGACGGTTGCCTGAGCTGCCCGGCGTGCTGGCCCGGGACGGGCGTGTATCAGCGGCGATGGCCACGTTTTCCCCCATGGTGATCTCGCCACGAACCCTGAGCGGGCAGTGGGGTTGAAAGGTCGTGTTCGGTCAGCGGGCGGTGCGGTCGTCCACCAGGAGGGCGAGGGTGAACCCGGCCGGGTGCCAGACCTGCGCCACCTGGTATCCGCTGCGCAGCAGCCGCTCCGTTGCGCCGCCGACGGGCGGCACGGGATCCGTGCGTTCGCCAGGGCGGATCACCCACAGTCGCCGGACGCCCCACAGGCAGCCGGCACAGCCGCGCGGCGGCGCCGCGGCGAACAGGTCCGTCGGCCGCCGGTCGGCGGGAAGGTAGCGGGCCACCACGGTCCGCGCGTCCGCGTCGCCGTAGACCACGCCGTCGGCGGGCAGCCGCCGGGCGCCGACGATCTCGGCGACCTCGCGGGTGGCCTGCCCGTGCCCGTCGGGCGCGCGGACGGCCGCCTGGGCCGGTGCGACGATCAGGGCCAGCGCGGCCACCGCCACCACCCACCAGGCAGGGCGCACCCGGGACAGAGCGGCCGCGGCCAGGGTCGCCCAGGCCGGCAGCGTGAAGAGCAGGCTCGACGGTGACCAGACCGGCGTCGCCTGCGCGATGAGCAGCAGGCCGAGCGGCGGCAGCACCGCCCACGCGGTGCAGATCGCCGCGGCGCGCCGCAGCGGGAGGCTGAACAGCGCCAACCCGAGCAGCACGGCGCCCAGCGCGGCGACGCCGAACAACTCCCGGGGGGTCGCGGCGAGAGCCGCCAGGTCGGGGCGGGCCGCCGGCGCGACCTGCCCGCCGGCGCGTACCCCGGACCAGAGCAGCCCGGCGGCGGGGAGCGCGCCGAGGAGGGCGGCGGCCAGCCACCGGCCGGTCATCCCCCGCCGGAATGCGAGCACGACCCAGCCGTGCCCGACGAGCAGCAGGAGCGCCACCGCGTGGCACAGGCCCAGCAGGGCCACCGCGGCGGCGTACGGGGCGAGGCGGCGCAGGCTCGGGCGGTCGAGGGCGGGCAGCAGGAACCAGGTGGCGAGCACCGCGGCGAACAGGGCCAGCGCGTAGGGCTGGGCCTCCTGGGCGTACCGGGTGACGCTCGGCAGCAGCGCGAAGATCACCCCGGCCAGGACCCCCGCGCCCGGCGCGAACATGCGGGCGGCCAGCGCGCCGACGAGCGCGGCGGCCGCCGCCACGGCGAGCAGGGACGGTACGCGCAGCGCGAGGTCGGTGGTGCCGAACGCCACCGCCCAGGCGCGCATCAGCAGGTGGTACGGCACGAGCGTGACGTCGCCGCCCGGCAGCCCGTCCGGCCACGGGGAGGTGGCGGCCCGCCAGGTCGCCAGTTCCGCCAGGCGCAGGCCGGGAGTGCCGGCGCCCACGACGCCGAGCCCGCCGGCCAGCAGCGCCGGCAGCAGCCATGCGGCGAGCCGCCACCGGAGGCTGTCGGCCGGCGGACGCTGGCCGCTGGCCCGGGGACCGGCCGCGCGGTCCTCGCCCCACGGGTCCTCGACCCGGCTCTCTCCCGACCCGAGCCGGGGTAGGACCATGGTGTCCGCGTCCATCATCGTGACTCACGCATCCCTGTGGGTGCCGGCGACCTGGTTCCAGCCGTCCCGGGGCGACGCCGGATCGGCGTGCTGGCGACGGTGCGACCGCGTGGCGCGGCCGGCACCGGTAGTCCCGGGTCGATGACTGGATGACACCGTGGAGCTTAATGAGTCACTCCGACATAACGCTCATATACGACGAACCGGACGGGCCGATACCCCGGACGGGGGAGGCGACCGGCGCGCCGTCCCCCGCGCCCCGAAGACGGGGGGTCCGGAGCTCCTCCGAACCACCGCCGGGCCGCGGTTTTCATGCGAGCATCGGTCCCGACGGACCACGGGCGACTGACCGGCCGCTCCGGCTGGCCACCCGCCAGGGGAGCCGGGGGGCGACGTGAAGGCACTGGTCTGGCGGGGCGTGAACCAGCTGGCCGTGACCCAGGTCCCCGACCCGGAGCTGCGCAACGAGCAGGACATGATCGTCCGAGTGCGCAGGAGCGCCACCTGCGGCGCCGACCTGCACCTGCTCGGCGGCCACCTCCCGCTGCTGCGCCGCGGCGACGTGCTGGGGCACGAGTTCCTCGGCGAGGTGGTCGAGGTCGGGCCGCGGGTACGCCGGCACCGGGCGGGCGACCGGGTCGTGGTCTGCTCCGTCGTGTCCTGCGGCCGGTGCGGGCCCTGCCGGCGGCGGCAGTTCTCCCTGTGCGACAACGGCGGCGCCGGCCCGGCCCTCGGCGAGCCGGCGGGAGTCCTCTCCCCCGGCGGCTGCTACGGCTCCTCGCCCGCCCTCGGCGGGTTCGCCGGCAGCCACGCCGAGTACGCCCGGGTCCCGTACGCCGACCAGGGCGCCTTCACCGTCCCGGACGGCGTCACCGACGAGCGGGCGCTGTTCGCCTCCGACGCCGCCCCGAGCGGCTGGATGGCCGCCGACCTGGGTGGCGTCCGGCCGGGGGACGTGGTCGCGGTGTGGGGCGCCGGTGCGGTCGGTCAGCTGGCGGCGCGGGCCGCCGTGGTGCTGGGCGCGGAGCGGGTCGTCGTGATCGACCCCCTGACCGACCGGCTGCGGATGGCCGAGCGGCACCTCGGCGTCGAGACCCTCGACCCCGGAACCCAGGACGTCGGCGGTGAGCTGCGGGAACGCAGCGGCGGGCGCGGCCCGGACGTGTGCATCGACGCGGCCGGCGCGGCGGCGCCCGGCGGCGGCCGGTGGGGTCGGTCCGCCCGGCTCGGACAGCGGCTCCGGCCGGGACCGGACCGGTCCGCGGCCGCCCGCGAGGCCGTTTACCACTGCCGCGAGGGCGGCAACGTCTTCCTGCTCGGGACGTACGCCAGAGCCGTCGACCGGTTCCCGCTCGGCGCCGTCGTCACCAGGGGCCTCACCCTGCGCGGCGCCCGGCAGCACGGCCACCGGTACATCCCCATGCTGCTGGACCGGATGGCGCGCGGCGAGCTGGTCACCGAACACCTCGCCACCCACCCGATGCCGCTCGACCGGGCGCCGCTCGGCTACGACACGTTCCGGAACCGGCTCGACGGCTGCGTCCGCGCCGTCTTCGAGCCGGGACCGTGACTCGCTGTCGGCCAGCTCACTTCAGCGTACGAAACTTTGCACAGCCTGCAAGATCGCCTGTAGGGTCGCCCGGTGACCCTGGACCGCCCTCCCGCCGACGGCGGCCTCCGCGACCGCAAGAAGCGGCGGACCCGCACGGCGCTGGCCACCGCGGCGCTGCGCCTGGTCGCCGAGCACGGTCTCGACCAGGTGACCGTCGAGGAGATCAGCGCGGCGGCGGACGTCTCCTCCCGGACCTTCTTCAACTACTTCCCGAGCAAGGACGACGCGCTCGTCGGCGACCAGGCGGCGCTCAACGCCCGGTTCGTGGCGCGGCTCGCCGAGGTGCCACCGGAGGTGCCCGCCCTCGCCGCCATCCGCGCGGCGCTCGGCGAGGTGGTCGAGGAGTTGCAGGAGGACCGCGAGCTGTGGTTGCTCCGCATGGACGTGGTCATGCGGAACCCGGCCCTGCTGCCCCGCCTCGTCGCGGCGGGCGCCGAGGCGGAACGCGCGATGACCGATGTCGTCGCCGCCCGGGTGGGCGTGCCAGCCGACCACGGGTTCCCCGCCCTGCTCACCACCGTCACCGGCGCCGCGTTCCGCGCCGCCGCGCTCCGCTGGGCCGCCACCGCCGGCGCCCGGTCCCTCGCCGACCTGGTCGACCAGGCGTTCGACACCCTCGCCGCCGGCCTGCCGGATCCCGGCACGCCGGAGCCCCACCCGTCCCGCACTCCGAGCTGAGGAACCGCATGTCCGCACCCACCGCGCCAGCCGACGCCGCCGAGGTCGGCCCGGCCCGCATGTCCCGCCGTGAAGTACTCCAGGCCCTCTCCGGCCTCATGGTGGGCATGTTCGTGTCGATCCTGGCGTCCACGGTCGTGGCGAACGCGCTGCCGCGCATCATCGCCGACCTGAACGGCAGCCAGACCGTCTACACCTGGATCGTCACCACGGAACTGCTGGCCATGACGGCGACCGTGCCCCTCTGGGGCAAGCTGGCCGACCTCTACAGCAAGAAGCTGCTCATCCAGTCGTCCCTGGGCCTGTTCGTGATCGGCTCGCTGATCGCCGGTTTCACCCCGAACGTCGAGGTGCTGCTGCTCAGCCGGGTCGTGCAGGGCGTCGGCGCGGGCGGCATGACCGCGCTGGCCACCATCGTGATGGCCGCCATGATCCCGCCGCGCGAACTCGGCCGGTACGCGGGCATCTTCGGCGCCGTGTTCGGCGTCGGCACCATCGCCGGGCCGCTCATCGGCGGGGTCCTGGTCGACACCTCCTGGCTCGGCTGGCGCTGGTGCTTCCTGATCGGCGTCCCGTTCACCCTCCTGTCGATCTTCCTGCTCCAGCGGACGCTGCACCTGCCCGTGGTCCGCCGCGAGGTGCGGATCGACTGGCTGGGCGCCGCCCTCATCACGACGGGCGTCTCGCTGCTGCTGGTCTGGTCGTCGCTGGCCGGGCACAAGTTCGCCTGGGCCTCCGGCTGGACGGCGCTCATGGTCGGCGGCGGGGTCGCGGTGCTGGCCGTGGCCGTGTTCGTCGAGTCGCGCGCCGCCGAGCCGGTCGTCCCGCTGGACATCTTCCGCAACCGGACCGTCTCGCTGTCCACCGTGGCCAGCGTCCTGGTCGGCGTGGCGATGTTCGGCGGCACCGTCTTCCTGTCGCAGTACTTCCAGATCTCCCTGGGCAAGTCGCCGACCGTGGCCGGCCTCATGAGCCTGCCGATGATCTTCGGCCTGCTGGTCTCGTCGACGGTCGCCGGCCAACTCATCACCCGGTACGGACGCTGGAAGATCTTCCTGGTCGCCGGCGCCGCCGTCATGACGGCCGGCATGCTGCTGCTCGGCACCATCGGCGCCGGCACCGGCGTCATGGTGGTCTCGATCTACATGTCGGTGCTCGGCATCGGCGTCGGCATGCTCATGCAGAACCTGGTGCTGGCCGCCCAGAACGACGTGCCCGCCAACGAGCTGGGCGCGGCCACCTCGGTGCTGACGTTCTTCCGCAGCATGGGCGGCGCCATCGGGGTGAGCGCCCTCGGCGCCGTTCTGGCCAACCGGGTGACCGAGCTGATGACCGAGCGCCTGGGCCCGGCCGCGGCCGGTGGTGGCTCGTCCGCCGCCGTGCCGGACCTGTCCACGCTGCCCGAGCCGCTGCTGCGGGTCGTGCAGGACGTCTACGGCACTGCCACGGCCGAGCTGTTCCTGGTCGGCGCGCCGCTGGCCCTGCTCGCCATGGTCGTGGTGCTCTTCATCAAGGAGAAGCCGCTGCACACCCTCAGCGGCGACGAGCGGCGGGCGCAGGAGGAGGCGGCGCAGGCCGCCGGCCTCACCCACTGACGGGACGTCCGGCGGCGGGTCCGCACAGCCACCGGTCCCGGGGCTGCGCGGACCCGCCGCCGGATGCAACTATGACCCCGTGTCATCGCTCGCGATACCACATGTGACCCTCCTCGATGGACATCCGCGACGCACGGGCGAGACGACCGGGCTGACCGCCGTCCTCGACCGCTCGGGCATCGACCTGCGCCGGCCCTTCCGGCGGTTCCTGCGCCTGCCCTGGCCCACCCTCCGCGGGCTGGACATCCGCACCCCGAGCCTGCTCTCCATGGCGCTCGACGGTCACGGCCTGCGGTCCGGCGGTGTCCGCCTCGACCTGCACCTGGACGGCGGCGTGTGCCGGTTGCACGTCGACGGCACGCCGGCGTCGGAGCTGCGGGACCGGCTCGCGGCGTGGGCGGC
>NZ_WBKT01000096.1 GCF_008868175.1 Micromonospora sp. AMSO31t
GGTGACCTTCAAGGTGACCAACTCCGGGTCCAAGGTCAACGAGTTCTACGTCTACGCCGCCGGCGACCGGGTGATGGGCGAGGTGGAGAACATCGCCCCCGGCCTGAGCCGTGAGCTGCGGGTCGAACTGCCCGCCGGCACGTACGAGACCGCCTGCAAGCCCGGCATGAGCGGCCGCGGCATCCGGGGCGCGTTGAAGGTCAGCGGCACCGTCGCGACCGTCGCCCCCGACGCCGCCCTGAGTCAGGCCACCGCCAGCTACCAGCGCTACGTGCAGAGCCAGACCGCCGCCCTGCTCACCAAGACCGAGGAGTTCGTGGCCGCGGTCAAGGCCAACGACGTGGCCAAGGCCAAGGACCTGTACCCGGTGGCCCGCACCTACTGGGAGCGGATCGAGCCGGTCGCGGAGAGCTTCGGCGACCTCGACCCGAAGATCGACGGCCGCGAGGAGGTCGTCGAGGAGGGCATGCCGTTCACCGGCTTCCACCGGATCGAGAAGGACCTGTGGACCACCGGCGACGTCAGCAAGGACGGCGCCATCGCCGACCAGCTCCTCGTCGACGTGAAGGCGATCGTGGCCAAGGCCAACGCCGAGAAGCTCACGCCGCTCCAGCTCGCCAACGGCGCCAAGGCGCTCCTCGACGAGGTCGCCAGCGGCAAGATCACCGGCGAGGAGGAGCGGTACTCGCACACCGACCTCTGGGACTTCAACGCCAACCTGGAGGGCTCGAAGGCCGCCATCGCCGCGCTGCGCCCCGCCCTGGAGCAGCGCTCGCCCGACCTGGTCAAGCAGCTCGACACCGAGTTCGCGGCCGTCGAGACCGCCCTCGGCAAGCACCGGGCCGGCGACGGCTGGAAGCTGCACACCCAGCTCAGCAAGGCCGAGCTCAAGGAACTGTCGGACAGCATCAACGCCCTGGCCGAGCCGATCAGCAAGGTGGCCGCGGTCGTCGCCCGCTGACGACCGGGTCCGGAGGTGACGTGATGAGCGAACCGAGCACCAACGAGGCGACCCGCCGGACCGGGCTGTCCCGGCGCCGGGCCATCACCCTGGCCGGAGCCGGCGCGGCCGGCGTCGCCGGGGTGGCGGTCGGCGCAGGCGCCCTGTTCGGCGGCGGCGACCAGGCGTCCGCCACCGAGACGGCGGCCGGCGCGGTCCCGTTCCACGGCGAGCACCAGGCCGGCATCACCACCCCCGCCCAGGACCGGCTGCACTTCGTCGCGTTCGACGTCATCACCAAGGACCGGGCCCGGCTGGTCGCGCTGCTCCAGGAGTGGACCGCCGCCGCGGCCCGGATGACCGCCGGCAAGGACGCCGGGCTGATCGGCGCGGTCGACGGCGTGCCGGAGGCCCCGCCGGACGACACCGGCGAGGCGCTCGGGCTGCCCCCGTCGCAGCTCACCATCACCGTCGGCTTCGGCCCGACGCTGTTCCGCGACGCCCAGGGCCGGGACCGGTTCGGCATCGCCGACAAGCGGCCCGCCGCCCTGGCCGACCTGCCGCACTTCGCCGGTGACGCGCTCAAGCCGGAACTGTCCGGCGGCGACATCTGCGTCCAGGCCTGCGCCAACGACCCGCAGGTGGCGGTGCACGCCATCCGCAACCTGGCCCGGATCGGCATGGGCGTGGTCAGCGTCCGCTGGTCCCAGCTCGGCTTCGGGCGTACGTCCTCGACGTCGCGGGGGCAGGCCACCGCCCGCAACCTGTTCGGCTTCAAGGACGGCACCGCGAACCTCAAGGCCGAGGAGACCGACCTGCTCCGCGAGCAGCTGTGGGCGCAGCCCGGCGACGGCGCCGACTGGATGACCGGCGGGTCCTACCTGGTCACCCGCAAGATCCGGATGCTGGTCGAGACCTGGGACCGCAGCCCCCTCGCTGAGCAGGAGATGATCGTCGGGCGGACCAAGGGCGCCGGCGCGCCGCTCGGCAAGCGCGCCGAGTTCGACGAGCCGGACTTCGCCGCCAAGGGCGACGACGGCGAGCCCGTGATCGCCGAGACCGCGCACGTCCGGCTCGCCCACCCCGACCAGAACGACGGCGCCCGCCTGCTGCGCCGCGGCTACAACTTCGTGGACGGCTCGGACGGGCTGGGCCGGCTCGACGCCGGGCTCTTCTTCATCGCCTACCAGCGGGACCCGCGCAAGCAGTTCGTGCCGATCCAGACCCGGCTCGCCCGCAACGACGCCATGAACGAATACCTGCGGCACGTCTCCAGCGGCCTGTTCGCCTGCCCGCCCGGCGTCCGCGACGCCGCCGACTGGTGGGGCCGCGCGCTCTTCTCCTGACGGGTCAGCGCCGGACGTCGACCGAGGTGGGCTGTCCGCGTACCGGACCGGGCTGGCTCGGGACGGCGGGTGACGGCGCGGCGGGCCGCAGCACGGCCGGTGCCGGCGCGCTGGCCGGCGCGGGCGCCAGCTCGGGCCAGAGCATGGCGGTGACCGCCCGGGCGCGGCCCAGCCGGTAGGCGGCCCGGCGGCCCCGCTCGGCCAGCACGGCGGCCAGGTACGCCGACTCGGGCACGGCCCACGGCGGGGGCGGCGAGGTGACCGCCGCGACCTCCGCCCACAGCTCCCGGCCCAGCCGGAACCGGTCCGGCTGAGCGAGCTGGTGCAACCGGCCCAGATACTGCCGGACGGCCAGCGCGAGCCCGTCGTCCACCCGGCTCAGGTCGAGGGTGCCCGCCCAGCCGAGCAGCGGCGGCACGGGCTGCGGTGCCGGCCGCCACCCCCCGGCACCCCGGGTGTGCACCACCAGCGTCCCGGCCACCAGATCGCCCAGCCGCCGCCCGCGCGGGTCGGTCAGCATCACGGTCACGCTCGCCGCCCAGCTCAGCAGCGGCAGCACCAGCCCCGGCCACTCCACCGCCACGCCCACCAGCGCGCGGGTCAGCGACTGGCCGACCCCGACCGGGCCGCCGTCGGCGCGGACCACCCGCAGCCCCACGGCCAGCTTGCCCACCGTCCGGCCGCCGACGAAGCGCTCCATCAGCACCGGGTAGCCGACCAGCACCAGCACCAGCAGCACGAGCTGCATCCCGCCGGCCAGCGCGGCGTCCATGATGTCCCCGGGCAGGCTGAGCACCAGCACCGACAGCACCGCGCCGAGCAGCAGCGCCACCGCGAGCTGGGCCACCAGGTCGATCAGCAGGGCGAGCACCCGCGAGCCGAGCCGGGCCGCCCGGACGTCCAGCTCCACCGCCTCGCCGCTGACCAGACCGGCGTCGGCCCACGGTGCCGGAGGGGGAGGTTGCGCGCGCACTCCGACAGTGAACACTATGGGCGCCGGACGGGGGAGGGCGAGTGGATCTCGACGCGTACGTGGCCGAGCACGGCGCCGAGTGGCGGCGGCTGGAGCAGCTGACCGGCCGGCGCAGGCTGGACGCGGCGGAAGTGGACGAGCTGGTGGCGCTCTACCAGCGCGCCGCCACCCACCTCTCCGCGCTGCGCAGTCGGGCCCCGGAACCGGCGCTGGTCGGCCGCCTCTCCCACCTGGTGCTCGGGGCGCGGGCCCGGATCACCGGCCGTCCCCGGGCCTCCTGGGCGGCGGTGGGCCGGTTCCTCGTCGCCGACCTGCCGGCCGCCCTCTACCGGGCCTGGCCCTGGTGGTGCGCGGTGGCCACCGCGTTCAGCGCGCTCACGGCCTTCCTCATCTGGTTCGTCGCCGGCCACCCGGACACCGCCGCCGCGTTCATCGGGGCCGAGGCGGCCCGGCAGCTCGTGGACTCCGGCTTCGCCGGCTACTACACCGAGTTCACCGCGCCGACCTTCGCGTTCCACCTGTGGACGCACAACGCCTGGCTGGCCGCGCAGTGCCTGGCCGCCGGGGTGCTGGTGGTGCCGGTGCTCTGGCTGCTGTGGCAGAACGCGCTGAACGTCGGCGTGGTCGGCGGGGTGATGGTCTCCTACGGCCGTGCCGACGTGTTCTTCGGCATGATCACCCCGCACGGGCTGCTCGAACTCACCGGCATCTTCGTGGCCGCCGGGGTCGGGCTGCGGACGGCCTGGGCCTGGATCGCGCCGCCGGCCCAGCTGAGCCGCGGCCGGGCCGTCGCCGAGGCGGGGCGTTCGGCCATCGTGGTCGCCGCCGGCCTGGTCGGGCTCTTCGCGGTCTCCGCGCTGCTGGAGGCGTTCGTGACCCCGGCGCCGCTGCCGGTCGCCGTCCGGGTGGCGATCGGCGCCGCGGTCTGGCTGGCCTTCCTGGCGTACGCGCTGCTGCTCGGCGGGCGGGCCGTCAGAGCTGGCCGAGGGACTTGAGCCGCAGGTAGGTGTCGGCGACCGCCGGGGCGAGCCGGTCGGCGGGCACGTCGACCACGGTCACGCCGTGGCGGGACAGGGCGGCCCGGACCCGGTCCCGCTCGGCGAGGGCCCGCCAGGCCGCCGCGGCGGCGTACGCGTCGTCGGGGGTCGCGGGCGGGGCGGTGGTGAGCCCGGCGAGCACCGGATCGTGGGTGGCCGCGAGCACCACCCGGTGCCGGGCGGCCAGCCGCGGCAGCACCGGCAGCAGGCCCTCGCCGAGTGCCCCCGCCTCCAGGGCGGTGAAGAGCACCACGAGGCTGCGCTGCCGTTCCCGGCGCAGCACCTCACCGGCGATCAGCTCGAAGTCGGTCTCCACGAGCGCCGGCTGGATCGGCGCGACGGCGTCCACCAGCCGGGCGAGCAGCGCCGGCCGGCCGCTGCCGGTGACCCGGGCCCGGACCGCCGTGTCGGCGGCGAGCAGGTCGACCCGGTCGCCGGCCCGGGCGGCCAGCGCCGTGAGCAGCAGCGCCGCGTCGATCGCGGTGTCCAGCCGGGGCTCGTCGCCGAGCCGAACCGCCGAGGTGCGCCCGGTGTCCAGCACGCACACCAGCCGCCGGTCCCGCTCCGGGCGCCAGGTGCGGACCAGCACGTCGGAGCGGCGGGCGCTGGCCCGCCAGTCGATGGAGCGGACGTCGTCGCCGACCACGTACTCGCGGAGCGTGTCGAACTCGGTGCCGTGGCCGCGCCCCCGGGTCACCTGGACGCCGTCGATGACCCGCAGCCGGGCCAGCTTCTCGGGCAGGTGCCGCCGCGAGTCGAAGCGGGGCAGCACCCGCAGCGTCCACGGTGGTGTGGCCGGGTGGCCGGCGCGTTGCCGGAAGGCCAGCCGCAGCGGCCCGAGCGAGCGGACGGTCAGCGCCACCGCCGGCCGGTCGCCGCGCCGGGCCGGGGTGAGCCGGACCGGCAGCGTGGCCGTGCCGCCCGGCGCGACGGTGAGCACCCGCGCGGCGGGGACGTCGGGCCGCGCCCCGGCCGAGGGCACCCAGGCGTCGCGCACCTGGGCGTGCAGGGTGCGGGCGGAGGTGTTCGCCAGGTGCAGGGTGACCGTGGCGGTGCCGCCGAGCCGGACCGCGCGGTCCCCGGCGCGGGTGGCGGCCAGCCCGTGCAGCGGCGCCGCGAGGGCCCAGTCGAGGGCGACCAGCAGCAGGACCGCCGCGGTCAGCACGGCGACGCCGAGGAACGGCGCTGGCCAGGCCGGCAGGGTGGCCGCGCTCGCCGCGAGCAGCAGACCCGCCCGCCAGGTCATCGCGGTGTCGGCACGGTGGCCAGCACCGCGTCCAGCACGGCGTCCACGGTGACGCCCTCCAGCTCCACCTCGGGGCGCAGCCGGAGCCGGTGCCGCAGGGTGGGCCGGGCGACCGCCTTCACGTCGTCCGGGGTGACGTGGTCCCGGCCGGCCAGCCAGGACCACGCCTTGGCGGTGCCCAGCAGGGCGGTGGCGCCCCGGGGCGAGGCGCCCAGCTCCAGCGCCGGGGCGACCCGGGTGCCCCGGCACAGGTCCACGATGTAGCCGAGCACGGGCTCGGCCACGTGCACCGCCTGCACCGCCGTCCGGGCGGCGGCCAGGTCGGCGGCGGTGGCCACCGGGCGTACGCCGGCGGCGCGCAGGTCGCGCGGGTCGAAGCCGGCGTGGTGCGCGCGGAGCACGCCCAGCTCCTCGTCCCGCCCGGGCAGCGGCACGGTCAGCTTGAGCAGGAACCGGTCGAGCTGCGCCTCGGGCAGCGGGTAGGTGCCCTCGTACTCGACGGGGTTCTGGGTGGCCGCCACGATGAACGGGTCGGGCAGCGGGCGCCGCTCGCCCTCGACGGTGACCTGCCGCTCCTCCATGACCTCCAGCAGCGCCGACTGGGTCTTCGGCGGGGTGCGGTTGATCTCGTCGGCGAGGAGCAGGTTGGTGAAGACCGGCCCCTCCCGGAAGGTGAAGGCGGCGGTGCGCGGGTCGAAGATCAGCGAGCCGGTCACGTCGCCGGGCATCAGGTCGGGGGTGAACTGCACCCGCTTGGACTCCAGGTCCAGCGCGCTCGCCACGGTGCGCACCAGCAGGGTCTTGGCGACCCCGGGCACGCCCTCCAGCAGCACGTGCCCCCGGCACAGCAGCGCGATGACCAGGCCGGTGACGACGGCGTCCTGGCCGACGACGGCCTTGGCCACCTCGGCCCGCAGCCGGTGCAGGGCGGCGCGGGCGTCGGGCTGCGCGGTGGGCGACGCGGCGGCGATGACGGGTCCGGTCACCGGGGGTCTCCTTCGGTCAGGTGGGGGGCCAGGGTACGGGTCAGGGCGTCCAGGTCGCGGGCCAGCGCCAGCAGCTCCCGGTCGTCCTTCGGGGCAGCGCCGTGCAGCAGCTCGGCCACCCGCTCCGGGTCGGCCCCGGCGTGCGCGGCGATCCGGGCGGCCACCTCGTCGGGCGGCGTGTCCGGGGGCAGGTTGAGTCGGGGCAGCAGCCGGTCCAGCGCGGCGGCGCGCAACGTCGCGGCGGTGGTGTCCCGGGCGCCGGCCCGGCGGTAGAGGCGGGCCCGGCCGAGCACCGTCTCGGCGGCCCGGACCGTGACCGGCAGCGGCTCCGGCACGGGCGGGCCGAGCCGGCGGGCCCGCCACAGCACCAGCAGGAGCCCGGCCACGGCGAGCTGGGCGAGTATCGCCCAGAACCAGGGCGGGAACGCGTCCCAGAGCGGGTTGTCCCGGTTCGGCGGCGGGTCGGCCCGGTCGTCGCGGCCGCCGGTCCGCCGGGGCACCGGCGTTCCGTCGTCGTCCGGGGTCGGCGACCAGCTCGGGCCGGTCGGTGCCGGCGCGGGGCCGGGCAGGTCGAGCCAGACCAGCGGGCGGTCGCCGCCGAGCAGGCCGGTGGCGAGGACGCGGTTGCCCCACTCGTCGATGCGGTCGTTGCGGAACGGGTCGCTGGCGCCGACCACCACGACCTCGGTGCCCCAGGTGATCCGCCGCAGCGCGCCCGCGTAGCACCGGTCGGTGCCGGACGGCCCGGCGTAGCGCTGGCGGTCGACGGCGGCGGTGCCGGCGCGGAGCGCCTCGGGCAGCCGGCAGGGCGCGCCGTCGGCGTCGGGCGGCACGGCCCGGGTCGCCCACCGGCGGTCGGTCGGTTCGAGCGGCAGGCCCACCCCGGTCAGCACCCGGCGGGACGGCTCGACCAGCACGAGCCGGCTGCCGGGCGGCAGCACGGTCAGGGCGGCCAGGGTGTCCGGGTGCACCAGGTCCGGAGCGGGCACGAAGAGGGTGGTGGGGCCCGCTCCGGCGGCCCGCAGGGCGTGCAGCGTGTCGGTCTCCCGGCGGATCGGCACCCCCTGCGCGCGCAGCGCGTCGGCCAGCCGGCTGCCCCCGTCGTCACCGGCGGCGACCGGAGCGAGGAAACCCGGGTCGTCCGGGTCGGGCTGGTCCACGGCGTGCAGGACCAGCGTGGTCACGATCAGCAGCACCGCCAGCCCGATCGGGACAAGCAGCCGGTGCCACCGGCGGCGGGGCGCGGGCGGGGCCGCCGGCCGGGCCGGGTCGAGGGTGGCGGTCACCGGGGCTCTCCCTCGGCGGCCAGCTCGCGGCGCAGGTCGGCGGCGAGATCCCGCATCCGGTGGTCGTGCGCGGCGGTGGCCGGGCGCTGGGCGTACCAGAGGTCCGAGAAGATCGATCCGGCGGTGTGCAGGGTGGGCCGCACGTCGGGCCGGACCCGGGCCACGGCCGTGGTCAGCTCGGTGACGGTCAGGCCGGGGCGGGGCTCCACCAACTGCCGTGCCACCAGGAGGCGGACCATCTCGCGCAGCCGTTCCCGGACCGCCTCGGCGTACCGGCCCTCGGCGGCGAGCCGGTCGGCGAGGTCCGCCTGGGCCGCCGCCGCCGGCTCGGCCGACCGGGGCGCGGGCACCGGCACGGCGGGGGCGTCCCGTCGGGTCCGGCGCCGCCGCCGGGGCAGCCGCAGTTTCGGCAACCGCAGCTTCGGCCGCCGGGGCAGGCGCAGCCGGAGCCGGGGGAGCCGAGGCCGGCCGATCCGGGGCAGCCGGCGGGGCACCCAGGCCGGGAACGAGTACCAGGCCAGCGCGACCAGCAGCGCCCCGACGATCAGGAGCAGGGCGGCCAGCGGCAGGGGCACGGCATCCCCCAGCGCCGCGACCGTCTCGGTCCACCACCGGCTCACCGGGGCACCGCCAGCAGGACGGGTTCCGGAGCCGCGGCCCGGGAGAGCCGGATGTCCAGGCCCTCGGTGCGCATCCGGGTCTCCAGGTGCAGCACCGCGTCCAGGCAGGCCAGCGCCGGGTACGCGACCGCGTTCACGGCCACCCACGCGACCGTGGCGACCGGCAGCGCCCAGGCGGAGACGTCGAAGAGGCCCAGCAGCCCGAGACCGTGGTATACGCCCAGCCCGATGCCGAGCCGGATCAGCCACCAGCCCAGGTAGCCGAGCAGCCGGATGGCGGCGGCCCGCCCACCGACCCGGACCGCCAGCCGCAGCGCCCGCCCCGGCGCCCGGTACGCCGGAACCCGGTCCACCACGAGCACCGGCACCACGGCGCCGAGCAGCCCGTACGCGACGAACCAGGCCGGCCCGGCCAGCCCGGCGAGCAGGGCCGTGCACCCGACCACGGCTCCGGCCAGCAGGGTAGGCCCCCAGCGGGCGTCCGCCAGCAGCTCGCGTGGCCCGGTGCGGCGGCCCAGCAGGGCGGCCCCGGCGGCCCGGGCGGCCGGGTTGCCGAGCAGCGCGATGATCATGGCCTCGGTGCCGGCGCCGAGGGCGAGCAGCAGCCAGTACCACCCGAACCGGTCCGGGTCGGGCCACCACTCGGGCGGCCGGGCGCCGGCCAGCACCCGCAGCGGGTGCAGCAGGGCCTGCTCGCCGAGGGCCAGCAGGACGGCGAGCGGGACGAGCACCCGCGCCTGGTCGCGCAGCAGCAGGACGGCCGAGTCGAGCAGTTCGCCGACGGTCAGCGGGCGGCGCGGGAGCACCGCGGTCGGGCCGACGTCGGGCACGGGTACTCCTGGCGGGCGGGAGGTGGCGGGCGGCGACACACCCGAGGGATCATGGTTGCACGGCGCGTCCGCGTCCGGTGGACCCGTCCGCCCAGGCGCGCCACGCGGGCGACCACGCCGTCAGCTGTGGTGCCGGACCGCCCTCGGCGCTACGGTGCCGTGAAGACGCCGAACCCTCTTCAACGAACGGGGATGGAACGATAAACCCCATGAGAGCCCGGGTACTGGTGGTCGACGACGACCCCGCACTCGCCGAGATGCTCGGCATCGTCCTGCGCAGCGAGGGCTTCGTGCCGTCCTTCGTCGCGGACGGAGAACGGGCACTGGCCGCGTTCCGGGACAGCCGGCCCGACATCGTCCTGCTCGACCTGATGCTCCCCGGCATGAGCGGCATCGACGTGGCCCGGGCCATCCGGGGTGAGTCCGGCGTGCCGATCGTGATGCTGACCGCCAAGAGCGACACCGTCGACGTGGTGCTCGGGCTGGAGTCCGGCGCCGACGACTACGTGGTCAAGCCGTTCAAGCCCAAGGAGCTGGTGGCCCGGATGCGGGCCCGGCTGCGCCGGGGCGAGGACGTGGCGCCGGAGCTGCTCACCATCGGCCCGCCCGGCAACCAGATCACCATCGACGTGCCGGCGCACGCGGTCAGCCGGGACGGCGAGGAGGTGAAGCTGACCCCGCTGGAGTTCGACCTGCTGGTCGCGCTCGCCCGCAAGCCGCGCCAGGTCTTCACCCGCGAGGTGCTGCTGGAGCAGGTCTGGGGCTACCGGCACGCCGCCGACACCCGCCTGGTCAACGTGCACGTGCAGCGGCTCCGCGCCAAGATCGAGCCGGATCCGGAGCGACCCGAAATCATCCTCACCGTGCGAGGCGTGGGTTACAAGGCGGGCACCGGATAGCCTGGTCAGCACTGTGGTGACCTCCCCGCCCCCCGACTCGCCGACCGTCGCGTCCCGCCGGCTCCGCGCCGCGCGGGCGCTGTGGCGTGTCCTGGCGGGCCGCACGGCCCGGTTCGCCGCCGGGGCCCACCAGACCTGGCGGAGGTCGCTCCAGCTTCGTGTGGTGACCATCACACTGGTGGCGTCCAGCCTGCTGGTGGGCGGTTTCGCGTACCTGATCGCCGACAAGCTCACCAACATCCTGCTGGAGAACGCCGAGACCGACGTCCTGCTGCGCCTGCAGAACGGCAGCGACTACGCCTCGAAGCAGTTCAACCTCTACAGCCAGCCGCAGGAGGCCCAGCTCCAGGACACCATCGACGGCACGGTCAACTACCTGGCCGGCGGTGACCCGGCGCAGACCAGCGGCGTCGTGGTGGCCATCACGGCCGACAGCTTCGCCGGCTTCATCGAGGCGCGTACCTCGCCGGACGTGCAGGTGCGACCGCTGATCAGCGCGGAGCTGCGGGCGTCGGTGGCGGCCGGGAACGTCGCCCACCAGGTCCGCACCGGCACGCTCGACGGTGAGCGCACCAAATATCTGGTCTACGGCTCCCCGGTGCCGACCCGGTTCGGGCAGCTGGAGCTCTACTACCTCGTACCCCTGACCCGGCAGGACGCCACGGCGGCCGACGCCCGGGCCACCGTGGTCGCCACCGGCGTGGCCCTCGTGCTGCTGCTCGGCCTGCTGGCCGCCCTGGTCACCCGCCTGGTGGTGACCCCGGTACGGGTGGCCGCCCGGACCGCCCAGCGGCTCTCCGCGGGCCTCCTCGACCAGCGGATGGTGGTCAACGGCGAGGACGACCTGGCCCTGCTCGCCGCCTCGTTCAACCAGATGGCGACCAACCTGCAACGGCAGATCCTCCGGCTGGAGGAGATGTCGCGGCTGCAACGCCGTTTCACCTCCGACGTCTCCCACGAGCTGCGCACGCCGCTGACCACGGTGCGGATGGCCGCCGACCTGATCTTCGCCGAGCGGGACGACTTCGACCCGGCGGTGGCGCGCAGCGCCGAGCTGCTCCAGGCCGAGCTGGACCGGTTCGAGGAGCTGCTCACCGACCTGCTGGAGATCAGCCGTTTCGACGCCGGCTTCGCGATGCTCGACAGCGAGCCGACCGACCTGGTGCCGGTGGTGCACCGGGTGACCGAGCGGCTGGCCGGGCTGGCCGAGCGGGTCGGGGTGGCCATCGAGCTGGACCTTCCGGACAGCCCGGTGATCGCCGAGGTCGACCCCCGCCGGGTCGAGCGGGTCCTGCGCAACCTCGTCGGCAACGCCGTCGAGCACGGCGAGGCCAGGCCCGTGCGGATCACCCTCGGCATGGACCAGAGCGCGGTGGCGATCACCGTGCGGGACCACGGCGTCGGCCTCAAGCCGGGCGAGGAGAAGCTGGTCTTCAACCGGTTCTGGCGGGCCGACCCGTCCCGGGCCCGGCAGACCGGCGGCACGGGGCTGGGCCTGTCGATCAGCCTGGAGGACGCCCGGCTGCACGGCGGCTGGCTGGAGGCGTGGGGCGCGCCGGGGCAGGGGGCCCAGTTCCGGCTGACCCTGCCGGCCCGCGCCGGGGACCGGCTGACCACCTCACCGCTGCGACTCGTGCCGGCCGACGCGACCCTGCCGTTCGGTGGTCCGCGCGACGGCGGCCCGCTCGCCATCGGGCCGGGCAGCGGCGCGGGCGCGCTGGCCATCGGGCCGGCGGGATCCGGTGACCGGGCCGAGGTGGCACCATGAGCGCCAGGCATGAGCTGGGCGTCGTGCGGCGGCGGGCGCTGGCCGCGCTGCTGGGCGGCCTGCTGCTACCCGCCGGGCTGGTCGGCTGCGGGATCCCGAACGAGAGCGAGGTGCAGGTCGACGGCTCGGGTCCGGCCGCCGAGGCCGGCACGGTCAACGGCAGCCCCGCACGGCCGCCGACCCCGACCGACAGCGTCGAGCCCGGCCCGTTCATCGAGAACTACCTGCGGGCGGCCGCCGCCGGTGAGCGCGAGCAGGCCTACGCCCGGGCCAAGGAGTTCATCGCGCAGGAGGCGAAGGGCCTGCTCCCGGAGAAGCAGCAGAGCAGCGAGATCGAGCTGACCGTGGTCCGGCTCCGCGAGAAGCCCGAGGTCACCCCGCCGAACAACCAGGGCACCAGCACGGTGACCGTCAAGGTGCAGCAGGTCGGCGTGCTGGGCGCCGACGGCACCCTGGAGGCACCGGAGGCCAGCGTCACCGAGTACGTGTTCCAGCTGCGCCGCGCCGATCCGGCCGGTCCGGGGCTGCTCCTCACCGCCGTGCCGAACGTGCTGCTGATCAGCGATACGGCCCTGCGTGAGTACTACCGGTCCCGCACCATCTACTTCTGGAACTCCGACCAGTCCCGTCTGGTGCCCGACCTGCGCTACCTGCCCTCGTCGGTGCCGGCCGAGCGGCGGGTCACCGACGTGGTGAAGTGGCTGACCGGGGGCCCGTCGAAGTGGCTGGCGCAGGGCGTGACCGGGCTGCCCGACGGCACCCGGTCGATCAACAACGCCACCGGCGCGGATGGGCACTGGGAGGTCAACCTCACCATGCCGGGGGCTGACGACAAGAAGCTCGGCCTGCTCGCCACCCAGCTCGCCTGGTCGCTGCCCGAGCTGAGCGGTCAGCTCGATCTGAAGATCCAGAACCAGAAGCGGCAGACCGTCGATCTCCAGGAGGAGCGGAGGGCGCACGCCGCGTACCCGAGCGGGGACCGCCCGGCGCGGTTCAGCGTCTACGACGGCGCCATCCGCCCGCTTGCCATCCCCAACGAACCGAGAGCCGCCGTCCCGCTGGCGGCCGACGACAACAAGAACGTGGTCGCCGCGGCGCTGGCCCGCGCCGACGACCAGGTGCTGGCTGCGCTGGTGGTGACCGGGCCGGACCGCCGGCAGCGGCTCAAGGTCGGCTCCGGCCCGGACCCGGTGACGGTGTTCAACACCAGCGACCGTTCGTTCGCCGCGCTGGGCCGACCCACCTGGCTCCGCTCGATGGACGGGCGGCACGCCGCCGGTCTGGTGGCCGCGGACGGCAAGCTCTACCGGTTCGCCGGGTCGGCCGAGATGAGCCTGGTCCCGCTGGCCGTCCCTGACCCCGTCGTGGCGGTCGCCGGGTCCCTCGACGGGCACCGGATCGCCCTGGTCAGTGGTGGCAACCTCTACGTGGCCGCGGTGAGCGTCGACGGCGGCGTGGTCAGCGTGGGCCCGCCGCAGCGGCTGGCCATCCTGCTCACCGGCGTCACGGCGGTGGACTGGCTGGCCGAGAACGACCTGGTGCTCGCGGGCAACGAGGCCGACCGGCGGCCGGCCATTCACCAGATCACGGTCGACGGCGCCCAGGAGACCGCGCTGAAGCGGGACATCGGCGCCGCGGTCACGCAGCTGGCCGCGTACCCGGGCGGGGCGGTCGGCGGGCTGCCGTCGCTGTCGTACATGTACGAGGCGAACCGGGCGGCCTACCGGAACAACCCGTTCGACACCATCAAGCGGGAACAGGTGCTGGACGTGCCGGCGGGCAGCCGGGCGACCAACCCGACCGCGCCCTTCTTCCTCTACTGAGGCGCCGGTGCCGGGGCTGGGCGGACTCTGGTCGGACCTGACCGACCTGGTGCTTCCGGCTGGGTGCGCCGGCTGCGGGGAGCGCGTGCCGGGCCTGCGACAGGGCTTCTGCCCCGGCTGCGTGCGGGACCTGGAGGCGCTGACCCCGGCGCCGACCCGACCCGACCCGACCCCGGCCGGCCTGCCGCCCTGCGCCGCCCTCGGCCCGTACGCGGGCGCGCTGCGCAACGGGCTGCTGGCGTACAAGGAGCGGGGCCGGCACGGGCTGGCCCGGCCGCTGGGCGCGCTGCTGGCCGAGGTGGTGGCCGCGGCGGTCGGCCCGCGTGGTCCGGTGACCCTGGTGGCGGTGCCGGACACCGCCCGGGCGGCCCGGGCCCGGTACGGCGACCACCTGGACCGGCTGACCCGCCACGCGGCGGCCCGGCTGGGCGCGGCCGGCTGGCCGGTACGCGTGCTCCGGCCGCTGCGCGCGCTGCCCCGGCCCGACTCGGTGGCGCTCGACAGCGCCGGGCGGGCCGCCGCGGCCCAGGCGGCCTTCCGGCTGCGCCGCACCGGCGGAGTGGCCGGTCCCGTGGTGCTGCTGGACGACATCGTCACCACGGGGGCCACGCTGGCGGCGGTGAGCCGTGTTCTGCGCGACGCGGGAATGCCGCCAAAGGCCGCGGCCGTGCTCGCCGCAACGCAAAAACGGCACCATGCGTAACGCTTCGTGTTTCCGTTTCACCCCATGGTGTATGAGCTGTTAAATTTCGCGGCCTCTCCCGGCAACTGGGGGTGACTGGTGGCCGAACAGGAGTTAGCGTTTTCGTGTCGGGGGTAGGAGGGTTGCCAACCTTCCCCCGGCATTGGAAGGAGGCGTAGCCGTACACCATCGGTCGACGCCGGACGGGGTTCTCCCAGGGCGCGTCGACCGGAAGATCCGGACCGAACGACCGTCCGAACAAGGGAGGTCACGTGGACATCGTGGTCAAGGGCCGTAACGTCGAAGTGCCGGACCATTACCGGGTGCACGTAGCCGAAAAGCTCGCGAAGATCGAACGCTACGACCACAAGCTCATTCGCGTGGACGTCGAGTTGTTCCACGAGCGCAATCCGCGCCAGGCCGATCATTGCCAGCGGGTGGAAATCACCTGCGTGACGCGCGGCCCGGTGATCCGGGCCGAGGCCTGCACGAATGATTTCTACAGCGCGCTGGACGCCGCCATCGCCAAGCTGGACACCCGCTTCCGCCGGGCGGCGGACCGCCGCCGCGTGCACCGCGGCCGGCACGCGCCGCTCTCGGTCGCCGCCGCCACCGCGGACCTGCCGGTGACCGACCTGGAAGGGCCCGGCCTGGCGGCGTTGAACGGGCACGCGACGGCCACCGCCGTCGCGGAACGGCCCGACGAGGATGGCTACGAGGAACCCGACGACCAGCCGTGGCACATCGCGCGGGCGAAGGTGCACCCCGCCGAGCCGATGACGGTCGACGACGCGCTGTTCCAGATGGAACTCGTCGGCCATGACTTCTACCTGTTCCAGGACAAGGAGTCGGGCCGCCCGAGCGTGGTCTACCGCCGGCACGCCTACGACTACGGGATCATCTCGCTCGACACCGGACCCTGACCACCCCGCGGGACGACACCGGCCGGAAGCCGTGGTGGGCGACCACCGCGGCTTCCGCCGTCAGCCGGTGCCGTCGCCCGGCAGCCGGCCGAAGATGAACGAGTCGATCCGGGTGCCGTCCGGGCCGGGGAGCCGGCCGCGCAGCAGCCCTTCCCGGCCGAAGCCGGCCTTCTCCAGCACCCGCTGCGAGGCGAGGTTCTCGGGTCGGGTGCCGGCCCAGAGCCGGGCCAGCCCGATCTCGAACGCCCAGCCGGCGACGAGGCCCACCGCCCGGGTGGCCAGCCCCCGGCCGCGCGCCTCGGGCAGCATGCTGTAGCCGAGCATGGCCTGGCCGGTGCTCGGTTCGTCGTACACCAGCGCGCAGCCGCCCACCACGGCGCCGGTGCCCGCGTCGAGGACGGCGAGGTCGGCCGCGCGGCCGGCCAGCCACTGGCTCTCCGCGCGGCGGCACCGCCGCTCGACCGACTCCCGCGTCGGCGGGGCCGGCGGCACCCGGTTCGCCACCACCTCCGGCAGCGTGTGCAGCCGGTACACCACCTCGGCGTCCGCCGGCCCGACCGGGCGCAGCGTCACCACGCCGTCGGTGAGCCGGCCGTCGGGCAGGTCCGGCAGCAGCCGGACGGTCGGACCGGGCGGGTCGTCGGCGAGGCGTACCCAGACGGCCAGGTCGTGGCGACCGTCCCGGCCCTGGCCGGCCGACCGGCGTACCCCCTCGTGCCGGAACCCGGCGGCCAGCGCCACCCGCTGGCTGGCCGCGTTCTCCTCCTGCGTGAGCAGTTCGAGCCGGACGGCGCCGGCGGCGAAGGCCGCCTCGGCCAGCGCGCGGGTGGCGGCCGTGGCGACGCCCCGGCCGCGCGCCCACGGCGCGACCCAGTAGCCGATCTCCGCCTGGCCGCGCTCCGCCACCGGGTGGCTGAGGCCGGCCGCGCCGATCAACCGATCGGTGGCCGGGTCGGCGATCACGTACGCCGCGCCGCCGGTGGCCCAGGCCGCCGGTGCGCCCTCGGTGATCCACCACCGGGCGCTCTCCGCGGTGTACGGGTCGGGCAGGCCGGGCAGGAACCGTCGGGTGAGCGGGTCGGCGCAGGCGGCGGCCGTGTCCGTCACGTCGGTGAGCCGGTTCCGCCGCAGCCGCACCCCGTACGCCTCGATGGTCTCGGGCGTCACGTCAGGTCCTGTGGCAGCAGCCCGCCGACCCAGACGTCCTGCCGTTCCCCGCGGTGCTGGACGCCGCCGCGGAGCGTGCCCTCGACGGTGAAGCCGGCCTTCTCGGCGGCCCGGCGCGACGCGGTGTTGCCGACATTGGCCCGCCACTCGATGCGGGCCAGGCCGAGCGTGGTGAAGCCCCAGGCGCAGAGCGCGGCCAGCGCGGCCGGCAGGTAGCCCCGGCCCCGGGCGTGCGGCGCGGTCATGAAGCCCACGTCGGCGACGAGCGGGTCGCCGGGGGAGATGCGCAGGTCGATCGAGGCGACGTACCGATCGTCCGGGTCGGCGACGGCGTAGGTCGCCCCCTTGCCCCGGGCCCAGGACGCCTCGGCGATGTCCCGCAGGTAGCCCTCGGCGTGCTGCCGCTGGTAGGGGTGCGGCACCGTGGTCCAGCGGATGCTGTCCTCGTCGCGGCAGGTGGTCACGAGCGCGTCGATGTCGCGCTCCTCGAATGCGCGCAGCTGCAGCTCGGTGTCGCCCGCGGTGGCGAACAGGACCGGCTGGGGCCGCATGAAGACGGCGGCCCGGCGGGCCTCCAGGGTGTCCGGGCCGTAGCGGAGGGGCTCGCCCGGTGCCCCCAGCTCGTGCGGCAGGAGGGAGCCGATCCAGCCCTCCGGGCGGCCGTCGACCGAGGGGTGGGCCAGCCGCAGCTCGCCCTCGACCCGGAAGCCGGCCCGGAGCGCGACCAGCCGGGAGGCGTGGTTGCCGACCTCCGCCTGCCAAGTCACCCGGCGCAGCTTGAGCGCGTCGAACGCCCAGCGGGCGACCGCCCGGGTGGCGCGGACCGCCACGCCCCGGCCGCGGGCCCAGGGCGCGGTCCAGTAGCCCACCTCGGCGGAGTCCAGGCCGCGGTCGACGGAGACGAGGCCGCAGGAGGCGAGCAGCTCGCCGGTCTGCGCGTCGCAGACCGCGAACGGCGCCCCGGTGCCCTCCGCCCAGGCCGTCCCGCTGATCGTGGTCACGAACTCGAGGGCGTGTTCCGGCAGGTACGGGCGAGGTACGGTGGTCCAGCGCTGAATGTCCGGGTCCTGGCAGGCGCGGTGCACCGCGTCGGCGTCCTCCGCCCGCCAGGGTCGCAGGAGCAGGCCGTCCTCGATGATCTCCACAGGCTCCACCCGAGCCATCGTGCCGGATCGTTCGCGTACGGCGTAACCCGATTACCGCCGGTCAGCGCGCCCGCTCGGCGTTATGTCGGGTTCGCGGCTCCGGACCGCAGCCACCAGTGACCATCGCCGCGCCGGAGCGCCTACGATGGTTCGAGACTGTCTAGGGGAGCGTTGATCCGTGTCGATTCTGGAAAAGGTCCTTAGCGCGGGCGCGGGCCGTATGGTGCGTCGGCTCAAGGCCATCGCCGCCGCCGTCAACTCGATCGAGGACGACTACGTCAACCTCAGCGACGACGAGCTGCGGGACATGACCGACCAGTTCAGGGAGCGGCTCGCCGACGGTGAGACCCTCGACGACCTGCTGCCCGAGGCGTTCGCGGTGTGCCGGGAGGCCGCCGCCCGGGTGCTCGGCCAGCGGCCCTACGACGTCCAGGTGATGGGCGGCGCGGCGCTGCACTTCGGCAACATCGCCGAGATGAAGACCGGTGAGGGCAAGACCCTGACCTCGGTCATGCCGGTCTACCTGAACGCGCTCGCCGGCAAGGGCGTGCACGTGATCACCGTGAACGACTACCTGGCCGAGCGCGACGCCGCCTGGATGGGCCGGGTGCACGAGTTCCTCGGCCTCACCGTGGGCGTGGTGCTGCCCAACCGCCCGGCCACCGAGCACCGCGTGGCCTACGAGTGCGACATCACCTACGGCACCAACAACGAGTTCGGCTTCGACTACCTGCGCGACAACATGGCGTGGTCGAAGGAGGAGCTGGTCCAGCGCGGCCACTTCTTCGCCGTGGTCGACGAGGTCGACTCGATCCTCATCGACGAGGCGCGGACCCCGCTGATCATCTCCGGCCCGGCCGAGCACTCCGCCCGCTGGTACCAGGAGTTCGCCTCCGTGGTGGCCCGCCTCCAGCCCGGCACCGACGGCGAGGGCGACTACGAGGTCGACCACGCCAAGCGCACCATCGCCATCACCGAGCGGGGTGTCGCCAAGATCGAGGACCGGCTCGGCATCGACAACCTCTACGAGTCGGTGAACACCCCGCTCGTCGGCTACATGAACAACGCGATCAAGGCCAAGGAGCTCTACAAGCGCGACAAGGACTACATCGTCAGCGACGGCGAGGTCCTCATCGTCGACGAGTTCACCGGCCGCATCCTGCACGGCCGCCGCTACAACGAGGGCATGCACCAGGCGATCGAGGCCAAGGAGGGGGTGGAGATCAAGCAGGAGAACCAGACCCTGGCCACCATCACCCTCCAGAACTACTTCCGCCTCTACGAGAAGCTCTCCGGCATGACCGGCACCGCCCAGACCGAGGCGAGCGAGTTCAACAAGGTCTACAAGGTGGGCGTCGTGACCATCCCGACGCACCGGCCGATGGTCCGCCTCGACCGGGCGGACGTCATCTACAAGACCGAGAAGGCCAAGTTCAACGCCGTTGTCGAGGACATCGCCGAGCGGCACGAGCAGGGCCAGCCGGTGCTGGTCGGCACGGTCTCGGTCGAGAACTCGGAGATCCTGTCCCACATGCTGCGCCGCCGCGGCATCCCGCACTCGGTGCTCAACGCGAAGTTCCACGCCAAGGAGGCGGAGATCGTCGCCCAGGCCGGGCGCAAGGGCGCGGTCACCGTCGCCACCAACATGGCCGGCCGTGGCACCGACATCCTGCTCGGCGGCAACCCCGAGTTCCTCGCCGCCAACGAGCTGCGGCAGCGCGGCCTCGACCCGGTCGAGCAGCCCGAGGAGTACGCCAAGGCGATGGAGGAGGTCCTGCCCACCTGGAAGCAGGCCTGCGACGTCGAGGCGGAGGAGGTCGCCGCGGCCGGCGGCCTCTACGTGCTGGGCACCGAGCGGCACGAGTCGCGCCGGATCGACAACCAGCTGCGCGGTCGCGCCGGCCGGCAGGGTGACCCGGGCGAGTCCCGCTTCTACCTGTCGCTGCAGGACGACCTGATGAAGCGCTTCCGGGCCGGTGCCGTCGAGGCGGTGATGGACCGCTTCAACATCCCGGAGGACGTGCCCATCGAGTCGAAGATGGTCACCCGCCAGATCAAGAGCGCCCAAGCCCAGATCGAGGGCCAGAACGCCGAGATCCGGAAGAACGTCCTCAAGTACGACGAGGTGCTCAACAAGCAGCGCCAGGTGATCTACGCCGAGCGCCTCCGGGTGCTCAACGGCGAGGACCTCTCCGAGCAGGTCCGCAACATGATCGACGACGTGGTCGCCGCGTACGTGGTGGGCGCGACCAGCGAGGGCTACGCCGAGGACTGGGACCTCGAGCAGCTCTGGTCCAACCTCAAGCAGCTCTACCCGGTGGGCATCACCATCGACGAGCTGGAGGAGGAGCTGGGCTCCCGGGCCGGCCTCGACCAGGACTTCCTGCTCGCCCGCCTCAAGGAGGACGCGAACGCCGCGTACGACCGGCGCGAGGAGCAGCTCGGCGAGGAAGCCGTACGCCAGCTCGAGCGGATGGTCCTGCTCCAGGTGATCGACCGCAAGTGGCGCGAGCACCTCTACGAGATGGACTACCTCCAGGAGGGCATCAGCCTGCGGGCGTACGCCCAGCGCGACCCGGTCATCGAGTACCAGCGCGAGGGCTTCGACATGTTCGCCACCATGATGGACGGCATCAAGGAGGAGACGGTCGGCTTCCTCTACAACCTGGAGGTGCAGGTCGAGGAGGCGGCGCCGGAGGCCGAGGAGGAGGAGGAAGTCCAGCTGCTGGAGAAGCCGGTGGAGATCCGCGCCAAGGGTCTCAACCGCACGCCGCAGCAGCAGGGCCTGCAGTATTCGGCGCCCGCGGTCGACGGCGAGGCCGGCCGTGGCGCGCCGGTGCTCGAGCGCGCCGAGGAGCAGGCGCCGGCGCTCGGCATCGGCCGGCCCGAGACGTCGGAGCGTCCCGCCGCCTCCACCCCGCGCCGGACGCCGGGTGCGGCGGGCGGGGCGAGCGGCCAGGCGGTCGCGGCGAGCACGGCCCGGCGGGCCGCTCCAGGCCAGGTCGACGGCGCGGGCGAGGGCCCGTCCCGCAACGCGCCCTGCCCGTGCGGTTCCGGCCGCAAGTACAAGCGCTGCCACGGCGC